>JAKFVC010000006.1 GCA_021732415.1 Planctomycetaceae bacterium
AGAGTTCAAAGAGTTCAAAGAGTTCAAAGAGTTCAAAGAGTTCAAAGAGTTCAAAGAGTTCAAAGAGTTCAAAGAGTTCAAAGAGTTCAAAGAGTTCAAAGAGTTCAAAGAGTTCAAAGAGTTCAAAGAGGGTTATCTTCCAACGCGAGGGAGGTTGTTTAGCCAATCCGGAGGTGGATCACCGATTCGGTGTGGGTCCAGAACGAATGGAATTCACCCCGGCATGGTCGAACATTTCAAAGATGGCGCGAGAACATTGCGTTCGTAGGATGGCCGCCCCGGCCGTCGCATTCTTCGCGGTGGGGTCTCCAAATGCCCGAAATGGGAAGGTGCCCAATGGCCGTGGCGCTTATCCTTGACCGTCTGCCCGCCAGGGGAGACGGCCGGGGCGGCCATCCTACGCGCTGAAGATTTCAAAGATGTCGCGGGAAGATCGCGCGAATCTTCGCCCTTTCCGCCGTCGATCGGCTGGAGTTCGCAAGACAACTTTGCAATCGGCGGGGGTGTCTCATACAATATCAATCTCGGTTGATGCAATGTGACGGGACGATGTTTCGGCGTTAGTGTCAGTGCGATTGCGATTGCGGTTGAAAAACTCCCTCCGGTTCGGGTCCCTCCAGACCAACGATCTCTATTTCTGGCAGTCCAGTATCAGGTGGCGCTTCACCATGCAGATTCGTTTTCTTGTTCGTTTTCCGGTTCGCTTCCCGGTTCGTTTTCTGGGCTTGTTGTGTGTGGCCGCGTCCTTGGTTTCGGGGCTGGATGCCTCGCGGGCTTGGGCTCAGGCTGCCGCTCCCGCTAACGCTCCGGCGAAGAAAATTGACTTCAGCCGCGATATCAAACCGATCCTGTCGAACAAGTGTTTCCTCTGCCACGGTCCCAGTGAGACTGACCGCAAGGGGGGGAAGAATGGCTTGCGACTCGATACGCCGGCGGGTTCGATTGCCGATCTGGGTGGTCACGCGGCGATCGTTCCCGGTAAGCCTGAGGCGAGCGAACTGATGACTCGGATCCTCTCGCAGGATCCCGAAGAAGTGATGCCGCCGAAGACCAGTGGTAAGACGTTGTCTCCGCACGAAATTGAACTGCTCAAGGAATGGGTTCGACAGGGAGCTCACTATTCGCTCCACTGGTCGTACATCAAGCCGGTGCGGCCGACTCCCCCTGCAGTGCAAGATGCGGCCTGGCCGAAGAATGATATAGACCGGTTCTTGTTGGCGCGGTTGGAAGCGGAGAAGCTCAAACCCGCACCCGAAGCGGATCGTTATGCCCTCATTCGCCGCGTGTCGCTTGATCTGACGGGACTGCCGCCGACTTTGGAAGAGGTTGAGGCGTTCGTTAAAGATGCCGATCCTCAGGCTTACGAGAAATTGGTTGACCGCTTGCTGCAGAAATCGGCCTACGGCGAGCACTGGGCCAACCTGTGGCTCGATCTGGCTCGGTACGCGGACTCGGCCGGCTATGCCGATGATCCTTCGCGGACGATCTGGCTGTATCGCGATTACGTCATTCGCGCCTTGAACGACAACAAGCCGTTCGATCAATTCACGATTGAACAACTGGCGGGAGACTTGCTGCCCAATGCGACCGACGAGCAGGTTGTCGCCACGGCCTTCCATCGCAATACGTTGACGAATAGCGAAGGGGGCACCAACGACGAAGAGTTCCGCACGGTCGCCATCGTGGATCGAGTCAACACGACGATGGCCGTCTGGATGGGAACGACGATCGCTTGTGCCCAGTGTCATGACCACAAGTACGACCCAATTTCTCAGGAAGAGTTTTTCAAATTCTACGCGTTCTTCAACAACACGGCCGATGCCGATCGCCGGGACGAATCGCCCCTCGCGATGATTTACTCGGACGAGCAACGTCGCCAGAAGTCGCTGTGGGAAGAAGAACGGACCAAGCTCGAACTGGTGGCTAAGACATCGACGCCCGCGCTGCAGGCGGCTCAGGCGAAGTGGGAGGCGGCCTACCCGTTGAATCTGGCCTGGCTCAATGCGAAACCTGCCAGCGCCCGTTCGACAGCAGGAACCGTCATGACCATTGCCGACGACGGTTCTGTCAGCGTTCCGACCGCATCCAAGACAGATACCTACAATGTCGATCTGCCCCTGCCAGCGACCGCTGTGCGTGCCGTGCGGCTGGAAGCTCTGCCCGAACCGTTGCTGCCTGGTGGTGGCCCGGGGCATGCCAGTGGGAATTTCGTCGTGACCAAGATTTCTGCGACATTGAATCCCCCGACGGGAACGGCACTCAGCGGCCGCTATGTCCGCATCGAATTGCCCGGTAAGGGGAAGATGCTCTCGCTGGCTGAAGTCCAGGCGTTCGCGGGTAAGGACAACCTGGCGAGTAAGGGTGAAGCCAAGCAGAGCACCACCGACTATGACGGCCCGGCCAAGTTGGCAATCGACGGTAATACCGACGGCCGCTACACGGAAGCCAAGTCGACCACTCACACGGCCGCTTCTGATGATCCCTGGTGGGAGTTGGATCTGAAGGCCGAGCAGAAGCTCGACCGGCTGGTGGTCTGGGGTCGTGTCGACGTGGGGACGGTCGAACGTCTTGCCGACTTCAAGATCAGCCTCTTGAATGAGAAGCGTGAACCGGTCTGGGAGCAGAAAGTGGCCGCCCCGCCGAAGCCCAATGCCGAGTTCTCCCTCAGCGGTCGCCGGGAGATTGAGTTCGCCCTCGCCCTGGCTGATTTTACTCAAGCCGGTCTAGACCCCGCGGCCGTGATCAAGAATCCCGATCCCAAAACCAAGGGTTGGGCCATCGGTGGCGAAATCGGTAAGCCGCACGCCTTGACACTCATCCCGAAGGCACCGATTGAAGCTCCGGCGGGCTCGACGTTGACCGTCACGATCGAACAAAACTCATCGTTCGACAATCACACGTTGGGACACTTCCGGCTGTCGACGACCGCCGATGCGGGTGTGGCGGAAGTCGCTCGGACTCCGACGCCGATCCTCGACGCCTTGCGAGTTGCGACTGCCAGCCGTACGCCGGCGCAAGTGGCGGCGATCGCTGCCTACTATCTGACCATCGCACCGGAGCTTGATGGCACCCGGAAACAGTTGGCGACGCTGACACAGCAGTTGGCCGATCTGAAGCCGGAAACCGTGCCCATCATGAAGGAGTTGCCAATGGATCAACGCCGGATCACCAAGATTCAGCACCGCGGCAACTTCATGGACTTGGGAGCCGAAGTGAAGGAAGGGACTCCCGCGACCTTCCCGGCTTTGCCCGCCGACGCACCGCGGGACCGGCTGACGCTCGCCAAATGGGTCATGAGCGACGAGAACCCGTTGACGGGACGCGTCATTGCCAATCGGTATTGGGAGCAGATCTTCGGAGTGGGGATTGTGCTCACCAGCGAAGAATTTGGTTCGCAAGGGGACCAGCCGTTCCATCCGGAATTGCTCGACTGGCTGGCGACGGAAATGGTCCGCCTGAAGTGGGACACGAAAGCCTTCCTGCGGTTGCTGGTGACCTCGGCCGCCTACCGCCAGTCGTCTAAAGCCCCAGCCGAGTTGCAACACCGCGACCCCGACAACCGCCTCCTGGCACGCGGACCACGGTTCCGTTTGTCCGCGGAAACACTCCGCGATCAGGCCTTGCTGGTGAGCGGCTTGTTGAGTCCCAAGATGTACGGTCCTCCGGTCAAACCGGCGCAGCCATCCATGGGGCTGAGTGCGGCATTCGGCAGTGGCATCGACTGGCAGACGAGTGCCGGAGCCGATAAGTATCGCCGTGGACTCTACACCACGTGGCGCCGTTCGAGTCCCTATCCGTCGATGGCGACGTTTGATGCTCCGAACCGCGAAACGTGTACGGTGCGCCGTATCCGAACCAATACGCCGTTGCAGGCACTCGTCACATTGAACGATCCCGTTTATATCGAAGCAGCCCAGGCTCTGGCTCGCCGCATGGTGAGCGCTGGAGGCAAGACGCCGGCCGAGCGATTGGCCTACGGGTTCCGACTTACTCTCGCTCGTGAACCGCACCCGGCTGAAGTCGTGCGGTTGGTAAAACTTTACGAAGATGCCGTCAAAAAATACGGGCTGAATGCCGATGAGGCTCGCAAGATGGCGACGGAACCGCTGGGACCGCCGCCGGCTGAGATGAGTGTTCCGGAATTGGCCGCGCTGACCGTGGTCGGTAATGTGCTGCTCAATTTGGATGAGACGATTATGAAACGTTGATGCCCGTGGCCGACGCTGCTAGCGTCGATGTTGACGCCGACGCTAGCAGCGTCGGCCACGGGGGCTCAATGGTCTACATTCGCAGTTACTGAGTTATGAATTGGAATCACATGAATCCTCAGCTCCAAAACCTCACGCTCCAGACTCGCCGTCACTTTCTCCAGCAATCTCAACTGGGATTGGGGGCGATTGCTCTCTCCGCGCTCATGGGGAACTCGGCCTCCGCGGCCAAGCCCGAATCGTCGATCGATTCTGTGATCAATCCGCTGGCTCCCAAGGCAGCCCCCTTCCCCGCGAAGGCCAAGCGGGTGATCTACCTGCACTTGACGGGTTCGCCTCCGCACCTGGATCTGTTCGACTACAAGCCCGAGCTCGTCAAGCACACCGACGAGCCGTGTCCCGATTCGTTCCTCAAGGGAAAGCGTTTCGCGTTTACGTCGGGGGTTCCAAAGCTGCTAGGGACTCCGCGAAAATTCACGCAGTGCGGTCAGGGGGGCGTCTGGTTGTCGGACGCAATCCCTAACATGCACGGCATTGCTGACGAGATGTGCGTCATCAAGTCGATGTTCACCGAGCAATTCAATCATGCTCCCGCGGAGCTGCTGCTCTATACCGGGTCGGCTCGATCGGGACGTCCGTCGCTGGGGTCATGGGTCACGTACGGGCTGGGATCAGAGAACGAAAACCTTCCGGGATTCGTGGTCCTCATTTCCAGTGGAGTCCAGCCCAATGGCGGTAAGAACTCCTACGGTAGTGGCTTCCTGCCATCGGTCTTCCAGGGGGTGCAGTGCCGCTCGAAAGGTGATCCGGTGTTGTATGTGACCGATCCTCCTGGGATGGACCGAGCCATGCGTCGCGAGAGCCTGGATGCACTGCGGGATCTCAACGAATTGCAGTCTCAAGAACTGGGCAATCCGGAAACACTGACCCGCATTGCTCAGTACGAGTTGGCCTACCGCATGCAGACCGCGGTGCCCGAGGTGATGGATATCTCTAAGGAGACCAAGGCGACGTTGGATTCCTACGGAGCTACGCCGGGTGGATCCAGCTTTGCCAATAATTGCCTGCTGGCTCGGCGGTTGGTCGAACAAGGTGTGCGTTATGTCCAACTGTTCGACTGGGGCTGGGACTTCCACGCGACGGGGGCCGACACCGACATCAAGGGTGGTCTGACCAACAAATGTGCGACGATGGACAAGCCGGTCGCGGCACTTATCAAGGATCTCAAGCAACGCGGGTTGCTTGAGGATACGTTGATCATTTGCGGTGGTGAATTCGGCCGCACGCCGTTCCGTGAAGGCCGCACATCCGGCGGGGCCTTGCTGGGTCGCGATCACTATCCCGATTGCTTCTCGATGTGGATGGCCGGCGGCGGCGTGAAGGGTGGATACTCACACGGTGAATCCGATGAGTTCGGGTTCTCGGTGGCGAAAGACAAGGTGCATATTCACGACCTGCAGGCGACGATCTTGCATCTGTTGGGCTTCGATCACACGCGTCTGACGACCCGTTTTCAGGGACGCGACTATCGATTGACGGATGTTCACGGGAACGTCGTCAAGCAGATTTTAGTGTGAGGGCGTTAGCGGCTGTAGCCTGACTCTCCGAGTCGGGTACTCCTCGTCGAAGCTCCCGACTCAGAGAGTCGGGCTACGGGGCCGATTACGGCTGCTCGAACCCTGCCTTGATCTCGGCGAGACGCTTGGTGAGCAACTTGATCTCAGCTGAGATGGCCTTCAGATCTGCGGGGTCAGGCTTGTCGGACTCGGCGGCTTTGGACAGCTTCTCGTTCGAGGCTTCCAGCTTTTGACGCAGTTGGTCGATCTCGTTGAGAGCCTCCGCGGCCTTGAAGGGATTCACCGCGCGCGGACGGTTGAGGATGGCTTGAATGCCCGGTTGACCAATGGCGATTCCATTGCCAATCGCATTGCCCCCGAAATTCAAACGGATCCCGTTGCCACCTTTGCTGTACTTTTCGAACAGGGCGTGGGCCTCGGCGTGGTTCTTCTTGAGGTCGTCCTCATCTTTGGCCGTGACCGACTTCGTGACCTTCTGGCCGTTCACGGTCTCGGTCGTCGTGATAGTAATGTCCTTGCCGTTGTTGTCCTTGATGACGATCTCTTTGCCGTTCTCGGTCACCTTGATCTGGCGGGCGCCGTTGTTGATCTGCACGGCGATCTGCTGGAAATTGCCCGCCACTCCACCAGGAAATCGACCACCGGGAATCCCCAGCTTGACGGGTGTCTCCAAGGCCGCGCGAGCCCGCTGAGCAACTGACTTGTTCTCACTCTTGGCGAGATTCTGCAAGGCGGTTCGGGCCGCCTGTTGGACATCTTCAGACTTGGAACTCAGTCCCTCGGTGAGGACCGCCAGGCACCGCGTGGCGAGTTCCAGGTCGTCGGTCTTGGCCGCGCCGGCGACCGCTTCCATACCGGCCTTGCCCGACTGCACGAGCTTTTGCGAGGCCGCCTGGCGAGTGGCGAACTTGGGACTCACCAAGTCCTGGATCCACTGCTGCAGTTGCTCGGCCGTGGCCGCAATGGGCTGGTCGGTCGGCTTCGCTTCGGCAGTATCCGGTTTGCCAGCATCGTCTCTTGGCGCCGGGGCCTCTTTGGCTGGTGCTTCAACCTTCGCATCCTCTGCCCATGCAGCGGTCATCCCAAAACTGACGAGCAATCCCGCGAGTAGCCAATGTCGACACATGCCTGCACCTCATCCTGCTGAGAACCACCTGTTGTTGTCTCCGAAGTAATTCACCCTCAGATCCCACAAGTGTACCCGAGATCGACGCCGACCTCCAAACCCGCTTTCCGCGGGATAGGCATTACGGCTTGGGATACTCGGTCAATCGGAAGTTGCGGAAGTCCAGATTGGTTGTGGGATCGTGCCCCTGCAGGCTGAAATGTCCCGCTTGTGTTCGCAGGCCATTGCGAGGATTGAGGTCCGGCTTACGCGTGTCGATCCAGTCGGTCGTCTGATAGCCATCGACCCAGACCGAGACATGCGGCCCGCGAGCGACCAGCGTCATCGTGAACCATTCTTTATCGTTCGGGACGACTCGACGAGTCGCGATGCGTCGGTAGATGGCTCCCGTTCCAAAGTCCACTGGCTTGGTGCGGTCCTTCCCTTCCCACTGATTGCGGATCTGGCATTCATAACCGTCCGAGGGATTCTTCTCGGTACCCGGCAAGGTGCGAAAGAAGATGCCGCTGTTGAGATGCTCGCCATTGGTGCGAGCCTCCGCCTGCAGGACGAAGTCTGCCCACTGGTCGGTCGTCTCGAGGAATCCGCGGCCGTTTTCGACGTGGATGGTGCCATCGACCACAGTGAACTTGCTGACCCCTCCGGGGACGACTCGCCAGCCGGTCAAATCCTTGCCGTTGAACAACGGTTTGGCAGCCAGAGGTTTCAAGTACACGTTCCGAAATTGCACATGGCCCGAGTTCTTCTGCAGTCCGATGAAGCCGGTCTTCGGTGCGGTGGGACTGGGATTCGTGTAGTCCAGAACCAGCTCACCATCCAACTTGATGATCAGGTGGGCGCCGCGCACGGTGACGTGGAAGGTCTTCCAAGCCTCTTCGCCGGAGACTTCCTTCTTGGGTTTCGCGAGCCCCACGAGGCTGCCTGTTTTGAACATCGGATGGACGTCGCAGATATTCAATTCATAGCAGTCTTTCGCCGGATCTTTCGGATTGAACGGCGATTGCAAGAACAGTCCGCTGTTGCCCCCTTTGGCCATCCAGAAGTCGCAGCGCAGCTCGTAGTCTGAGAACTCGGTAGTCGTGAAGAGCATCCCTGCGTCGCCGGTGGCCGCATCAATGATGCCGTCTTTGACCTTCCAATCGACGTTGCTGTTGGCCTTCCAGCCGAATGTCGATTCTCCGTCAAACAACTTGATCCAGCCGGCCTGAATCTCTTCTTTCGTCAACTGATTGTGAGCCACCGGCGGGGCTGCAAGGACGTCAGTCGCCAAGGCAAGGGACAGGAGCAGCAGACACCAAACACGCAACATTTCGAGTCTCCAGTATTTCCGTAGGATGGCCGCCCCGGCCGTCTCTTCGTACCTCGGTGATTCTGACAACCCAAATGACCGGGCTCACCTGACCCATTTCAATTAGATCTGCGCACTAAATGGTGGAATGACAACCGTCCCCGACGTTCGCGTCAGCTCTCCGAAGAGATCACTCAGACGCTTCGTAAACGGTCCACGGTGGCCATCACCAATTAATCGGCCATCGACAGCCATAACCCAGGCCAGTTCACCCATCGTCCCCGTGCAGAACACTTCGTCCGCACGATAGACTTCGGTCAGCGAGATATCCCGCTCTTCATGCCGAATGCCGTGCGTGCGGCACAGTTCCAATACGGCGTCGCGAGTGATCCCCTCCGGGCAGGCAACCAGGCGGCTGGTCAACAGGCAACCGCCATGCACGATAAACACATGCGTGGCGTTGGTCTCGGCAACAAATCCGCGTTGATCGAGCATCAGCGCATCGTCGGCACCGGCATTGTTGGCTTCAATCTTGGCCAGGATCGACTGCAGCAGATTGTTGTGATGAATCTTGGGGTCGAGACAATCGGGTGGAAATCGACGGATGCTGCTGGTGATCAACTTCAATCCTGCGGTGCCATAAATGGGCGGCTTGTGTTCGGCCAGGATGATTAAGGTGGGGCCCATCTGATTCAATCGAGGGTCCATCCCCGATGTGTATTTCACCCCCCGGGTCAATGTCAGGCGGAGATGCACCTCGTCAAACATCTCATTCGCCTTTAATGTCCGCGTAATCTCCTCGATGATTTCGGCATCGGTTGGGATCTCTGTGAACGCCAGTGCTTTCGCAGAACTTCGCAGCCGGGCCAGGTGTTCGGTCAGCTTGAAGATTCGACCTTGATACAGCCGCAAGCCTTCCCAAACGGCATCGCCCCCCTGCACCGCCGAATCGAACGGACTAACGCCAGCCTGGTCGCGATGGATCAACTTGCCGTTGATGTTGACGATCAGATTGCGGTTCTGCTCGTAGAATTTTTGCAGCATGAAATGAGTTCCCAGCCAACGGGTCGGACGGTCGCCGTAGGACGTGCCTCAACACATCTTACGAAAAAAGCCCGGCAGTGACACGCACGCCGGGCTTCTGGCAAACAGTTCTATTTCAGAGACAGCGACTACTGAATCTCAGTCGTCGGCAATTTCTGTTTCAGACCGGCAACTTGCGCGGCCGGAATTCGCGTATCACGTAACGAGAGAGTCTTCAATTGCTTTAACGTGGCGATGTATTCGAGTCCCGCTTCCGAGATTCGCGTGCCATCCAGGCTGAGGCTTTCCAGCTTCGTCGCCTTAGTCAGGACTTCCAATCCGGCATCGTCGATCCGCGTGCCGTTCAGCCTTAAGACTTTCAGATTCTGCAACTTCGGCAGCATCCACAGCCATCCGTCGCTCACTGGCAAATCGGTGAGATGGATTTCGCGGACCAAGTAGGACGTGGATGTGGGCAACTCTTTCAGATCAATGATCTGCCGGGCCTCACCCTTGATGTCGTCCGCAATCATCACCTTACCACCCAGCGACAGACACAGGCTGGCAACTCGCGCGTTGAAGTCACCATTTGAGAATTCGATCTTCGTGGTCGGGGGCTTGAGCGTCTTCTTCAGATCTTCGATGTCGGTCGGTGTGACATCGGTCTCTCGCAAATCCAGCAACTTGATTCCGCGCAGTTTCCCGAGCATTTCGACGTTGTAGTTGCCAACGTCGGTCCCACGCAGCCCGATTTCATTGAGCGTATAGCTGTCTTTCAGATAGGACACGCCAATGTCTGACACGGTCGACCAGTTCAATCTCAACTGACGCAGCTTCTTCAATTCGGCCACAGACTGCATCACCTTGTTGTTGATGGGAGTCTGCGACAGATCTAAACACGTCAACTGTTCCATCCGCTTGAGACTGGTCAACCCGGCTCCGGTCACACGGGTGTCGGCGAGGTACAGTTCCTTCAACAACGTCAACGGCCTGAGCGCTTCCAGACCGGCGTCGGTGACGCTAGTCGAATTCAAACGCACCATGGTTAAGGTCACCAAGCCTCGAATCGGATCGATGCTCGCATCGGTCACCGGGCAGCGGGACAGATCCAGGTCGAGCAGCTTTTTCAATCCCACCAGATGCACCAGGTTAGCCCCGGTGACATGGGTACCTTGCAGAGTGAGCTTGCGCAGGGTCTTGAACGAACCGATGATCTCGAGTCCCAGATCGGTGACCGCGTTCTCGGAAAGGTCCAGTTCCTGCAAGGCCGTCAGGCCCTTCAAACGCAACAGGCCAACGTCGCTGATACCGGAATCGGCCAGCGAGATGGCATAGACACTGAAATCACGCTTCGGCAAATCGCTCAGCTTGGAGATCTCATTCGAGGGCTGAGGACCAAAGGCAACTCGGACTTTCCCGCCCCAGTTCAGCACACGTTCAGCCGCTTGCAGTTCACGCCGGGCTGGTGTGTCAGCAACGACTGCGGCCCCTTCAACTGCCGGTTCCTGCAGCTCCTGAATGACTCGGAAGCCGACCTGCATGAGAGCCTGACCGGGTGCGACATAACCACGCATGCCTGGACGGCATTCGCTTAATCCTGACTGCCAGGAGGCCCCGCGAACCACCCGGCTGTTACCCACTTCGGGTCCCTGCGGATTCTCCAGCGGCGATGTCTGATAGTATTCTGCACCAAATCGATCGCTACAAAGCTCTGCCACGTTTCCATTGAGATCTTGTAATCCCAACACATTAGCAGTGAATTTGCCAATCGGAGCGACCGCAGCAAACGTGTCGTCCCAGTCGGCGGCCGCCCCAATGAACGGCTGAGCCGCGAAGTCTCGAACGGCACTGGCATCGGACAGATTCGCGCCTTGTTTCAACATGGCGGTCCACTCTTCGCTACCCACGGTGGTCATACCCAATCCGGCTCGTGCGACGTATTCCCATTCCGCTTCGGTGGGCAATCGATAGATGACCTTCTCCTTCTGGCTCAACCATTCGCAGAAGGCGACCGCGTCATACCAGCTCAGGTTGGAGACGGGTTGCTCGTCGTTCAGTGCCGCGTCGCCAACATACTGCCAGGAGTAGCTTGGCTGCCGGCCCCGTTGCTTCTGAGTGATCCCTTCACCGAGTGACAAACCCGTGGCCGTTTCGCGTTCGGCCAGCGTTTTGTATTGAGTGGCAGTGATGAATTCGCGGAACTGCCCCACCGTCACTTCCGTTTGTCCCATAGCGAATGGGCGGCTAATCTTGATGTGGTGTCGCGGACCTTCCGAGGCCAGAAGCTGAGGAATGCTGCCCGTGGGGCCACCGCCGGCGGGAATTCCTGCCTGCTCTTCAGGTGATGATCCCATGTCGAACTCACCCGGCGGAATGACCATCAGCGTCATGCCAATGGAGTTGGCTTGATTCGTAGGACGTTCCATGCGCCGTGACCAGGCACCCTGTTGCTTGGCGATCAAATCAGGTGCCATCGGCAGACGCAGCAGGACAGGCGGCACCAGATTTTCCGGGGCCGGCTCATCTTTGGGAATCTCGGCCGCGGCGACGACTGTCGGCATGGGCTTGCCGCCCTTCGTTTCGGCCGGCTTCGGCACGGTGCCCGCAACCTTCGGATCATTGCCCTCTGTTTCGGGCTGCATTTCGGGGAGTTCACCGGCAGGCACCGGCCGAACGGTCACAGAGGCGACTCCCTTGCCATTCTTCCCGCCTTTATTGATCGTTGAGGCGGTCTTTTGAGTTGCCGATTCAGCGTCGGGACCTGGGTCGCCGGCGTTGATGACTTCGACCGAGGATCCGACGGGGACCTTGATGTCGGTCACGCGACCGTATTTGTCCCGAACACGAATCACGATAAACGCGGCGACCATGGCAAATACGGCCAGCCCCGCGGTGATCATGGCGATCTGCTTTCCAGCTCCCTTTCTCCGAGGAATCTTCATCCCGGAAATGGACGGCATCGAGCCCATGTTGCCAGCTGCCAAGGGATCTGCACCAGGCAACGGCTCGCAGTAGGGTTGCAAGGCGCTCGCCAGGTCGCCGCCTGTCGCAAAGCGTTGTTCGCGGTCTTTGGCGAGGAGGCAATCCAGGACCTGCCGGACCTGATCCGGGAGGTCAGCGCGCAGTTGGCGAATATCAGGCACTGCTCCCGAAGTGTGAGCGAGAACCTTGCTGCCGAGTGATTCGTGCTCGGACGTGCCAAACGGCGGACGGCCAGCCAGGACGTGATACAGGGTGCAGCCCAAAGCATAGAGGTCGGTTCGACCATCGACGTCGCGGGCATTGGTCCATTGTTCCGGGGCCATGTAATCCGGCGTGCCCATGCACTGACCGCTCTGGGTCAATTCATGGTTGAACGTTCCCTCAGCCAGGCGGGCCAGACCGAGATCCAGGATCTTGATGCAACCCTTGGACGTCAAAAACAGATTGGAGGGCTTGATGTCACGGTGGACCAGTCCCAGTGAGTGAGCTTCATGCAAGCCCAGCGCGGCCTGGCGGATGATTTCGCAGCCTTGCCCCACAGTGAAGGGACCGCGGGCTTTGACCCACTGCGAGACGTCGCGGCCTTCGACGTACTCCATGACCAGATAATGGAACCCGTCGCATTCGCCGGCGTCCATGGCACGTACGATGTGGGGATGATCAAGCTTACCGACAGCCTTCATTTCGCGTTCGAAACGCTCGACGGCAGTCGCTTCCAAACCGCTCTGGCGTGACAGCAACTTGATCGCCACAACCTTGTCCAGCTTGGTGTGGGTTGCTTGATAAACAGCACCCATGCCCCCCTGGCCCAGCTTCTTCGTCAGGCGATACGGCCCGATCATCTCGTCAACTGATTCACCGACCTCCACTGAAGGCATCGTGCGACCACCGCCGGCTTCAGTCTTCGATTCCGTATATCGAGAGTCTGAAGCACCGGGGTGACTGACGAGCGTCTTCTCAAACACTTCTTGGTTCGTATCCATCTGAGAATCACGTTTTTTAGGGAGTTCGCCGGGCGGAAGAGAAACCATGGTAACTTCGTGCTCACTCTCCCAGTCACGAGTCAGTTTATCGGTATATTCGGGGAAGCGTGTCCGGTATTCATTGATGCTGGGATGTTCCCCGGACTGCTCGCGCAGAACAATTTCCTGCTTGATCAACGCCTGGGCCGCAACGGCGCGATGTTCAGGCTTGGCAGCCTGAATCATGGTCTCGACGGGGACGCGCGTGCCTTGCTGCCAGCTTTCGTATTGCCGCTTCAGCAGGGGACGCACCTCGTCGGGTACGCTTTGTTGGATAAATGATAATGCTTGAGACATCGCACGCCTCAGAATCGAATAACAGGGCCTGCACTCACCACATTCCCTTGGAGGACTCAAGGCACAGAATACGGCGATGTACAGATACAGATGGCGGTATCATCTCATGTCGTAGAAGTCAAATCAACACTTAACCGATTTTCCACACCCCTAAAGTGTTTTGCCTCCACAAAAGACAAATCATTATGGGGTTGGATCTTCCGAATGGAATCAAGTTTGCACATTCCGTGGGCTCGGATTTGAAGAACGTCAATCGGAGAGGACGGTTTGTTGACGTTTTGCAACGCGTTTGGGAAGTTCGGGCAGGTGAACGATGGCGCAATAATTTTTTTCATCGCTGACTGCAATCTGATCGAACATTGGTTTCGTGGTGCAACTCAGGTATCGTGGGACGGGTCTCCAGGCCCGTCCGGCCCCGTGGCGGACGCTGCTAGCGTCCGTGTCTTGGGCGGACGGACGGGCCTGGAGACCCGTCCCACGATACGCGACCCAATCCCCAAACGTCACCGTTACCGTGCCATCCAACGTTGTAGATTCTCGGTCCGAACTCGATTCCCGCCTGGCTGAGTATTGGCCGGGGATGATCCAATTCGTCCTCAGTCAACCACGAACCGGATCTGACATCAGTAAGATTTCAGCCCGCACGGTTCAACTGAAGGACGGTGAGCGGATTCAACTCACACACTTTCGAGGCGCTCAACAGACACATTCGAACGTGTTGCCAGCCGCCGCACGAGCCACTTGTAGCGAGCTACTCGAGACGCAATTCGAAAAGCTGCATGTTTTCACGAGCACCGCCGACATCGTCGTGAAGCGGCAGCGAGATGGCTCATTCGCCTGGCGCGCGAGTCCGGCAACCAAAGTGCTCGACGAGCAACCTCACAATCGACGCAAGCAGTATCTGATTCCCGAGGACGTCCCGTGCCCGTTTCTGATCGAAATTGGCGTCATGAATCGCGATGGTCGCGTCCTGGCGGCCAAGTATCACAAGTTTCGGCAGATCAATCGCTTCCTGGAATTGGTCGACGACATCTTGCCGCACCTGCCCCAGGATCGCGAGATTCAAGTCGTGGATTTCGGGTCGGGGAAGAGTTATCTGACCTTCGCCTTGCATCACTTGCTGACCCAGATCCGTGGTCGCGCTGTCAGGATCGTTGGAGTCGATCGCAAGGCAGATGTCATCCGTGATTGCTCGCGGATTGCGAACGAACTGCAGTGTTGTGGGTTGACGTTCGAGCATGGCGACATCGCCCAATTCGGCAGCGTCGGACAGGTTGATTTGATGGTCTCGCTGCATGCCTGCGACACGGCGACCGACGCCGCTCTTGCTCAAGCGGTGCGCTGGGAGACACCGGTCATTCTGGCGGTTCCCTGTTGCCAGCATGAGTTGGCCGCGCAACTGAATCCCGATCCTGCTCTCGCTGCCATTGCCACACACGGCATCTTGAAGGAACGTTTTGCAGCTCTCGCAACCGATGCCCTGCGTGCGAATTTGCTGGAGCTTTGCGGATATCAAACCCAAGTCGTGGAATTCATCGATCTCGAACATACGCCTAAGAATCTGCTGATTCGAGCCATTCGCCGCAATCCACCAGCGACTCGTACTGAGCATTTTTTGAACAGCTACCAACAGTTGGTGAAACTAATAGGAATTGAAACACCTTATTTGGAGACGGCGTTGAAGGATTTGTTGCCACTGCCTGTAGCCTGACTCTCCGAGTCGGGGGTATTGAAGCGAACTTAACGTTTTCGTCTGAATGCAGGACCGGGCTGATGGGAGGGCGAGGCTCCCGCCGAGCCTAACACGACCGCAGGTCGGCGTCCGCCGGAGGCCCCTTTCAATGCCTCCGGCGGACGCCGAGCTAAAGCTCGCTTTTGGCTCGGCGGGAGCCTCGCCCTCCCATTTGCGCCTCACTTTCCGTCAACCGTAACATCCTGCTCAACTACAGAAACTAGAACCAGGCCCTAAGTGCTGCGTCAATTTCTCAGTCTGATCCTGATTGCCATCGGGCCCGCTGCCGCCACCGCAGATGGCCCGAGGTTTGACGCCTTGTTGCGAGACGGTCGGCGATCGATGGGAGTCGTAACTGGCGGCTCGGCCGATGGCTTCCAATTTCAGGCACGTGACACGGGCACGATTTCACTCGACAAAATCCAAAGTCTGGAACTGCCACGGGTGCCTCGCTCACTCCCTGACCGCGGCTGGAAACAGCTCAAGCTGATCAATGGAGATGTGCTGCATGCGAAGCTGATTCCCTCCGTTGTTTCCCCTGCAAATCCTCCGTCCAAGCCCACAACCAGCCAATGGATCGCCGGCTTCGAAGCGCCTGTGAATTTGCCGTTCACATCTCTGGCACAAGTCTCCCATGCTGCTGGAACTCATGGCGTGGTTTACCAGGACTTTGAGGCTGATTCTGCACGCTGGTCAAATCCTGCGAGGGGAGTAATTCCACTCAATCGCGTACAGTTTCGATCGGGTTCGCACAGCCTGAAATGCTCGTCCGAAGAGCCGTCTATGAAATACCAATTGGCAGAACCCCTTGTGAAAGGCTGGCTCGAATTCAGCTTCTTCCTGGATCCTGATTTGAAGGCGCCAGGATCCAGTTCGGCAGTCATTCAAATGACTGAAGGAACAATGCCTCCTGGAGTGCAAACTCGTGCGTTACAAATCAGTCTCATGGGCGACGAAACCTGGTACGAAACTCAACTGCCAGAGATCGGCATCTGGCAGCGGCATAAGATTCCGCGCCGTCCCGGCTGGCACACCGTGGTGATGGAAATCCAGCCCGGTTTGCTGCGACTCACGTTGGACAACTACCCATTGGCCGACTGCGAGGTGACCATGCTCGAATGGTACACCTTGTCGGGACTGAAAGTCACTACATCTGGCGAAGCTGCTGTCGTCTGGATCGATGATTTCGCTGTCACAAGTTCGGTCCGAGCGTCACGGTTCGATGTCATAGATCGAGGCCGCGATCAAGTGGATCTAGCCTCCGGGGACCAGTTGTTCGGTAAGCTCATCGGCATGAGTGGTCGATCAATCACTCTGCAGGCCGGCGCACAACAGACGGAATTGAAGTGGCCCGATCTGGCCTGCCTGCATTTCGCAGCGAGCCCGTCTGTAGCCCGAGGCGTTACCGGCAGAATTGTGCAGATGGAACTGCAACCGTGGAATAATACGACTCCGGAACCGGCTTCGGACACACTTTCTGGCGCCTTGATCGCGATCGATCAGCAGTCTTGTACGCTGGACCATCCGCTGTGTGGCCAGTTGAAAATCCCCTGGAATCAAGTCTGGCGCATCCGGCCAACATATCATGGCCGGCAATGGTCGCTGGAAGGTCGGCCGTTTCACCTGGGCGACGAAGTGAAGTCAGCCCTGGAGACGAAAACTCCCGACGGCACGCTGCTGGATCGCACAATCGACATTGAGGATATCCCCGACGGAGCCGCCTACATTTCGCTCACGGCCGTCGACTTGGAACCCGCGGGCGCTGGGACGCTCGACCATCCCTGGTTGAAACGCTTGCAGGCAGGAGAGATGACCACGGAGCTGTGGTTGAATGCGCGTCGGATCTCGGTTCTCAATTCCGAAGTGACGGGCCGAGGAACGGCCAGTCGGCCGCAACGCCTGCGGATCAAGGTGCCGGTAGATGCCATCCAACTTGGCAAGAATCGATTGGAAATTCGGTTGAAGCCCAGTCGCGGAGAACCGATTGAATACGACGACTGGGAATTGAAAGACTGGCGATTCGAATTCGAAACGAAGCCAGCGACCGCGAAAAAATAGCGGCCCGCGCAGCCAGAGCCGTAACAGCGATTTCGACGTCACGGGAGGGTGAGGCTCCTGCCGAACCGCAAGCGTCAATCGGCCCTCAAAAGACTATGTTATTTTTAACCACGAATGAAACGAATGACACGAATTCGGAAGACGGATTCATAGTCTTTCGGTGGCAATTTTCCGGATCTCGATTCGTGTCATTTTGTGTGATTCGTGGTTCACACTTTCATGACCTAATGGATGATTTCTCTGCCGTTTTAAGAATCTTCGGGCTCGGACAATCGCAGCAGGTACTTCGCGAGCGTCATCTCCAGGGCCAGCAGCCGCTGCCAGGTCGCTTGAGGAACTTCGATCCACTGTTCCTCTTCCTGAGTCACCTCGGACGAATTCTCGATCACCTTGCCCAACTGGGCGTGCAGGTAGGAGAGCATATCCGACATCTGAGCCGCTTGAACCGGTCGCAACCGAGCGGGCAGTTCTGGCGGACCGTTGGGAAAAAACTCGGGGTCCTCGCCGAGAGGATCGCACTCCGAATCAATTTCCAGATTCTGCCCGCGTAGAGTCGGGGCGTCGATCGGACTGTCAATCCGAGAGGCTGCCCGCAGACGGGCACCTACCTGTTCGGGGCTGCCATAAACCAGGATCGAGCGACCGACCGACACATGATCGCCGACTTGCAAGACCCGCATTTGAACCGGCAGCCCGTTGACTCGCGTGCCGTTCGTACTATCCAGATCAGTCAGGACGATGCTGCCCGAATCTTCTTGAATCTTGGCGTGAAAACGACTCACCCGGTCATCGTTCAAGCGGAGGCTGTTTTCTTCCTCGCGGCCAATGGTGACGGGAGTGGCGAGATCGAGAGTTCGCCCCTGCTCCATCCCACTGATGATTTGAAACGTGACGTGGCTCATCCCATCCTCTGGACGCGAAGTAATCCCGCGGTGCGAATCAGTCTGTGATCAGGCAAAATCTCACCCGTTTCACGGCATAACGGACATCATGTTGGCAGTAGAAACGGAATTCCCCGTCCCGATCACGCGAAATGACAGCGCAGCCGATTGATCAGTTGAGTCTTCATCGCATCTGGAGAACTTGATTATGGGCAAATTTGGAAGTCACGTCCAGTCCCTGATCCGTCGTCCAGACCAGAATCATGGCGGCGACGTTGCCGACGACAATAGTAGACAGTTGGAAAGGCCCCGTGGCAGACGCTGCGAGCGTCTGCAATCCGACGCTGGCAGCGTCGGCCACGGAGGCGATGATCTTAGATCAGTCTCATTCGGGCTGTTCGTCGGCCTCGGCATAGGCCGCAAGCAACGCTGTCGACACCGTGGCGACCAACTCTTGACGCGTCACCGGCTTCTTCAGCACGGAATACGCCTCGGCGACTCTAGCGTCCCGTCGCAGTTCGTCGGTGGCATCGGCGGTAATCAGAATACAAGGCAGAGTGGCCTGGAACTGCTTGACGATGCGCACCGTCTCCAAGCCCGTCAAGACGTGCATATGCATATCGACGAGCACGATGTCGACTCGCCGATGGTGGACGATATCAATCGCCTCTTCCCCGGAACACGCCTCGACTGTGCGCAGAAACGGGGCCAAAACCAATCGCAGCACTTCACGGAAATCGGGGTCATCATCCGCAATCAATGCGGAATAGGCCTTAAATCGCGGGGCAACCATCTCCACCTCGAAGGTCAATCAAGACGGAACTTCCAACGCAAATACCGGTGTCATCCACTTATTCAACGGCATCGCGCAGCCGCACTCATCCATTAGATGCGGCATTCGGGACCGTTTTCTATAGCAAAATTTTGATGAATGCAAGCCGTGCCGTGCTAAACAGTTGCGGCGGGCCGGAAAAATTTACCGATTGCGACTCTCTTAAAATCGAGAATCCAGGCTTTTTGAGGCGATCGCAGAAATCAGATAAAACACCGCTCCACAATGATTGAGATGCGAAATCCAATACAATTCGTGTAACAAACCGATTGCTCACAGAAAAGACAAGGATCGCCTGCTGGGTGATCACAATAGAGGAATTGGCAGTGGAACCTGCCCCATCCCATTAGTCTCATCCGTCCCATAAGTCCCATGAATTCGACGGAACACATGGGGCCGCAGCGACGCGTGGTAGCCGTCGAGCATCCGCGATAATATGGCCCAGCACACGCCGCCAATCGGCGATTTCGCCACCGGGAAACAGTATTGATGACAGTGATAGAATCAACGATCCAGCCTGCCGCCACCGAATCATGGCAGCGCGGACTGGCGACGGCCGTGCGAGATCCAGACGAGCTGCTCGATTTGCTCCAGTTGTCCGACGAATGGCGTGAGCCGGCTCGCCGGGCGGCTCAACTCTTCCCGTTAATGGTGCCGCGATCCTTCCTGGAGCGCATGGAGGTTGGTAATCCCTACGATCCCCTGTTGCTGCAAGTCTTGCCGCTGGGGGCCGAAGAAATCGTTCCCGACGACTACTCGCTGGATGCCGTGGGTGACCAGGATGCGAAACGGGCTCCGGGCCTGCTGCAAAAATATGCCGGCCGGGCGCTCATGATTGCGACCGGTGCGTGTGCTGTGCATTGCCGGTATTGCTTCCGTCGGCATTATGCTTACGGTGAGGACCCGAAACGACTCGTGGACTGGGAGCCCGCCTTCCAAGTTCTGCGCAAAGATGATTCCATCCATGAATTGATTCTCAGCGGCGGCGACCCGTTGATGTTGACCGACCGCCGGCTGGGGGAACTCTGCGCCCTACTGCAGACGATCCCGCATTTGCGACGATTACGCGTGCATACTCGATTGCCGATTGTGCTGCCCGAACGAGTCACTCCGCAGTTACTGGAATTGCTGACCGCTGGACCACTGACGCCGATCGTCGTCGTACACAGCAATCATCCTCGCGAACTATCGGGGAGTTGCAGCGATGCCCTACGGCAGTTGGTCCGCGCTGGCTGCACCGTCCTCAACCAGGCGGTCCTGTTGCGGGGAATCAATGACGATGCCGACACACTGGCGGAACTGTGCGAGAAACTCGTCGACCTGGGGGTCATGCCCTACTATCTGCATCAGCTTGATCGAGTCATCGGGACGGCCCATTTCGAAGTCGCTGAAGCTCGGGGCTTAGAATTGATTGCCGCCTTGAGGCCTCGGTTACCGGGTTATGCGATCCCGCAATTCGTGCGGGAGATCGCCGGGGCGCCACACAAAGTTCCGATTAGTGAGGCTCCGCCGAACCCGTAGCCCGACTCTCCGAGTCGGGTGCATGAGAATTGAAATCTGTAACTCCCGCTTCAATGGCCTTGGAAATCTTTGTGTCCTTTGTGACCTTCTGTTTAAACTTTTTTTGAACAGAAGGTCACGAAGGACACGAAGAAATGCAATGGTTGGCGTTAGTATGAACAAGTTACTCGTCTAAAGAGCTACCGAACTCCAAAGAGTCACACAGGACATCATGGTAACGCCCCTCGTGGTGATCGATATTGTCGGTTTGACGCACGCGATGCTCGGGCCGGACACCCCTTGCCTGCAGCAACTGGCGCGGGATGGATTCGCGCGGCCGATGACGACCGTCCTGCCCGCGGTCACCTGCACCGCGCAGTCGAGTCTTCTCACCGGCCTGCCGCCGAGCGGGCACGGGGCGATCGCCAACGGGTGGTACTTTCGAGATCTGTCCGAGGTCTGGTTCTGGCGACAGTGCAACCGCCTGGTGCAGGGCGAAAAACTCTATGAATCGGCCAAACGCCGAGATCCCAGTTACACGACCGCCAAGATGTTCTGGTGGTACAACATGTATGCTCCGGTCGACTGGTCGTTGACCCCTCGCCCCAGCTATCCCGCCGACGGCCGCAAGCTGCCCGATACTTACAGCGAACCCGAGGGCCTGCGTGACGAACTGCAGGAGAAACTGGGGCAATTTCCCCTCTTCAAATTCTGGGGGCCGGGAGCCGATATCTCGAGTACCCGCTGGATCGCCGAAGCCTCGGTCGAGGTCTTCAAGAAGCACCGCCCCAGTTTGACCCTCGTGTATTTGCCGCATCTGGATTATGACCTGCAACGGTTCGGCCCGCAGGATCCGAGGATTTCCAAGGCCTTACGAGAAGTTGACGCCGAAGCGGGTAAGGTGATTCGTGTCGCCAAAGAAGCGGGAGCCCATGTCGTCGCACTGTCGGAATATGCGATCACGCCGGTCTCCCATCCGGTGCATATCAATCGCGTGCTGAGAACTGCCGGCTGGCTGCGAGTCCGCCGCGAACCGCTGGGTTGGGAGACGCTGGATTGCGGAGCGTCCCGGGCCTTCGCGGTGTCCGATCACCAGGTGGCCCACGTGTATGTCCGCGATCCCAAGGACATCCCACAAGTCGCGGAACTACTTCGCGGAACCGCGGGGATCGAACAGGTCCTCGATTTCGAGGGCCAGCGGGTCGCCGGGATCAATCATGAACGATCCGGGGAACTCGTGGCGGTGGCGGCGCCCGAAAGCTGGTTTACCTATTACTTCTGGCTGAACGACAGCGTCGCCCCGGACTACGCCCGTTCGGTCGACATCCATCGCAAACCGGGCTATGACCCCGTTGAGCTGTTCCTGGACCCCGAGCTGCGCTGGCCGGCCCTCAAGATTGCTCAGCGCCTGGCGCAAAAGAAGCTAGGATTCCGCTATTACATGGATGTGATCGGCCTCGACGCCAGCATCGTCAAAGGGAGTCACGGCCGCTTGCCCGCGCCGGGAAGAGAGGCCGAGGATGGCCCCGTATTCATCAGTTCGTCACGGGCGATTGAGACCGATCAAGTGGTGATGACATCTGTCAAAGAGATGCTGTTGAAGCTGCAGTTTGGGAATTGATTCAGGAGTTTGGCGAGGCGTCAGCCGAGCCTGTAGCCTGGCTCTCTGAGCCGGGAGCGTTTCGACGAGGAGTACCCGACTCGGAGAGCCAAGCTACAGGTCGATCACTCGACAACCAACTGCTTCAGCCAGAATTCCTGCATAGGCTCGCCGGGAGCAAATCCCAGCGACCGGTAGAGATTCTGGGCCGGCTGGTTATCCTGGCGGACCTCCAAGGTGACGCGGCAACAACCCGTTCGCGCAGCGTGGAGTTCGATCTTCTTGAGCAACTCTCGGCCCACCCCCTGCCCGCGGAAATCGGGATGGACCGCCAAGTCATGCAGATTCAACACCGGCGCGGCGCGAAACGTTGAGAACACTCGGAACGCAATCGCCAACCCTGCGGGCCGACCATTCACGCGGGCCAACATCACGAGCCGCGAATCGACCGTACGCAGTCGTGGGATGAGGAGTTCCAGGACCTCGGGCGCGATGGGCTGGCCTCCCCCCATCGGATCCGATGCGTAGGTCTGCAGCAGGACGAGGACCGCCAAGGCATCTTCGGGGTTGGACAGGTCGGCTTCGGTAATCGTCAAGGCCATCTCGAACTCTTTCAAATCAAGTAGTCGTAATCATCAGCTTTCGCGCAATCAGCCGGCACGCGCTAGCGTCCGGTTCTTGTCGTAGGTTGGCCAGCCCGACCTGATTGTGTCCCCAGAACCGTGGGCTAGCGCCCAGCGGCTGATTGTCGCCCTCGGTGTCTGTCGACTTCTTCGACCCATCCCGCCGCAGTGGTAATTTGCGTTCAAATGTCTCAAACTTCTCGTGGCTCTGCGGCTGTTACCAGATTTTGCATCGGAAGTGCTCTGACTCCAAGCAAAATCTCCCCACAAGCTAACGAATTTTGCCATAGAGTCTTGCTCTTGCAAAGTCACCTGGAGATGAAATCCGACAATGGCTTCAACCTGGGAATTCTGGATCGATGTGGGTGGCACGTTCACCGACGTTCTGGCTCGTCGACCCGATGGAGAATTGATTCCGTTCAAACTGCTCAGCAACGGTTCCTTCAAGGGCCGGATCGGTGAGTTCCTAGGTCCAGTCCGCTTCGCGGATACCGCACGCATTGGCGACCCGGCGCGGTTCTGGGGCGGCTACCAGTTTCGAGTCTTCGACAGCCATGGCCGCCCCTGCTTCGCAACGCGCGTCATCGACTTCGATACCAGCACCGGCAGCTTCAATGTCGCGGCCGTGTTCCCGGATGATTTGCCGCTCGACGCCGTCTACGAACTCAAGTCAGACGAACCAGCCCCGGTCGTGGCGATCCGCTACTTGCTCGGCCTGCGACTGGAAGAGCCGATCCCGGAAGTCCAGGTGCGACTCGGGACCACGCGTGGCACGAATGCCCTGCTCACCCGCACCGGTGCGGCGACCGGGTTCATCACGACCAAGGGATTTAAAGATGTCCTGTTGATCGCCACACAAGATCGACCGCGGTTGTTTGACCTCAATATCCAAAAACCGCAACCGCTGTTTCAGCAAGTCGTCGAGATCGACGAACGCCTGGATGCCAACGGGCAGGAGTTGATTGCGCCCGATGCGGCTGTCGTCCGCCGGCAGTTGGAAGAATTAAAGGCAACTGGAGTCGTCTCCGTTGCAATCTGTCTGCTCCACGCGTTTGCCAATTCCGCGCATGAGCTGTTGATTGCGGATCTCGCGCGAGAAGTTGGCTTCACCGAAATCAGTGTCAGCAGCCAATTGGCGCCACTCATTAAGATCGTGTCCCGCGGCGATACGACGGTGATGGATGCCTACCTCAATCCGATTCTGAAAGACTATATCTCGCGACTGCGACGCTCACTCGGGGGCAGCAATCTGCGGCTGATGAGTTCCGCCGGCGGGTTGATCAGTGCCGAACGGTTTGTGGGCAAGGACAGTATTCTATCGGGGCCGGCGGGGGGAGTGATCGGATTCTCTCGCGCTGCGTTAGCGGCTGGATTTGAAAAGTCCATTGGTTTCGATATGGGCGGGACCAGCACTGATGTCTCGCGATTTGACGGTCAATACGAGTTGGAGTTCGAAACACGGAAAGCGGGTATCCGCGTCGTCGCGCCGATGCTGGCCATTGAGACCGTGGCCGCGGGCGGCGGCAGCGTCTGCGACTTCGACGGGGTCAAGTTGATTGTCGGCCCGGCGAGTGCAGGGGCGGATCCGGGGCCCGCTTGCTACGGTCGTGGGGGACCGCTGACCGTCACCGACATGAATTTCTTCCTGGGAAAGATCCTGTCACAGCGGTTTCCGTTTCCCTTGTTGCGCGACTGCGTCGAACAGAAGCTGCAAGCATTGTGCGAAAAAATCGCCTCCAGTGAAGGAGGCCAACGCTACACGCCGGAAGCCCTGGCTCAAGGTTTTCTCGATGTCGCCAACGCCAACATGGTGCGGCCCATCCGGAATATTTCGGTCGCTCGCGGTTATGACCCGCGAGACTATGTCCTCGTGACATTCGGTGGTGCGGGGGCACAGCACGCGTGTGCGGTGGCTCGGGCGCTGGGGATCAGCCAGATTCTGTCACATCCGTGGGCCGGGATTCTCAGTGCGTATGGCATGGGCCAAGCCGACGTGCGTCGTCATCAGGCTCAAGCCATCCTGAAGCCCTATAATCCCGCGCTCTTGCCGGAATTGAATCCGATCTTCGAACGCTTGGAGGCGACCGCAGTTGCCGAAGTCGAAGCCGAAGGCATTCCCACAGACCTCATTCAGCCGCC
The DNA here is from genome assembly GCA_021732415.1 of Planctomycetaceae bacterium. Taxonomy (GTDB): domain Bacteria; phylum Planctomycetota; class Planctomycetia; order Planctomycetales; family Planctomycetaceae; genus JAKFVC01. The sequence goes on from JAKFVC010000006.1 coordinate 24,889, forward strand.
AGTCCGGTCGCTGGATCTCCGCTACGCCGGAGTCGAAGCCACGTTGAATGTGAGGTGTCCCGCCGATGGTGACTATGCCGCCCGTTATGGGGAACTGCACCAGCAATTGTACGGCTATCAACATGCGGGTCGCGGATTGGAGATTACAGCCGCCCGAGTCGAAGTGGTGGGGACGACGCCTCAGCCTCCCGAGCCACGACAGGAGCTCGTCGAACGGCATCCTGCGCCAACCGAACAAACGACCGCCTGGTTCCACGGACAGGCGTTGCCGACGGCGGTCTTTACCCGGGCTCAATTGCACCCGGGAGACCGCATTTCTGGCCCAGCCATCATCTGCGAGCCCACCTCAACAGTCGTCGTTGATCCTGGGTTCTCGGCGGAAATTCGCGGCCGCGGTGAGATCGTCCTGACCGACGATCAAGCCGGGCAGGCCAATCAGCATGTCGATACCTCGACCACCGCCGATCCCGTCCGGCTGGAAATCTTCAACAACCTGTTTGCCTCGATTGCCGAGCGGATGGGGACCACGCTGCAGCGGACGTCGTTCTCGACCAATGTGAAGGAGCGTCTCGATTTCAGCTGTGCGATTTTTGACTGTCGCGGTCAACTCGTCGTGAATGCTCCGCACATTCCCGTCCATCTGGGAGCGATGGGCGAAACCGTGCAGCGGATCATCGCCGATAACCCGGATCTCCAACGGGGAGATGTCTATGTCACGAACGATCCGTACCGCGGCGGCTCGCATTTACCGGACGTCACTGTCGTCACTCCAGTCCACGATCAAGCCACGCGAGAGCTCCTCTTCTTCACGGCCAGCCGCGCACATCATGCGGAGATCGGGGGAATCGTCCCCGGCAGCATGCCCCCCTTCTCCAAGAATCTGGGTGAGGAAGGAGTGCTGATTCGCAACTTCAAACTCGTCGGGCAAGGCCAATCGCACGAGGCCGAGTTGCGCGAACTGCTGCTGTCGGGTCCGTATCCGACGCGCTCGGTCAACGACAATCTGGCGGACATCTCGGCTGAAGTCGCCGCGAACCAGAGCGGCGCCCAGCAGTTGCTGGATCTGATCCGCCAATATTCGCTGCCGGTCGTGAAGGCCTATTTGCAGCACATTCAGGACGCGGCCGAGATCAAGATGCGGCGGGCCCTCGCGGCTCTGCCGGATGGAGTATATGTCTTCACCGATCACTTTGACGACGGGTCGCCTCTCGCGGTCAAGGTGACGATCCAGGGAGATCAAGCCATGGTCGACTTTACCGGTACAGGTCCCGTTGTTCCCGGTAACCTGAACGCCAATCCGGCGATCGTGACCGCGGCCGTACTGTATGTCTTCCGCTGTTTGATCAACGAGGACATCCCTCTCAATGGTGGCGTCCTCGCGCCAGTCCAGATCATCATTCCCGAGTCTCTCTTAAATCCTCCCGACCATGCTGATCCGGCCCAGCGAGCCGCGGTCGTTGGGGGGAATGTGGAAGTGTCCCAGAAGATTGTGGATACGCTGCTGGGTGCGTTGGGATTGGCAGCAGCCAGCCAGGGAACCATGAACAACCTGACGTTCGGGGACGAACGGTTTGGCTACTACGAGACCATCTGCGGAGGTTCCGGAGCCACCGCGACAGCCTCCGGGGCTGATGCCGTACACACTCACATGACCAATACACGGCTGACCGATCCGGAAGTCCTGGAACGCCGCTATCCGGTTCGGCTGTGGGAATTCTCGATTCGCACAGGCTCGGGCGGCGCGGGACGGCAACACGGTGGAGACGGGATACGGCGGCGTCTGGAGTTCCTGCGGCCCCTACGTGTCTCGATACTTTCTGAGCGTCGCGGACCGTCATTTCCATTTGGGCTCGAGGGGGGTGAGCCGGGGGCTCAGGGGCGGAACACCTTGCAAAAGGCGGGGACTCAAGAGACGGTCGCACTGGGGGGAAAGGTACAACTCGACGTCGCCGCTGGGGATGTCCTGTTGATTGAAACGCCCGGGGGCGGAGGATTTGGACGATCAACGAATTGACGTCTGAGCGTCGTGGGACGGGTCTCCAGGCCCGTCCGTCCCTTTTACCTTCAGCGCTACAAGGCTCTCAAACCCTGCGAACTTCGCGCAGCTTACGAGTTGCCAAGTATCTGAGATGAAGCGACACTCGGTCTCTCTCTTGAGCGAGACCAGTTATTCGCTCCGCGAAGATCGCGAGGCATGAATAAGTTTGAAGTCGAAAAAGACGGGGACGGACCGGCCTGGAGACCCGTCCCACGATACGACGCAACGACCTTCTTGAACACGCGTTCGTCTTGACTTGGAGTATTTCAGTGCGAAAATCCAAGTGTCCAGCAAAATGATTAAAGTCGTGTCGATCGATAATCTCGAATCGCCACTTCCGTACAGATAAACTGGGCGAAGGATTCGCATTCTGTGGAACTTACGTTTCACGGAGGTAGTGCAACCAACAGCCGGATTTGAGGTTGCGCTGGGGGGCAAGATGCTCATAGAGCCCATTTTTCTTTGACGATCAGTAGCCAGCGGGTACAATTCAGCGTGCGGACGACATTGTAAGAGTGATCCCCAGATTGCGTATTGAGGCGTTCCGGACAGCTCTCTATTGAGAAAAAGCTTAGTCCGATACTCGCCCGGCGTTGACAGCCTCGCACTGCCGTGATCCATCCTTACTCTCGCAACGGGCCAGCTTCCGAAAAAATTTCCGGGGCTGATCTGGCAGGCTGAATTTGTCAGCAATGAATAAGACTCGCTGACTGATCTCACCGTGCCAGTGACTTCCCCAGCATCGGAAACTCTCCGTAGCGGAAATTTTTCTCTCCATGTTGTCCCAATCACAGTGGCAGGATTTCAAGGAACTCGTTCGGCGAAGTACCGATCTGGTGACCTTGATCAGTGAATCCGTGACCTTGCAACCCATCAGCGGCGGCCGTGAGTTTGTTGGCCTGTGTCTGTTTCATACTGATCACTCTCCGTCGATGCGGGTCTATCCCGAACGCCAAACGTTCAAGTGCTGGGCCTGCCAGACTGGGGGAGATTGTTTTGAATTCGTGATGCAACGTGAGAAAGTCTCGTTTCGTGAGGCTTTAGAGATGCTCGCATTGCGGGCGCGAATTGAAGTGCCCAAGAGCATTGATCGGCAAGAAAACCAAGGAGCAGGCGAGAACAAAGGAGTCAGTAAATCGCAGGTGTACGACGTCTTGAATTGGGCAGAGAACCTCTACCATGAGGTGCTCGTCTCATCGCCTGGCGCCAAACACGTTCTCAGCTATCTCACTGATCGAGGAGTGCAGCCCGAAACAATTCGCCGTTACAAATTCGGATACGCACCCAATGTTTGGGGATGGTTACAAAACCAGGTCAAAGCAAAGTTTTCAAAAGAGCAACTGCTGGCCGCAGGATTGATCAGGAAACGTCTCGATTCGGCAGATTTTTCCGATTTTTTCCGTGATCGGGTGATGATTCCAATACACGACTCCCAAGGGAAAACTGTCGCATTTGGGGGACGTATTCTACCCGACTCGAAATTGGAAAATGTTGGAAAATATATCAATAGTCCAGAAGGGATCTTGTTTTCCAAGAGTCGCGTGATCTATGGATTGAACTATTCGCGGGAAGAAATCGTCAAGGCAGAGACGGCGATTGTGATGGAAGGGTACATGGATTGCATCATGGCACAGCAGGCGGGAATCGCCAACTGCTGTGCCACACTGGGGACAGCCCTTACCGAACAACATGTGACGACATTGAAGCGGTTTGCTCGCAAGGTCGTCGTGGTTTTCGATGGAGACGATCCCGGCCAGAAGGCGGCAGAGAAATCGATTCCACAATTCCTGGCCCAAGAGTTGGACCTGAGAATCCTGACCTTAACCGAAGACAAAGATCCCGCCGACGCGATGCTGACTCGCGGACCAGAATGGTTCCGGGAACAGGTTGCCAAGGCACCGGAAGCGTGGGAGTTCAAACTGAGACGGGTCCTCGAGCGAATCGGACTTGATAGCGTCGATAGCGCTCACCGCGTCCTGGAAGAGATGTTGGAGCTCCTGTGCGAAGTGCCGACGTACCTCGGGTCAACCCCTACGGGACGCTGGCAGATGCGGGAAGACATTTTGCTTGGCAAACTTTTCCAACGATTAGGAATACCGGAGAAAAACGTCAGAGACCGATTAAGCGAATTGCGACGGCTGCGGGTACAGAGGGGCGCCAACATGAATTCAAATGGGGGCGCTCCGCAGAGTCCCATAATCCCCTCCCAGATCAATCGCTTAAAGCAAAAGCCCACCGTTGACGAGCAGATCGAAGCGGAATTGCTGCAGATTGTCTTATTGTATCCCGAAACAGTGAGGTCAATACGTCAGGAAATCTCCGCAAAAGAGATCAGCAGTACCCCGCTCAGGCAACTCTGGGAGCTATGTTTGGAGTTAATTGACCAGCAGATTCTGCCGTCGATCGATCAAGTGCTGTTACGACTGGAAGAATCGGAACTGAAGCCATTGGCAGTCTGGTTGGATGAAACCGGACGACAGAAGAACATCACACCTGAATTAATCAATCGAACATTACTTGCAGTGCAGCGGCGGAGAGTTCGCACCACGCGACCCTCAACGCAGGACGGGCCTGGAGCCACGCCGGACAATTTGAAGATCAACGAGCCAGTCGACAGCAAGACGCTTCTCAGACAGGCCGCAGAAAAACAACAACGACTACATGAGCGACGTGACGCGGGACAATAATTGAAAGTGCCGAGCGGGCTCCGATCCGACCTGGTCCAGATACCAAGCGGCGGCTCCGGAGTTCGCGACGTAACTGACAAGCCCGCCCACGCAGGCCGTCTCAACTGGGGGAGGAATGACTTTGCATCGTCTGGATGACCACCTGAAGACTTTGATCGACGCTGGCAAGGAACAGGGATTCCTGACCTTTACCCAGGTCAACGAATACCTGCCCGATGAGGCTGTCAGCCCTGAGAAGCTTGATCAACTGTTGATGTCGATCGAGGAACTCGGTCTGGAAATCATCAACGACGACAAGCTCGCCGAGCGCCTGGCCGCGGAACGTCGCGCCAAGAACGCCAAGGGGATGAAGTCGATCAAGAATGGCCGGATGAAAGAGGCCTCGGGTGAGGACTCTTCGCGCCGCATCGACGATCCCGTCCGCATGTACCTCACGCAGATGGGTGAGATTCCTCTGCTGACTCGCGTGGAGGAAATTTCGCTCGCCAAGAAGATCGAAGTGACCAGGAAGCGGTTCCGCCGCCAGTTGCTGGAATCTGATTTCGCTCTCAAGTCGGCGATTGACGTTCTGACCCGCGTCCAAAATGGCGACCTGCCGTTTGACCGGACGATCAAGGTGTCGATGACCGAAGGTTTGGAAAAGACCCAAGTCCTCGGCCGGATGCCGCACAACCTGAAGACGCTCGAAGTTCTCTATGAGAAGAACCTCGCCGACTTCCAGCGGGCTCACGATCCCAAGGCCTCAGCGGCCGAACGCCAGCAGGCTGCCACGGCACTCGAATTGCGCCGCCGCAAAATGGTGACACTGGTGGAAGAATTGAGTCTCCGCACACAACGGCTGCAGCCTGCTCAACGCCGGTTGGAACAGATCTCTCGCCGGATGTGCGAAATCGAATCGCAACTGGTCCGCCTGAAGGATCTCAAGTCGGCGAAGGACGAACGAGCCAACCTGCAGAAGGAACTCGAAGATCTCCAGAACATGACCCTGGAGACCCCACAGTCCCTCAAGCAGCGTATGCGATCAGTCCAGGCCCGCTTTGGTGCCTACGAACAATCGATGCGAGAACTGTCGGGTGGCAACCTGCGTCTGGTGGTGTCCATCGCCAAGAAGTACCGCAACCGTGGCCTGAGCTTCCTCGACCTGATTCAGGAAGGCAACACCGGCCTGATGCGAGCGGTCGACAAGTACGAATACCGCCGCGGCTACAAGTTCTCGACCTATGCCACATGGTGGATTCGTCAGGCAATCACCCGCGCCATCGCCGATCAGGCCCGCACGATTCGCATCCCCGTGCACATGATCGAAACGATGTCCAAGCTGAGGAAGGTCAGCAAGAAGCTGCTGCAGGAAAACGGCCGCGAGCCCACGATCGAAGAAACGGCCGAAGCCGCAGGCGTGAGCCTCGAAGAAACCCGCCGCGTCATGAAGATCTCACGGCACCCGATCAGTCTGGATCGTCCGGTCGGTGAGAGCGAAGACAGCTATTTCGGCGACTTCATTGAAGACGACGACATCGAGAGCCCCGTCAACACGGCGACTCAAGAGATGCTAAAGGACAAGATCGAGCATGTCCTGAAGACCTTGACCTACCGCGAACGTGAAATCATCAAGTTGCGTTACGGCCTGGGTGACGGCTACACGTATACGCTCGAAGAAGTCGGCCGCATCTTCAAGGTGACCCGCGAACGCGTCCGTCAGATTGAAGCGAAAGCCGTCCGCAAGCTGCAGCACCCTGTCCGAGCCAAACAGCTCAAGGGTTTCCTGGATGGCCTGGCCATTCAGTTGCAGAATGCTGAGAGCAACTAAGCTACGAATTTAGATGTCAGATAAGCGAAAGAGCCGCCGGAACCAGTTTTTCCGGCGGCTCTTCTTTGCTTCTGGTTTCGCCAACGCTAGCAGCGTCGGCCCCGTGGCGGACGCTGCTAGCGTCCGTGTCCAGGCTCGATTCATTTTTGCCCTAACAAATCCAACAAATGCCCCAACCGTTTGGCGCTTCCATCATGAATACCTAAGTCGCTTGAAACCTTCTCGCCGTCTGTAAATGTCCAAGTCGTGCTGAAACCCGAAAACGGATAATCGCGCCTTACCAGTTCCGATCCTGTCCACAGCAAGTCAACGCCATCCGCATTAAACACCGCGTAGGGAATTGGTCCCTTGACAGAAGGTCCGATCGATCCAATACCTGAATAGGACTTGCGAAATCTCGCCGATGCGATTTCATTTAGCGTCGTCGGTGCAGTTGTCTCGCAATCACAGCACGAGGCAATGATGCGATTCTTCGAACCACTCTGAGAAAGTAGAAGACAGCCCCCAGCGATTGCACAGACGCACAATACTCCGAGAGCGACGTTCCAGCGCTTCCAGATGAACTTCGAGGCCATCATGCGGGACTTCCTCACCGCGACCCGACCGGCAGCTCCAAATCGTAGAGCGCCCCAACGGGCTTCGGTTGCGCTGGCGGCGTGTTAGTCGTGGGGGCAGTTGGCTTGCGAGTTCGACCACGCCCTGCCCCGAACATCGTCAGCCGCGCGGTGGCCCAGAAGCCTTTCCAATTGGAGAACGTCTCCGCAACGGCAGACGGCTCATACCCGCAATGGACCATGCAGTCCTGGCAGTCAGCGTTTCCGCTGGCTCGTCCATAGTTCTTCCATTGCGTGGTTTCCATCAACTGCTGGAAGGTCTCGCAGTAGCCCTCTTGCAACAAATAGCACGGCTTTTGCCAGCCGAAGATGTTGTAAGTCGGCGTGCCCCACGGAGTGCATTCCAAGTTCCAGTTGCCTTTCAGGAACTCGATGAACAACGGCGATTGATTGAATTTCCACGCCCGCTTGGGAGCATTCAACATCTCGGAGAACAGCGTCGTTGTCCGTTCTCGTTCGAGGAAATGGTCCTGATCAGGGGCCTTCTCATACCCATATCCGGGCGAGACCATCATCCCCTCAACACCGAGTGCCATCATCTCATCGAAGAAGCCTCGATAACGCGCGGGATCGGCCCCCGCATAGAGCGTCGTATTGGTGGTGACCCGGAAGCCACGCTTCAAGGCCGCCTTGATGGCACTCACGGCGATGTCGTAGGTTCCGTCACGACAGACGGCGTGGTCGTGCTCTTCGCGCGGTCCATCCATGTGGATCGAGAACGACAGGTATTGTGACGGGGTGAACTTGTCGAGATGTTTTTCGAGCAGCAACGCATTGGTGCAGAGGTAGACGTACTTCTTACGCTCGACCAATCCCTTGACGATCTCATCCATTTGCGGATGGAGCAGTGGTTCGCCACCGGGAATGGACACCATCGGGGCGCCGCACTCTTCAACCGCTTTGAAGCATTGTTCGGGGGTAAGGTTCTTCTTGAGAATGTCTGGCGGGTACTGGATCTTGCCGCAGCCGGCACAGGCGAGATTGCAGCGGAACAGCGGTTCCAGCATCAGCACCAGAGGATAACGGGTCACTCCCCGCAACCGTTTGCCGAGGACGTACCGTGCCACCGTCCACATCTGCGACATAGGAACCGCCATCCATGCCTCCCCGAAGTCGTGTCTTCACGAAAATTGCGTGGGTTGTCTCAATCCTGAGCGGGCTCCATCCGCGGCGGGTCGTCCTGACCCAACTGCATTGCTCGAACCGGGTAACGGTCGAGAGAGCTCTCTACTGCAGGTGATATCAGATTCCGATTCGCTTGTCAGCCTCAACCTCCAAAATTGACCAACTTCCGCGAACCTCGCATCGCGGGCGAATATTTCGTAGGCTGTGCAAACCGTAGCCCGACTCTCCGAGTCGGGTCGTCTGGAAGTCCAAGCACCCGACTCAAAGAGTCGGGCTACGAGCGTCGCGCCGACGCCGAGGAGTGATCGAGATGACCGAACAGTGTTTCCTGGGTGTCGATTTGGGCGCTGAAAGTGGCCGTGTCATTGCCGGTCTCTTCGATGGGAGTCGGGTGAAGCTCGAATCGCTCCACCGCTTCTCGAACGGACCGGTCACCGTCGGCGAGACGCTGCGTTGGGATGTCCTCCGGCTATGGACCGAGATCCAACAAGGTTTGACGGCCGGTGGTCACAAGTATGGCGATTCGATTCGTTCGGTGGGTGTCGACACCTGGGGTGTCGATTTCGCGCTGCTCGGCAAGAACCAGGAGTTGCTGAGTCATCCCTACAACTACCGTGATCCGCGAACGAAGGGACTGCTGAACGCCACACTCACCCGAGTTCCCCGGGCCGAGATCTTCGCGGCCACCGGACTGCAGTTCATGGAGATCAATACCCTCTATCAACTGATCGCACTCCAACAACAGAATCCCGAGATCCTCGCCCTGGCCGAACGCCTGCTGCTGATGCCCGATCTCTTCCACTGGATGTTGTCGGGCAGTCAAGTCGTGGAATTCACCAATGCCACCACGACGCAGTTCTTCAATCCTCCCAGCAACAATTGGGCGTTCGATCTGCTGGGCAAGCTGAACGTCCCGACTCAAATGTTGGGTGAGGTCGTTCAACCCGGGACGGTCCTGGGCAAGCTACGGCCCAATCTGGCGAACAAACTGGGCCTCGGGCGGATCGATGTCGTGGCCCCGGCAACTCATGACACGGGTGCCGCAGTGGCTGCGATCCCGACTCAGCTGACCGGCACTGCCCGCTGGGCCTATATCAGCTCGGGCACGTGGTCGCTGATCGGCGTGGAAGTGAAGCAGGCAGTCCTGAGCCAGCAGGCCTTGCAGCGGAATGTCACCAACGAAGGGGGTATTGATGGCACCTATCGGCTGCTGAAGAACATTATGGGCATGTGGCTGGTCGAAGAATGCCGCCGTTCCTTTGATCGTCACGGCCGACCGCTTGATTATGCCGAAATGGTGCGCCAGGCCGAGGCCGCGCCGGCGTTTCGCTCATTGATTGACCCCGATGATCCCAGCTTCCTCGCCCCGGAAGATATGCCCACTGCGATTCGTAGCTGGTGCGAGAAGACTCAACAACCAGCCCCCGAAACGAGCGGCCAGATCATTCGTTGCGTGCTGGAAAGCCTGGCGCTCAAGTACCGAGTCGTCCTGGGCTGGCTGGAAGAATTGACCGGCGAACAAGTCGAGGCAATTCACGTCGTGGGCGGTGGATGTCAAAACGTCCTGCTGAACCAGTTCACCGCGAACGCCTGCGATACACCAGTCATCGCCGGCCCGGTTGAGGCGACAGCGCTGGGCAACGTGCTCATCCAGGCCCGAGCGACAGGAGCCATTTCGAGTCTGAAAGAAATCCGCGAAGTCGTCCGGGCCTCCACCGAATTGAAGACGTTCGAGCCCGCCTCGAGTGCTGAATGGCAACAGGCCTCACGCCGGTTTCAGGAGTTACTGGAGCGGCCGAAGTAATGCTTCTCCGAGATTCCGCTACCGAGATTTAATATCAACAGGCCACCGAGTTCGCCTCGGTGGCCTGTTGTGTTTCAGTTTGAGAAGTTTGATCGCGGATTAGAAGAAGCCACCGCCACCACCGCCCATGCCGCCCATACCACCGCCACCCATTCCACCCATGCCGCCGCCCATTCCACCACCCTGCTGGCCGCCGTTGAACTGACCGCCGCCACCGGTCTGGCCACCCGAACGGCTACCGCCCATACCGAACAACGGATTGATCGGCATGACGAGGTCACCGACGTTGTAGACCCGCAGAGGTCGCTTGGCGATCCCGTCGGTCTTGGTCGTGATCTTCATGACTTCGTTTTCAATCACGTAGGTCAGGTTCTTCGAATCCAGCAACAATTTGAGGGCGTTCTTCAGCGAGATTTCGCTCACCTTCAATGTAATATCAGTGGCGTCGGTCGCCACGCTTTCCTCTTCCAGCTTGGTCTTGTCGATGACAATGTCAAAGCCGTGGCGCTCCATGATCGTATCTTTCACGCCATCCAAGGATTCATCGGTGAAGTCGAACGTCGTCGGCTTATCGAGTTCCCGGACGATCTTTTCTTCCTTCTTGCTGTAGCTCTTCAGATCAACCGATTTCCACTTCTTGCGGTTCTCGGTGATCCACTGCCAGCGTTCCGGGCTCGGCCACACAATCGGCGGCTCATCGGGGAACGGGACGTGTGACAGTTCGACCTGATACAGCAATGCCAGCAATTTGTCCTGGCGTTCGCTGCGCAACCGGCGGGCTTTGTCCAAGTGACCGGCCGCTTCGGAATTGAACACGTCGAGGTTCGGCACACCCAGGTAGGGATCCAACTCCACAGCCACGCGAGACACCGCTTCGGCGTCTTCGAAGGCTTGCGGGTTCCCCTTGTATCCACGAATCAGCAGGGCTCGAACGCGATCGATCAGTTGTTCCATCTTCTCTTCGTCGCGTTGAGTCTGATCCATCAGCTTCTTCATCGCTTCCTGCTGCGACAGTTGGCGATCCAAAGCGGCCCGCTTTTGCTCGAACGATTCGCTCTCATTCTGCAATTGCTGAATGGCATTTTCGACTCGCTTCCGCAAGGCTTGACGCACATCGGCCGAAATATCAGTCGCCGCGATGACCGTATCGAGCTGTCGTTTCAAAATGTCGTACGCATCCGGATAACTGTCGCGAGCACCCGCCTGAGCATCCTGGATCGCCACATTCACGTCGATCGTGATCTGCTCTTCGCGAACCTTGCGGCGGGCTTCCAGATCCTCGAGCAACGAACCCGACTTCGGGTTCGACTTGTCTTCCGTATCATTCAACTGATCGACCGCACCGGCGGGCTTCTCTTCGACGCCAGCTTCGGGAGCCGGCTTCTCGTCCCCTGCGGGCTTCTCTGCGGCCGGCTTTTCTTCAGCGGCCGGCTTCTCCTCAGCCGGATCTTCATTAGCCGCTGGATTCTTTTCGGTCGCTGGTTTTTCTTCCGGTTCGGTCTTCTCGGCAGCCGGCTTTTCTTCGGCTGGTTTTTCTTCTGCAGCAGGCTTCTCTTCCGGTGCGGCCTTTTCTTCGGGCTCGGGTTTTTCTTCCGCCTGAGCGAGAACGAGTTGCCGCTTGACCGGCTTCGCCTGCAACTGCCGCGAGGACTTCAACAGGTCCTTCGCAGCCACATTACCGGGCTCGAGTTCTTCCAGGGTCTTCGCGATTTCCTCGACCCGCTTATTATCCTTCGCATTCAACGATTGGATGCCAGCTTGGGTCAACGTGAAGATGTGAGCGTCGAAAGACTCTTGAGCACGCTTCAGCAACTGCCGACCCGCAATCGGCATGACCAGTCCCTGCGAACTCTCGGCCATATTCCAAGTGGGAGCCAGGAAGCCGGTGGAACCAGTCGCCTCGTCGGCCTTGATTGACCAGGAATACGTCTGGGGCTGACCGTGCAAAGTTCCGGTCAGTTTGACCTGAACCTGACTGGCGGTCAGATCTTTGCCCAGCAGCACAGTTTCGCGGTCGAAACGGACGGGGGGCAACTTGATCGGATAGACGTTCGGAATCTCGGGCGTTGTGGCAAGCGACTCGGGATAGAACACGGGAGCAACGGCGGCTCGGGCCAGATCCCGTGCAATGTAGGCCACATCGCTGCCATCTTTCTTGAGGTCAGCGACCAGTTGCGGTTCATCGATGACAATGATCCCACCCGTGTGCTGAGCCAGAGTCCCGAGGAGAATCAGGTCGAGCCGCGGACCAACGGCAAAGCTGTTGACGGGAACGGCAGCCGTCCGCAGATCACCCAGCAACTTGACCATCGCCGGCGATTCGATCAACTTCGCGGTACTGAATCCATCGCCGATATACAGAATCGACCGAGTTCGATCGGCGGTCGTGTTCTTCACCGGCGAATTCTTCACGGGCATTGCCATGCGGAGCGAACTCTCGATGTTCGTCGAGCCGAGCGGCACGCGATCTTCCAATTTCGTGAAGGCCGCCTTGAGTGCCTGCGAATCGGTGGCCACAAAGCCGTCCGTCAAACTGGTTGACGCCACGTCGGATGCAATCAATTGCACGCGGTCGCCAGCGGGCAAGCTGTTACAGAAGACGTTGGCCAGAAGCAGGGCACGCGAACGATAGATCCCGCTCTGGCTGGCCGATGTGTCGACGATCAACACATGGTCGTGCGGGACGCTTGCCGACTTGGGTAAAGCCGGAGCCGGCAAGATCAACGCGGAGTACGTCACTCCTTGCGGTGCCTCGAACCGCAGTAGACCCGGCACGGGTGCCAGCGCGGCCGATTTGACGGGGGGCGCGGCGAAGAGACTGGAAACTAGAAAACTGCCACTGACCAGCGCGCCTAGACAGCGCCAGGTTGACGGGGTGAAGGAGCCCATAGTCTCGGATTTCCTCAGTTTGAGGGAGCCAAAGGTTGGACAAGTCAGATGTGGATGATGTCCGAGCGGGCCAATTGCAACGGCGCAAGAAGCGAGTTGAAACATGTGGGTATCTGACAACCAACAGCGAGGATACCACTGACATCCAGTCGCCGGAAGGAAAAAGTGCCTCAATTCTGAGAGATTTTTCTCGGAAGGGGTGAGTGTGGCACATTTATATCGAAAAGGTAAAACCGCGGGCTGGGGGGCACCGCGAAATCAGTCCGAGAAGGTCGAAATATGCGGGCTTTTCCGTCGATTCGGACTTTTTCGCCAATGATTCTCGTACCGAGAAATCGCGGTACAAACACGCGAAATCGGCGTCCCGCAGATCAACCAATCGGAGTCGAATTCCACGTATGGATTCGTGCCGCGTCTATTCATGTATTTCGTGTGATTCGCGGTTAAGAACTTCCCCGGTAGAAGGGCCACGAACCAGAAGAGAGAACTGGTGTGACGAGAGGCTGGCCTCGGGCTTTCACGGACGCACCTCAACCCGCAGAGGAGCACAAGAAACCGCAGAGGAGCACAAGAATCATCCGTCACCACGAACACGATGACCTCGTGGGGATGCGAGAACGGTGAACGAATCTCGACAAACCCTGTCCGGGCAATTCCCACCAAGCGAGGGGGGACGCGATGCACCCGACGATGATCAATGCGTAGAGACGCGATCGATTGAAATTTCAGAGGCCGTCACCAAGGCAGCCAGAACTCTCGGTGAATTCTGCTGCAAGAGCCTTCACACCGGAGCCCACAGGGGCGGCAGAATCGACTGTCTCGCCCCCACTTGCGCAGTCCTGCTTTGCGAATCGCTGTGGTCGCCCCCGGCGATTGCACAGCTAGATCGACCCGACACTTAATTCATTATGAATCAACACCGGAACTAGAAAGCCATCCAGCCGGGAACTTGTTGGAACAGACCGCTCAACGTTTCCCAGTTCTTGGATTCCCCGGATTGGAAGGCATAACCGCGATCACCCCGATCTCCGTGTGAATTCACGAAGTCGTGAATGACGATATTCACGGTAGAACGCACATAACGCGTCCCGTTCCACTCCAACAACACGGCCTTGGCAGTTCCAGCGGGAATCAAATCCTCAAGCAACTCGAAACAACGAATTCCGTTCATTGCATCTCTCCTTAATACTTACGACTTTGTAACGCCAGCCGAGTACTTATCGGCTCCGAGCTGACTGAATATTACAATTTCTTAAGCATCAAGTCAAGACACGACAGTCATTGTCTCTGCCGTTACACGCCGCCTGTGGCAGGCTGTGGCGATGAGAATCTCGGGATTTCCCAAGGGATATCGCGCCTTTCGGCAAAAGCCGCCGGACAATCTTCGCAGATTATTCTTCAGATGCGGACAACAAGACACAATCTCACGGCGAGAAACCTTACGATTTCATAAGGTGGAGCTTGCGGTCACAAAACGGTGAACAGAACACGGACTCCAGTTTTCTGGGTCCTTTCTGTCTCGTCCGTGCTTTAAGTCCTTCCCTGAAATGGACATAAGGGACCCAACGGACAGCAAGGACAAAATTTGGGCAGTATCGCGAACGCCGGCCTATTTCCCCGCGGCAGCCTCTGCCGGAATCAACTTCTGTTCGGCCAGGAATTCCAGCGACTGCTTCTGCCAGGCGTCCCACATAGGTCCCTTGTAGCCATTCAGCCCATGTCCCCCCGACGGCAGCTCCAGATACTTCGAAGGAATCTTCTGCGCCTGCAGGGCCTCGTACAGAGCCTTGCTGTTTTCGGGCGGCACCGGCGCGTCGTCCAACGCATGGGCGAGGAACGTGGGCGGGGTCTTCGCGGTGACTTGCTTCTCATTGGAGAACAGCTTCACCAACTCCGGTGTCGGGTTCTTGCCGAGGAGATTGCCCCTCGAACCGCCATGCGTCTTCTCTCCCATGGTGACCACAGGATAGACCAGGATCATAAAGTCGGGCCGGCAACTCGCTTGATCAACCACATCGCTGGCCTTCGCATCGCCAGCATCGAAATGAGTCCCTGCCGTCGATGCCAGGTGACCTCCGGCCGAAAACCCCATGATGCCGATCCGCGCGGGATCGACACCCCATTCTTTCGCATTCGTGCGCACCGTGCGAATGGCCCGCTGAGCATCCAGCAGCGGGACGAACGATCGGCCAGCAGGTAAACGATACTCCAGCACGACACCAGTAATGCCATGCTGATTCAGCCACTTCGCAATGCCATGTCCTTCGGCACCCGTCACGAGTCCGCCATAACCACCACCCGGGCAGATGACGACAGCCGCCCCATTGGGCTTTTCTGCTTGATGCACGGTGATAAACGCGTCGCCATCCTGAAACTTGCCGTCACCAATGGGTGCGTGCCCTTTCCACAGCGAAACCCGTGTGGGTTCGGCGGCGAAGCAAGTGGTCGTGAGAACGAGAAAACACGCAATTAAGACGTACTTCATGGGATGCTCCAGAGCGATTGGAATCATTTCAGCCGTGTGTCATGGTACACCGATTGTGAGCGGAATGGCGCTAGCCACCGGTTTTTGGTGCAGATTACCACAGAAGAACCTGCGGCTATAGCGCACGGAAGAAACACGTTCGTCCATTTGCAGGACCAGCGTGATGGGAGGGCGAGGCTCCCGCCGAGCCGCAAAGTCTGGCGAGGCCCGATAAACGCTTGCGGTTCGGCAGGAGCCTCACCCTCCCATCGACTGCACAAACAAATCAGCGTCCTCCAAGGATCGCTGTCCTACAACGGATAACCAGTCACGGCCAGTAACAGTGTTCCGGTCAGTTCTCCCAACAATGTCAGAATCACGCCGACGAACAGCACACCAGTCGCCGCCTGTGTATTCTTAAAAACCAGGATTCGCTGCACCATCTGCCAGACCATCAAGGGTCCGCCAATGCCGGCAATCCAGCGTAAGCTGAGCCAGATCCAGGTGCTGTCGCCACTCAAATAGGGCCACGCAACCAGCAGCACAGCGCCGGAAATCACCCCGCGGACAATTCCCGCCCAGCCCAAAAACGTATTCAACCGCAGCAGGGGAGCGATCGACATCGTGGGCGCTGTGAGATACGAATGCCCCAGCAGCATCCCGCACATCGCGCCCCCCAAGGTGAGGGCCGAACTCAGGTCTGACAGGAACACGCAACTCCAGTGCAATTTCCAAGTCCCGGAGATCAACAGGATACCCAGGCTCAGGGCGACCAAGGACAGGATCGAAATGGCCGCGATCAGCGCAAATCCCATCCGCCGGCGTTCGAGCGTCCAGAAGACCGAGGCCAGAAACCCCAATCCCGCGATGACGATGCACAGGGCATAGTGCACCTGCCCGATCCAGGGGGCGACGGCCGAGGGAGCTTGCGGTGTCTGTACGGCGAGCGTCGCCAGGACCCCTAACCCCATCACGATCAACATTTGCACGCGAAAGAAGCCCGATGCCACCGTCTTGTGGGGCATCGCGGCCAAGACCAAACTCATGCCGCAGATCAAGCGTACGGCAAACTGGGCCAACATAAGGACAGCCTCGTAGTCCAACTCTCTGAGTCGGAGAAATAGGGAGTCCCGACTCAGAGAGTCGGGCTACGACGAATCGGCGTACCACCGGCGTTTACTTGCGGTTAATCAACGACATGACTTCCGCCCGGCTCGACACGTTCGACTTGAACAGCCCGCGGACAGCACTGGTCACCGTCAAACTGCCCGGCTTGCGAACGCCGCGAATGGTCATACACGTGTGCGTCGCTTCCAGCACCACGACAACGCCTTTCGCATCGAGCTCTTCTGCCATCAGATCAGCGAGTTGATTGGTCATGCGCTCCTGCACCTGCGGTCGATGCGAGATGTCTTCGACGATGCGCGCCAGTTTGCTCAAGCCGGCCACACGGCCATTGGGAAGATAACCGATGTGGGCCACACCCATAAACGGCAAGAGGTGATGTTCACACATGCTGTTGAAGCTGATATCTCGAACCAGAACCAGTTCGTCGAACTTTTCTTCGAAGACGCGCTTCAAATGATGGCGTGGGTCGTTGTAGAGTCCGGAAAACAGTTCGGCGTACATCCGCGCGACACGGTTCGGTGTTTCTTTTAAGCTGGCGCGATCGGGATCCTCGCCGATGGCAAACAGGATTTCGCGCACCGCCCGCTCAATCCGCGGCAAGTCAGCCTGGCTGCGAGTGGGGTGGGGCAATACGTCTTCGGGTGATTCATCAGTCATCTGTAGCCTGACTCTCTGAGTCGGGAGTATTTTTCAAAGGGGGGAGAGTGCCGCTCGTTGGCGCGGGCCTGGCACACGAATCACCGGCTGGCGCGGTGCTGTCTTTTGCGGCTCCCTTTAGTCATACTCATTTTGGTTGATCCAATCGTCTGCGCGATAGCCGCTCAACTCACAGAGTCGGGCGGCTGATCCGCATCCGGGATTCTAGGACGCAGGGTAGCGAACTTCAACAAGCGGCGTTTGATTCCAGCGACGGCACAAGTACGTCAGACTCCAATGAAAGGCGAGGCACCGATGATCGTAAGTTCTGAAGCAGCAAGGGCGATCGATGTTCGTCCGAGTTGGATCTGGACGGCCACTTGGTTGTTATTCGCTGCGATCTCCCCGTGGACCGTGATCTCGAGTGCCTCGGCGGAAGACCGTTACGCGAATTTGCCCACAGAGAAGTATTTGGGAGCCGCCGAAATCGCGGCGACGGTTGAAGAGCAGAAATTCTTCACCGAGGGACCGGTCGCGGATGCTCATGGCGACCTCTACTTCACCAATGTCTATGCGAATCGAATCCTGAAGTTCACGGTGAAGGACCGGACGTTGACAGTGGCGAGAGAGAACTCAAACGCAGCGAACGGGCTGGCATTTGATCGTGCGGGGAAACTGCTGGCCTGCGAAGGCGGCACAGAGGATCGTGGCCAGGTGACGCGGATGGATTTGAAATCAGGCAAGATCACAGTTCTGGCCGACAGTTTTCAAGGCAAACCGTTGGGCGCGCCCAATGACTTATGTCTGGATGCCGCGGGCCGGATCTACTTCACGTCACGTTCGGTGAAGCCCGAAATCGCGAACGTCAATTCGGTTTATCGCATCGATCCCGACGGCAAAATCTCGCAAGTCCTGGCCGCGCCGGAGATCGACATGCCGAACGGCATCGAAGTCACCGCGAACGGCAAGTGGCTCTATCTTGTGGAATCGGACGGTCGAGTCGATCGGTCACGGTGCATAAAACGTTACCCGCTGCAGCCCGACGGAACCGTCGGCAAAGGAACGGTCCTGATCAACTTCTATCCGGGCCGTAGCGGAGACGGATTGTGCCTGGATGCGGACGGCAATCTGTATATCGCGGCAGGCCTCCACAAGACGCGAGGCAGCAGCGAGACTCTCGACACCAAACCCGGCATCCATGTTTTTACTCCCGATGGCAAACTGGTCGGCTACGTCGCGACGCCGGAAGACACGATTACCAATTGTGCTTTTGGTGGTCCTGATCGCCGGACGCTTTTTGTTACTTGCAGCAAGTATCTGCTGCAGATTCCGGCTAAGATCGGCGGAACAAAATAGCGGTGTCAACGTGTCGTGGGACGGGTCTCCAGGCCCGTCCGTCTGATTCGTACCGCCCTAGAAAGGCCCGATAAAAGGACTGCTGCTCTCGCCTAGATCATCCTTTTTTGCACTTGATATTCTGCGGATTGACGGACGGGCCTGGAGACCCGTCCCACGACACCGGTGCCCTAAATGCGCGCGGTGTGATTGTTTCTTGAGCAGCAAGACAAATAAAACTCTGCAAAGGCGATCCAGACGGGCTTTGCAGACCGTGGTAATTCCCAATCAAAACGTCAAAATCAAAACTGAATGCCTATTGGCACGGCAGTTGTTGTACGGTCTGGCATCTGACTGCGAAACCGGGTCGAAAATCCGGATTTCGCCCGTCGCAAGGCAGAATTTGAGTTTGTCCTGCCCGAACGAACTCAAAACTGGCTTTGGCTGATCGAGATGTGTTGTCGTTGGTGACCTCAACATGTGGGCCCTTTCGCGGGGTGCTCGGACAGTGATTTTCCCACCTGACTCGGGGCGCTCAGAGTTTCCGGCTGCCAATTCCACGAAGCCCGCAGGATGGTTAGCAAACCTTCCTCCGAGTTGCGTAGGACGACGCGCGCCGTAGTGACTGGAATCATGCTGGATAAGACGCTCTCTATCATCCTGGCTGGCGGTGTTGGTTCACGCCTGCATCCCCTGACGGCAGACCGCGCCAAGCCTGGCGTTCCCTTCGGTGGCAAGTATCGGATCATCGACTTCACGCTCAGCAATTGCCTGCATTCCGGCATGCGGCGCGTGCTGGTGCTGACGCAGTACAAGTCGCACTCGTTGCAGAAACACTTGCGTGACGGCTGGTCGATCTTCAATCCCGAGCTGTCTGAATACATCACGATGGTTCCCCCGCAGATGCGGAAGGGAGACTCGTGGTATGTCGGGACCGCCGATGCCATCCATCAGAACCTGTATCTCCTTGAACGCAGCGGCGCCGATAATGTGCTGATTCTGTCGGGCGATCACATCTATCGGATGGATTACCTGGCCATGCTGCAGGCCCACACCGAACGCAAAGCCGACGTGACTCTAGCCTGCATGGAAGTCCCGATTGCCGATGCGACAGGGTTCGGCGTGGTGGCGATCGATGACCAGCAGCGAATTAACCAGTTCATTGAAAAATCCCCGACCCCGGCTCATATGCCCAACGATCCGCACCATGCACTGGCGTCGATGGGAATCTATGTGTTCTCGCTGCCACTGCTGTGCGAAGCCTTGGAAGCCGATCATCGCAACCCCGATTCCTCACACGATTTTGGCAAGGATATCCTGCCACAGTTGATCAAAACGCACCATGTATCGGCCTACCTGTTCGGCGGTCCAACCGGACGCGTTTCACAGGATCGATACTGGCGAGACGTAGGCACGATCGACGCCTTCTTCGAAGCCAATATGGACTTGCTGCAACCGCTGCCGCCGATCAACCTCTACCAGCCGAACTGGCCCATCCGCACTTATGAACCGCAAGTCCCCCCCGCACGGATGATCCACGGCCCGACCGGCCAGGAGGGACAGCTCATGAATTCGATGCTGGCTTCGGGCGTCGTGATCGAAGGTGGCGTGGTCCGGCACTCCATTGTCTCGGCCAACGCGTTTGTGGGCGAAGGGGCCGTCGTGGAACGTTCGATGTTGTTCGAAGGAGTCTCCGTCGGCGCCGGAGCCCGGCTGCAGAATTGCATCATCGACAAATACGTGAAGATCCCGCCGGGAACGCAAATCGGTCACAACCGCGAGCAGGATGCCCAGCGATTTACCGTATCCGACCGCGGTGTCGTCGTCGTCCCGAAGAAGTATCAGTTTGCGACGTGAGCATCTTCCGTAGCCCGACTCTCCGAGTCGGGTATTCCCCGCGCTGTAAGGAAGCACCCGAATCAGAGAGTCGGGCTACGGAGCGACTACGTCGCTCGTTTGTAGAACGGCAGTTTGACGACTTCAGCGGCCACCCTTTGCCCGCGGATATCGACTTCCAACTTCGTGCCAACGGCCGCGAATTCCTTGGGAACATAGGCCATCGCGATCGACTTATCCAACGTCGGCGAGGCCGTTCCCGACGTAACATGTCCGATCTTCGAGCCAGTCGTGTCGAAGACCTCAGTCCCTTCACGAGCGATCCGCTTAATCGCCAATTGCAACCCGACTCGTCGCGGACGAGCGGTATTTGCCTTGGCCTGCACGAGAGCCTCGCGGCCGATAAACGGTCCCTTGTCGAGTTTCACCGCGAAGGCCAACCCCGCGGTGAAGGGGTCGGTCGATTCGTTGAGCTCGTGGCCATACAACGGCATGGCCGCTTCCAGCCGTAACGTATCGCGACATCCCAGCCCGGCTGGCAGAACACCTTGGGTCTTACCGGCCTCCAGCAACTTCGTCGCCAACTCTTCGGCGTGCGACGCTGGCAGCATCACTTCGAAACCATCTTCTCCCGTGTAGCCCGTGCGGGTGACGATTGCCGGCTGCCCCAAAACCTGGGTCTCGGTACCGGTGTAATAGACCAAGTCCGCAATGGGTGCAGCCGTCAGGGGAGCCAACAGTTGGATCGCGAGCGGCCCCTGCACGGCCAGCATGAACCACGCGGCCGTCAGATCTTCAATCGTCACGTCGAAGCCACCACGTTGCTTCTCCAGCCAGTCGAGAATCTTGATCCGGTTCGAGGCATTCACGACCAGGAGAAAATACTGCGGGAAACGATAGACCAGGATGTCATCCAGCACGCCTCCCTGCTCGTTGGTCACCAGCGAGTACTGGATTTCCCCCGGCTTCAGAGTCCGCACATCATTCGTGGTGACGTGATTGAGGAAACGCTCGGCATCGGGGCCGGTGAACTTCACACGTCCCATGTGAGCGATATCAAACAACCCGGCCGCTTTGCGTACGGCGTGATGCTCGGGCATGATCGAAGTGTATTGAATCGGCATATCCCAGCCGCCGAATTCGACCATCTTGGCCCCGTGAGCTTGATGCCAGGCATGCAGCGGAGTGGTGAGCAGTGACATGAGGTTTTCCGTAGCGGGTGTGCCCCGTGGCCGACGCTGCTAGCGTCGGTGTGTGGGATTAATGAAGTCATCAATTCAGTACGTTGACACCGACGCTAGCAGCGTCGGTCATGGGTCAAGCTGCCGGCATTTCGCCGACAGCGATTGCCGTCGCGGTGGCATAGGATCGACAGTGAGAAATCGTAATCAGAATCTCAGTGATCCCCAGTTTCTCGGCGATGATCTTGGCTCCCCCGTGGATGGCAATAATCGGAGCCCCGCTGGCCTGCGAGACGACCTCAATATCGCGCCAGCCGACCCCTTTGGCCCAGCCGGTGCCCAGCGTTTTCATTACCGCTTCCTTGGCCGCCCAGCGCCCGGCGTAGTGCTGCAGGTATTGCTTCCGATCGCGGCAATACGCAGCCTCGCCTTCGGTATATACCCGGTTGATGAAGAGCTCACCGTGCTTTTCGATCATGCGGCCAATCCGCAGTGTTTCGACGATATCCGTTCCCAGTCCCACGATCCGCATCCCAGCACCTTGCGATCTTCGGTAAGTCCTTGCCGTCGGGCACTTTTCCAAGAGCCCCGATTACGACCATGAACGATATCGGGAATCATCGTGAAAAGGTACCGTCCCGAAGCCCGACTCTCGGAATGCAGGCAGATGGGAGGGCGAGGGACCCAGAGGGTACCCCGCCGAGCCTAAGACGAGCTTTAGCTCGGAGTCCGCCGGAGGCTGGATGTCATGCCTCCGGCGGTCGCCGACCTTCGGTCGTCTTAGGCTCGGCGGGGTACCCTCTGGGTCCCTCGCCCTCCCAACGTGCGCTGTAGAACCGCATGACAACCAATCCTAAAAAACTCCCCAACAGAATCTCGCCCGCATAAAACAACTCAGGCCACGGTTGAGGAACATCTCCCAGCTTGCGCAACCGGCGTTGGAGAAACGTCGACAAGCTCAAAGCCTCGCGCCGGCGTTGACGGACCCGTTCGAATTCCGCGAGCAACTGCTTGCGAAGTTCGATCTCCTCGGGCTTGGCATTCGCAACGGAAGTTTGCTCGGCCTTTTGGACGAGACCCGCAGCAGGGTCCCGGTTGAATTGCTGCCGTAGATCCAATTGATAGTGCTGCCAAGCCTGATAGACGATCCCTGCTTCACCGCTCGCCAGCAGGAGCCAGGCAACGCAGTAGACCCAGCGTGACAATTTGAGGCGGCACTCACCGGCCCACCAGGCGTATCCCAATCCCAGTAGG
>JAKFVC010000123.1 GCA_021732415.1 Planctomycetaceae bacterium
CCCCCAGCCCCTCTCCCCGGAGTACCAGGGCGAGGGGAGCAGTTTTCTTCAATGCTCAGCGTTTTGTTAATGGAGACGTTGCGTAGATACCAATGCCCTCGCGGGGATGGTTCCCGCGCTTTTGCACTGCAATAACCTGTCGGAGATTGTTTGTTGGAAGTCGTAGGGTAGTGCAGACGCGCGGGAACCACTGAGGCAAGCCCAGTGGCGGAGGGGCACTGCACTTTGCATTGATCCAACTGGCTGTCTTTTGCGTTTACCTGCCGGTAAGATCGATTTGTCTTGCGCACTGCCATCCCGGTCGCTCGAACGGGATGACGGAATGTCGCTCTCAACGCCCCATGAGGCGTAGATCTCCGTCACAGGATGCCGTCGATGACCGTCACAGCAGAAATTGCCCGGGAACGGGTCGAAGATTTTTCACGCCGTGTCACGACGCTGCGGGCATGTCTGCATCAGGTTGTGGTCGGACAAGATGCTCCGATGAACTTGTTGCTGACCTGTGCCTTGACTGGCTCGCACGCCCTGCTGATGGGAGTGCCTGGACTGGCCAAGACGTTGATCGTGAAAGCGTTGGCGTCGGCGTTCGACTGGAAGTTCTCGCGGATTCAATTTACTCCCGATTTGATGCCGTCGGACATTACGGGCTATGAATTGCTGGCTCGCGATGGGACCAACGGATCGTCACAGGGGATGATGTTTCGCCGCGGTCCGGTGTTCGCCAATCTGGTGCTGGCCGACGAAATCAATCGCGCGGCTCCGAAGACGCAGTCGGCGTTGCTCGAAGCGATGGCCGAGCGGCATGTCACGGTGGGTGGCCAGACCTATCCGCTGGAAGAACCGTTCCTCGTAGTAGCCACGCAGAACCCGATCGAACAGGAAGGAACGTATCCGCTCCCCGAGGCCCAGCTCGACCGATTCATGATGGAGATCCGGATCGACTATCCGACTCCCGATCACGAAGAAGAAATCGTGATGAAGACCACGCGGGGTGTCCTGCCGCTACCTAAGCCGGTGTTCGACCGCGAAACGTTCCTCGCGTTGCGGGATCTGGTGTGGCTGGTCCCGGTATCGAAGAGCGTCGCGGCCTATGCCGTTCGCTTGTGTGGTTCCAGCCGCCCGGATGACGAGCGAGCTCACGACTATGCCCGGACCTATGTGTCCTGGGGCGCGGGGCCGCGCGGTTCTCAGAATCTCGTGCTGGCGGCGAAGGCCCATGCCCTCCTGATGGGACGCACTTCGCCCAGTTTTGAAGATGTCCAGAGCGTTGCGCTGCCTGTGTTGAGGCATCGAATCCTGGTTAATCACCGCGCCATCGGCGACGCGATTACGAGTGCGGAAGTCATTAAAAAATTGCTGGCGGATGTGTCGACTTAGTTGGAAGGCAGCGAATTAAAAGAGTCAGCGAATGGAAGTGGCTTTGGCTTTAACAAATTGTTAGTGCGGACCGAATGTGTGAGGGTACCAGCGTGTGAGGGTATGAGAGTAAAGACCATCGAATTCGGAGTCCGGTCTGACTCTGTTACTCTCACACCCTCAAACTCTCTGTGACTTATTCGCTGTCTCCTTTAATTCGCTGCCCAAAATTCAGATTCGTTGACGGGAGTGACCCGGAACATGTTGGTTCGGAAGAATAGCCGGTACCTTGATTTGCGGGCCCTGACGTCGTTGCAACATTTGCGGTTCACGACCAAGCGACGCATTGACGGTGCCTACAGTGGCCGGCACCAATCCCGGCAACTGGGGGGCTCGGGCGAGTTCGTCGACTTCCGAGAATACACGCCGGGTGATGACCTGCGACGTCTCGATTGGAAGGTCCTGGCCCGGACGGGAAAGGCTTTCCTCCGTGTCTATCAAGATGAAACCAACCTGACGTGCACCATCTTGATCGATGCCAGTGGTTCCATGCGATTCGGCCAACTGAAGCCAGGGCGAACCGGCCCTCTCGCCAAATTGGAATACGCTCAATACTTCGCCACGGCCTTGTCCCATTTAATCTGTGGTGGGCAGGATCAAGTCGGATTAGCGGTGTCCGCCGAAAAGCTGCGGGAGTTTGTCCCACCCGGCAGCACCCCCGATCACCTGGCTCGGATCCATCAATCGATCGAGAAGCTCAGGACCTGGCCGGCTACCGATTTGGGACATTCACTCCGGCAGCTCTTCGAACGGCTGTCGCGCCGCGGAATCTTGCTGATCATTAGTGACTTTCTGTGCGACGATTTGGCCGACACCTTCGCGGCACTGCGCCTGTTTCTCAGCCGGCACTTCGAAATCATCCTCTTGCACGTCATTCATCCTCTCGAGGAACGCCTGCCGACGGGCACCGCCTATCGATTCGAAGGACTGGAGCGTGAAGGTGGCGTGAGTTGCAGCCCGGCGGAAATCAGCCAGGCTTACGAAGAGCGGTTCGAAGCCCACTGCACCGCAGTGCGTACGCTGGCATTGGCCACGGGTTGCGATTACCGGCGCGTGTCGACTGCGGCCTCGTACATTGCCGCGTTGACTGGTTTCCTGGTGGAGCGAACGGGGTAGTTCGAGATGTCGTTTCTGCACCTATGGGCGATTCAGATCGGAGCGGCCGCAATGGCCGTACCACTGGTTGTCCATTGGCTGACCAGACCGCGTCCGATGCGAATCCCTTTCTCCACGGTGAGATTCGTACTGGAAGTCGTCAAGCAGCGTCGCACCCGGAGCCATCTGCGGGATCTGATCATCCTGCTGTTGCGAATGGCGGCAGTCGCCTTGCTGGCGGCCGTGATTGCCCGACCGTTGGTGGGCGAAGCCACTCGGTTGGCGGCCGCTGACGATAAGGCGGAGACCGTGAAGATCGTCATGCTGGACGTCAGCCAAAGCATGGGGGCGACGAGCCAGGGAATTCAGACGATGGCTCGCGCCCGACCGATTGCGGCACGGCATGTGGGATATCGCAGCGGAACTCAGACCAACTTGATCCTGAGCGGCGCCAGCCCTCTCGCCGTGTTTGATCGACCCTCCACAAATTTCTCGACGCTCGTCGACGAGGTCTCGCGCAGTCGACCGCTACCAGAGCGGCTACAGGTCCAGCCGGCCCTCAATCGAGCGGCCGAAATGTTCTCCAAGATCGGTAATGAGAAGACTCGTCGCGAGCTGGTCATTGTCAGCGATTTCCAACGCACGAACTGGGCCACCGCGGATTTCTCGGTGTTACCATTGAAGACAGTCATTCAGCTGGAGTCGGTAGGCGCCACGCAAACTCCAGCGAATCTGGCCTTACTGCGGGTCGGTTGCCAGGGACGCATTGAAGCGGGGCGTCCGTTCCGCCTGGAGGTCGACGTGGGCAACTATTCCCCCACGCCGCGGCCAGTGACCGTCGAAGTCGTGATCGGAGAGGCTCTGTTCCGCATGCAGGGGCAATGCTCGGCGGGGAACCGTTCCACTTTGGTCACTGAGGCGACACTGCCTGTCGCGGGCTGGCATACCGGACTGGCACGAGTCGTCGGGATCGACGATGGTCTGCCTGACGACAACACCCGCCCTGTCGTCTTACGAGCCCACCCGCAGCCGACTTACTTGCTGCTCACGCGACAGTCACCGAATTTAAGACCCTCGTCCAGCTATTTTATAGAACGCGCGCTCGCACCAGCGGCATCGAAGACTCAGCCCCAGGAGCGAATCATCCGCGCCGATCCGGCCCGTGTTGAGTCGGACGTGCTCTCGAATGCCAATCTACTGGTCCTCGATCATCCGGGGAAGTTGTCCTATGAACGTCTGGAACTATTAGCCGCACTCATGCGCCGCGGACGAGGGATTCTGTATCTCGCTGCGGAACCGATCGACGCGACAAACCTGAAGTTGCTGGCCAAAGCGGCTGGATCGAGCTTGCAGTTGCCCGTTGAATTTGCCCCACCGGCTGTCGGGCAGGTTCGCAAGAATTTGTTTCTCTCTGATGTCCAACGCAAGTTGCCTCCGTTCACGGTCTTCGGCGATGAAGCGCAGGCCATTCTGGCCCCAGTTCGGTTTCAGGGAGGCCTGAATAGTCGGCGCATCGAAGGCGCCCTGCTCGATGATGTTCTGGCGACATACAACGACCAGTCCGCGTGCCTGGTCGTCACCGCCTGTGGTGCCGGAACACTGGCGATATTGAACGCGGATCTGGGCTCCTCCAACTTGCCATCATCTCCGGCCTTCGTGCCGCTGATCGGCGAATTGAGCAGCGAACTGCTGGGACTCGATCGCTCACCCGATGCCGTGCCGAGTGGCGAGCCGCTGGCAGCCTATCTGCCGCCGGGAACGGGCACGCTGGCGAACCTGCGAATCGAACATCCTGCCGAACTCAATCTGGAATCCACGACACTGGGCGAACTGCACGAAGAAAACGTTGGTGTTCTATGGCAGTCGTCCGCTGCGGGGCCACCGGGAGTTTATTCCGTCAGGCGTGGAGCGGAGACCGTGTTTGCCCTCGCCTCGGCCATTCCCCCGGAAGAGGCGGATCTGGTCAGCCTGGCCTCGGACGTGATGACCGATCGGCTGTCGGGTGGGCGCGATGTGCAGTATCGCTCGGTGCTGAAAGAGGATGAAACTCACGATCAATTGTGGTCCTGGCTGGCGGTGGCCTGCTTATTGTGCATGGTGATGGAAATGTTGAGTTTGCGGTTATTTAAGAGTTAGAGCGGCGCCGCCAACTGATAGCACGGTCGATGTGGTGTGAGAGTATGAGTGTGTGAGAGTAACGGAGAGACGTTGCAGGCGTGAGTGTGATAGACACCGGTCTGCGCTCTCATACCCTCACACTCTGGCACCCTCATACTTTCATTCTGCGTAAACTGCTGATCTTCAGACTGTAAGCAACGGATACGCGATGGGAATGACCCTCACCTGGGAACCGCTGGTGTCTTCGGCCTTGTGGCTGGGGCTCGCGGTCTGCGCCGTGGCGATGCTGGGCTGGTATGCCTGGTTTCGTCCATGGGGAATCTCACGCAGCTATTGGGCCGTCATCATTGCTTTGATGGGGCTCAGCGAGGCCATTCTGCTGACCATTCTCCTCAATCCGACCTGGCTGGAACGGATTCCACCCCCGAAGGGCAAGCCGCGGCTGACGATCGTCGTCGACGATTCGGCCAGTATGGCGGTGAAGGACCTGCCGGATGGCCGGTCACGTTATCAGGCCGCCGCGGAGATCGCCCAGGTCTGCGCGGCCAAGTTGAGCAGTCAGTTTGAGGTGCAGACGGCCACATTCTCCAGCACGGTGCGGTTGATCGAAACGAGCGCCTTGGCGAAGAGAACGCCCGCCGGTTCCACGACCGATCTCGCGGCGGCTATTGCGACCAGTATCGAACCGAACCGACCGGCGGGCCAGGCCCTGCTGTTGCTGAGTGACGGGAACCACAATGCCGGTGGCGGGACGCCGCAAGTCATGGGCTCAGTGGCTATGGCTCGTGCCGTGGATGCTCCCATCTTCACCAAGACGTTTGGCAGCGATGCTGAGATCCACGATCTGGCCTTGCGCGTCCAGGCAACACAGCAGTTGTCATTTGTGGGGCAGACCGTGCCGGTCACCGCCCTCGTTCGCCGACGCGGCCGGGCCCCGGAATCGGTCATGCTGGTCTTGCTGCATGAGGGAAAAGAGGTCGCTCGGCAACAGGCTCTGGTCCGCGGGAACCAGGAAACGGAAGTGCGATTTCAGGTTCTACAAGACCAGCGCGGCCTCTATCGTTATGAACTGCGAGTCGAACCATTTGAAGGGGAAGTCACCCAGGTCAACAACTACGGTCTGTTCCTGTTACGTGTTGTCGACGAACCGATCCGCGTGCTGCTGGTGGAAGGCAAACCCTATTGGGATTCGAAATTCCTCGCGCGAACGCTGTCGTCCGACCCATCGATCGAACTGGTGAGCGTCGTCCGCATGACGGAGAAGCGGTATCTCGAACGCAAGTTTACTCGCCCCAAACCGGTACCGGGCAAATTACCCGCAACGGCAGTTCCTAAGAAGGGTGCCTCCAAGCCGCAGGACAATCCGCTAACTGAAGCCTGGAAGGTCTTGTCGAATGGAGCTGACATCCTCGCAGACCCCAAGGTGCTGGGGAAGTTTCAGGTGGTCGTGCTGGGACGCGATGCCGAGCCCTTCCTGGGCGACAAGGCGGTCGCGAACCTGCGTGAGTGGGTCTCCGGCGACAGCGGGGCGCTCGTTTGTTTTCGCGGGCAGCCGATCGCCAAGTTGAACGAGCAATTCCAGGGCTTGATGCCGGTTCAGTGGCAACCGGGTCAGGAATCTCGCTTCCGCATGACGCTGACCGATCGGGGGCGCGACCTGCACTGGTTCGACTCGAAAAGTTCGGCCACGTCCGGCGACGCCTTACCGCAACTGCCGGCCTTGGCATCGACCGCCACCGTCAACAATCCCAAGCCCTTGGCGACCATCCTGGCGACGGTCGCGGGCGCGGCGGGCGAGGAAAAACCTGTCGTCACCTATCAACCGTACGGCGGCGGCCGTGTCGTCGTGGTAGAAGGTTCCGGAATGTGGCGCTGGGCGTTTCTTGCTCCCGCTTTCGCGGATCATGACGTGACATATGGTGCGCTTTGGCAGAGTTTAATGCGGTGGTTGGTCTCGGGAGCGGGTTTGCTGCCCGGTCAGGATATGGCCTTGAGAACCGATCAGGTGACCTATGGCAGCGACGAACCGGCCACGGCCACACTGCTGGTCCGGCGCGAAGCAGGCATCAGCCAGATCCCGAACATTGAACTCACCGGCACCGGCATCCAAGGAGTGCAGACCGCAACGGCCGTGGCGGCGGGCGAAGGACCGGGGGTCTTCCGGGTCACGTTTGGCAAACTGGTTGAAGGCCGGTACCAGGCACGGATTGCCGGACAGCCGGCTGATAAGTCTGGCGCGACGACGGCCTTCGACGTCCGGGAACTGATGGATGAGCAGTTGGATGTGAAAGCACGCCCAGACCTGATGGCGCGGATTGCCGCGAGCACAGGGGGACAAGTTATCGACAAGTCCACTCCCGATGACATCACGCGGATCTTCGTGGAGCATATCGAACGCGGACGTCCCGAACGAATTCGCCGGATCATGGCCTGGGATCGCTGGTGGGTTCTGGTGGGGGCATTTGTGGTTTGGACGACCGCATGGGGGCTACGGCGGAATGCGGGGTTGGTGTGAGATTGCAACACGCGACAATATTTCGAGACGATGATGTTTTCTCCCCTCTCCCCGCCCGGTTCGCTTTTTCGGCCAGGGCGAGGGGAGATAGGAAGTCGTCTTGTTTGCGATCGTCGAACGTATTGAGTTCAACGTTCTAAATCCCCTGTTGAATCGACCCTCAAGGCCGACGATAATCATTCGATCAGACTACGGATCTCTACACAGTTGGCATTGTTATGTCACACCGCTCGTTTGAATCAACATTCACCCTTCTGAAGCAGCGGGTTCTGGTGCTCGCGAGCACCGCCGGTCTTGCTTGGGGCTGGTGTGGCGGGATTGCACTGTTACTGGTGGGAATGTGGCTGGACCTGGTCTGGGAGCTGTCGGAAGTCGGACGGCTCTGCACGGTGGCCGGGGCTCTCATCACCGGAGCTGCGTTACTGGTCTCATGCATTGTGTTCGCCTTGCGCCAGACGCGTGGCGCACTCCTGGCCCGGCGATTGGACCAGACGGCACAGACTGGAGGACTTATTCTGGCCGGCATGGAGCTCGATGCGGCCTACGACTCCCATCCTGCCGAGGCAAGCCTCACCCAAGGCTTGGCCGAATTGACGATCCAACGCGCGTCGCAGTTAGCCGAGCAAGTCCCCGAGGCGCGGGTGTTTCCGTCGGTACCAGCCAAGCGAGCTCTCGGGGCGGCGGCGGCTCTCTGTTTCGCGGTGCTGTTGGTTGTGTGCTGTGCCCCGCGGCTGGCGGCTGTCGAACTGCTGCGATTTTCGGATCCGTTCGGCGACCATCCTCCCTTTTCTTATACGCAACTGAAGGTGGAACCGGGCAACACCGACGTGCGTTATGGCAATCCGCTCGACGTTGTCGTGGTGACGCAAGGACCTCCGGTCGAAGAATTGGAACTGGTCGTAAGAACCGTCGGCGACAAGGGGCAGCCGCACGAGGAAGCGTTGCCGATGTTTCCTGAAGTCGCCGGACAATGGCGAGCCACCATTGCCTCGGTGACGACCGGCGGGCAGTACTTCGTCCGTTCGAAGACGACTCGCAGTCACCGCTATCAATTGGGAGTGATCACGGTTCCGGAGTTGGAAGAAGTCCGGTTCCGCGTCACCCCGCCGGCATATACTCGCGATCCGGTCTATGAAGGCCTGCTGCCGCAAGGGGGATTGTCGGTGCTGGCGGGAACCCGGGTGGAAGTCCGAGCCCGCAGTAACCGGCCTCTGCAGAGTGGAACGTTACAGTTGCCGCATGGCAAACAGCAGCAGACCGTGGCGCTAAAGCCGGCTTCCGCCGATGGTGCTACCACCGAGGTGAGCGGCACATTCACTGTCTCTCAAGCGGGCAAATTCCAGATCACGGTGAAGGATCAGGCCGGCCAGGACTGCCGCGAGCCGTTTACTGGCACGATCAACCTGTTGAAGGATCAAGTTCCGTTCATCCGGCTCCTCGAGCCTGCTGCGCAATCGCTGGCGACCCCCTCGATCCCGTTGCCCGTCGTGCTGGCTGCGGAAGACGATTATGGGGTCACTAAGGTTCAACTCTATCGCAGTTTGAATGACTCGCGGGCCATGCCACTGACGGTTCCTACTGCTGATCCCGCTTTGCGGCGGCACGATGAAGAAACAGCGCTGCCACTGGCCCAGTATGGATTGCAGCCGGGCGATGTCATCAAGCTGTTTGCTCGTGTCGAAGACAACGATCCTGCCGGAGCCAAAGGTTCTGAAAGTCCCATCGCGGTGATTCAAATCGTCTCCGATGAAGAACTGCAGAAAATGTTGCGGGCCCGGGAAGGTGTGGACTTGATGGTCTCGAAGTACCAGGAAGCTCAACGCCGCATGGAAGCACTGCAGGATGAGCTGGAGAAACTCGAGAAGCAACTCCAGCAACGCGATCCCGACGGCAAATTGACCGACGACGAAAAAGAAGACGTCGAACAACTCGCGAAGAAGATTGAAGAGGAAGCCGCGGCCGTCAGGGAATCGGCGGAGCAGATGTCGTCGTACGATCTCGATAAGGCACTCAACAAGGAACTCGAGACTCTCGCCAAGCAGATGGACAAGGCGGCGCAGAGTGCCCACGCAGCAGCGAAAAAACCGATGGCGAAAGCGGGCGAGACTCTGGAAGAGCTCAAGAAGATGAAAGAGCAGTTGGCCCAAGAGAAGGATAAGCTGCAGAAGGAAGTCAACGACCCTTTGGAAAAACTGGCGGCCATCTATCCCTTAATGGAAGATCAGTCCCGCTTCGAAGCCCTGGCTCAGCGGCAACGTGAACTTGCCGAACGCCTGGCGTCAATGAAGGGCCAGGACAACCCCGCCGATCCGGCCCAACGCGCTCGCATGCGAGACTTGGAAGAAGAACAGCGGCAGACGCGTGAAGAGTTGGAGAATCTGCTCAACGAAATCGAATCGCATATCGCCGGGCTGCCATTGGACGAGCCCAAGGTGCAACAACTGGCCGACTCTGCTCGGGAGTTCGTCGATGCTGTCCGGGCCAGCGGCGCCGATCAAACGATGTCTGATGCGGAAGCCGGGCTCTCGGAATTCTCGGGCTCACGCGGCGCCGACGAATCCAGGAAGGCGGCGGATATCCTGGAGAAATTCCTCTCGAAGTGCAAAGGGATGGGAGACGGAAGTGGAGAGGCCTGCCAAGGGCTGAAGTTCGCACCCGGTGAAGGATCGCTGGGGGATACTCTCAATCAGTTGCTGGCGGATGCGGGGTTCAAACCGGGACGCAAGCCGGGAACAGGGACAGGAGCCAGTGGCGGCTATAGTGCTCGCCGGAGTGCTCTCAACAACATTGGCATGTATGGTCAGATGCCGACCCGCGGAAATCCGACCCAGGCCTCTGCACGTAAAGGGAAGAAGAGTCAACAAGGGACGATCGGGGGCAGCTACCGGGATGATCGCGACAACGTCGCACCCAGCCGGCTGGATCCTCACGGATTGTTGAAGGCGGCCGGCACGAGCGAGGCGGCGATACCCGCGAGATATCGCAATCGGGTCGAACAATACTTTAGGCGTATCGCGGAAGAAGGCACGGGGCAGAAGCCTTGATGTATGAGCGTACGAGGGTGTGAGAGTGTGAGAGTTGCATTCGAGTCCGTCTTACTCCGTTGCTCTCGCACACTCATACTCTCATACAACATAAACTCGAATTTCACGTGATCAATAACAGGACGCTCAACATGTACCATCAATCGCGGATTGCACTGGGAACTGCCGGACTGACGTTGATCCTGGCCACCGTGCTGCTGGGTCAGTCCATTTCACCCCGCGCGACGGCTTCGCTGCCGACCAACACGGTCCTGAATGTTCCTGAGCCGGCTCAACCGGGTGGTGAACCGCAGAGTATTGTGCAGATCGCCAACCTGGTCTATGCCGGCACGAAGAGCAGTAAGTGCTTTTCGGACCACTTCCTGGCGAAGGCAGAAACCGATTCGGCCATCTCGACAAGTCGCAAATTTCACACGGTCAAACTGGCTTCGGATGAACTCTACGCCTATCCAATGGTGATCATGACCGGCGAAGGTGACTTCACGTTGCCCGACAAAGAACGAGACAATTTGCGGCGTTTCATCGAACGGGGAGGCATGTTGCTGGCCTCTGCGGGATGTTCATCGACGGAGTGGAACAAGGCCTTTCGACGGGAGATGGATCAGATCTTTCCGGACGCCAAGCTGGTACCGCTCACGCTGGATCATGCAGTCTTTCATACCGTCTATGACATCGCCGAGTTGAAGGCCAAGCATGGCAAACCCAAGCCGCTGGAGGGAGTGACCATCAACGGTCGCGTGGGAGTCATCTACTCGCAGGACGGGCTGAATGACACGGGACACAGCGAGGGCTGTTGCTGCTGCGGTGGGAACGAGATCACGAATTGTATTGATATCAATGTGAATATCCTGGCGTACGCGGTGATGTATTGAAAGTGGCCTTCACGCGAAGCGTGATCTGTAGCTCGACTCTCTGAGTCGGGTATTCTTCTCAGTAGCTCCCGAATCAGAGAGTTGGGCTACGGGGCGTGTGGACTATGTGGGAACAGCAGCCAAATCGAATACGGCGCCTCCACCGAGGCCTGCTCGCGCTTGGTTGCATCTGGCTTTCAAGCTGTCAGCCGGCAGCCAAGCCCCGACCGACGGCCACCCGTCCGCTGGCGATTCTCGTCAGTTGTGATACCGCAGGCTGGATCGTCCCGTGCGGCTGTTCGTCGAAACAGGCGGGCGGATTGCCGCGACGGGCTACCTATGTCGATCAACTGCGACGAGACGCAGACGTGCTGGTGCTGGATGCCGGCGGCGCTCCGGGTGGGGCCTCCCCCTATGATCGAGCCAAGTTTGCTGCGATCCTGCGCGGCGAGGTCGAATTACTGACGGCTGTGCATAATATTGGAGCGGCGGAACTAGAACTCGGGGCCGAGGAATTGCGACGTCTGGCCGACGAGACGCGGATCCCCTTTGTGAGCAGCAACGTCCGCCAGCACGACGGCAGCGAACTCGCGCCTGCTCACCGAGTGATCACGATTGGAGACCGGCGGATTGCGGTCTTCGGCGTTCTGTCGCCCAAGCTGGTCCGTGGGAATTGGCAGGTTGAGGAGCCGCGCGAAGCGCTGCTACACCTGCTGCCGAAATTGCCAGAGAAACCCGATACCGTCGTGGTCTTGGCCTATCTTCCGGGAGACGAACTGGCGGCTCTCGCCGGCAGCTTGCCCGAGGTGGACCTTGTCGTAGGTGGGCCGACACTGCAGAGCGTCGCGCCCAAGCGGGCTGGACCAACCGTGTGGGCTGCGGCGACGAATAAGGGCAAGTTTGTGGTGCAACTGACTCAATCGCGTCCCGGTGCGGAATGGACCGGGAAGATCGTCGAACTTGGCCCCGAGCTCGCGGACAGCGTTTTGCAAATGGCCAATCTCAAACGCTTTCGCGACGATCTCGAACGAACCGATTTCACCGCCACGCAAACGAGTTTCGCACCGACCTTGCCGAGCGATCTTCCGAAGGATTTTCGAATTGCTGGGACCACTGCGTGTCAAAAGTGTCATGTCGACGATTGCCTCGAGTGGGATGTGTCTCGACACGGTCACGCCTGGCAAACGCTGGTTGATAAGCAGGCCTTCGCCGATCCCTACTGCCAGCATTGTCATACCACTGGATACGGCTGGCCCGATGGGTTCCAGTCGCTCGCTTCGGCCAACTCGCGGGGCAATGTCGGTTGTGAAAGTTGCCACGGACCGTCGCTGGCTCATACGTTGAAACCGCAAATCAAGACGCTCTACGACGCCCGTGATCGCTGCATCCACTGCCACGATCACGAGAATAGCCCGCAGTTCAAATACGACAAGTATTGGGATCGCATCGCTCACGGACAGGCGGTTTCACATGTTGAAGTGAAGAAAACAGAGTGAGGAAATATCAGATGTCGATCGCGAAAAGGGGCGTTTTATCGCTCACCGTTGGCTTGGGGCTGATGCTCGGCGGGTGGGCTCTGGCATCTGGCGAGGAGACTGCCCCGACCAAAAAAGAGGAGGCCGCTGAGGCCAAGCCCAAGTTGCTCCCGTGGCATCCGTCGCTGTCTGTTGGAATCCAAGAAGCACGCAAACGCAAAGTGGGAATCGTGGTCAAAGTGGGGGCCGAGTGGTGTGGCTGGTGCCATAAGCTCGATGCGGAAATTGAGCATCCCGAAGTCCAAGCAGAACTGGCGAAATGGGTGCTCGTTCGTCTGGATGCCGATGAGGATGCAGAAGATGTCCGCAAGCTGAGTGTCGGTCCGATTCCCG
Source organism: Planctomycetaceae bacterium (assembly GCA_021732415.1). GTDB lineage: Bacteria > Planctomycetota > Planctomycetia > Planctomycetales > Planctomycetaceae > JAKFVC01. The sequence continues at coordinate 12,908 of JAKFVC010000123.1, forward strand.
CGTTGCGGATCCTGGACGTCAGCGGCCGGCCGACGCGCTCGCAGGATGGATTTCTGACTGCCGATGAATTCATTGCCTGGTTGCTGGATCGGTCTGCTCCGGTGGATGAATCGCTCGCTTTAGAGGAAGTCGGTACGAGGTCACTCTCGCAAGTCGTGCAATTACTGGGACATCGCGACGCCAAAATTCGAGAGGCGGCCAGGCAGCGGTTGATTCCCGAAAAGAGTGCCGCGGGACCTCAAGTCGCCCACGCCTTTACGCGCGGTACCCTTGCGGTGCGATTGGCGACTCTCGAGTTGCTGACCAACTGGAAGGCCCCGGTCCAAGATCTGGATCCGTGGCGTCCCGAGACGATCACCGTCGCACGGCTCAATCACTTGGAAGGTTGGATTGAACAACTTGAGGCTGCGCTCCCCAGAGAAGATCGGCCTCTGGAAGTTCCGATATCGCCCGAGTGATTCGAGATTGCACGCGATTCTAACGCGTTGTTTGCGTACTGATTGGGGGGCAGTGTCGATTGTCTTTCGATACGTTATCCGGCAAAGCACTGGCATAGCCAGTGGCACCCAAATTCCAGGCTTTAAGGAGGAATCAGGCCGTATTGAAGTGTTCGCTCCAAGGTCGAGTCTACCTGCGTGACAACTCACTGCGGCGCCGAGAAATCAATACGGCAAGACCCCTCAATACGCCTCTCGTCGGGTGCCACTGGCTGTGCCAGTGCCGGGCGTCTATCGACTCGCTGTCCAGAAAGGACTGGCCCCCCAACTTTTGCCTGGGACAAGGTATTAATACAGCTTGTTCTCGTAAGCTTCGTCGAGCAGTGTCTGCATCTTCGCCACATCGAAATCGGGCAACTGAGCATGATCGTGGAGCATCTCGGCTGCGCAGGGCAGGCTGTCCAGCTTCGGCCGTTCGTGTGCTTCCCAAAGCTTTGACCGAATGATGGCCTTGGCGCATTGCAGGAAGCACTCTTCGACCTCGACGGCCACCGCGATCAGCGGGCACTTGCCCTGTGCAGTCAGCGGCGCGAGCCACTCTTCGCCGGTAATCAGCGTCGCCCGGCCATTGACTCGTAAGGTTTCGCCGAAACCGGGAATCAGAAAGATCAGTCCGATGCGGCCGGTTTCCACAATGTTCCGGTAGCTGTCGACTCGCTTATTACCGAAGCGGTCGGGAATCAACAGCGTCCGCTCATCGACGACATGGACGAATCCAGGAGCATCGCCGCGCGGTGAGGCGTCGCAGCGTCCATCGCTGGAATGCGTACTGATGACCGCGAAGGGCGAATGGGCAATGAATCGCCGCATGTGCTCATCAAGTGATTTCAACTCTTTGCGGAGCGATAACACCGACGGCGTACCGACAAGCGCCGCGAGTTCTTCCGCCGAACGGATTTGTTCTGTAAATCGATCGAATGACATCCGCAATTCTCCGCTGGTGTGCCCTACCCCACATGTTCACTCTGACCATAGCACGAGCGCGTGGCCGTCATCATAACATTGTGGCTGGCGGTTGCAGCCGGTTCGGGCAGTGCTTGATGAGCTTTGTAGCTTAATGGGCTAAGTATCATAACACACGTGGCGGGAAGAGATTGGCCGACGATGGGTATTCGGTTCCCGACAGGAGTTGTCCTGTCGACCGACTGAGTTGAGTTTTCGGGTTAGAGCGCTTGCACGTATTGCATGCTGCCGTCAGTAGCGGCCGATCAGTTTGTGCCGATTGAAGAGTAGGATCAGACGCATCGTGCCTCCTGCGACGACTCGCGTTCGAAACGGCGGTCGGCCCCTCAAGCATGTGCCCCATCGTCCATTGTGACGCGAGCAAATTGCGGGGAAACGATCGTCAATACCGCAATCGGTGGCCGCAACGCGGTTCGGTCCGCAAAGTCCGATCGAGCGTCGCTGCGCCTTAATGGAGTACGCGACGTGACCTTCTCGAATCACTGGTCTGCCTTGATCCGCCGCCCGAGCCGGCGCAAACTTTCGACCACGTTCCTCTCCAAACGTGAACTGGAACAATTGGAACCACGGCTCATGCCGTCATTTCTGGACGGCAACGGCGCGGTGGTTGTCGCTCTGGCCGAGCAAAACAACGGCACCGAACTGGTGATTACGTTCGACGGACCGCTGGATGCCTCGCCGACCAACGCGGCTCAGAGCCCCACCAATGTCGCGAACTACTCGATCGAGGTTCCGTCGGCGAATCCGCAACTCGTCAGCAGCAGCTTGTCGTCGATGAAGATTGATTCTGCCAGCTACAACCCAGGCACCAACCAGGTCACGTTGGATCTTTCCACTGCCCTGCTTCAGGGGCAGGCGTATCGAGTATTCATCAATGGTGTGTCGAGCCTGGCAAATCCGGCCGCCCCGGGCTTGATCGATTCCGATGGCAACCAGATGGACGGCGATTACGACGACACGGCCACCGGCAATTTCTACGGACTGTTTGCCTGGACCGAGGCCGGCACATCGATCAACTATTCTGATTCCAACGACGCTGCGGTCACACTGACGCTGACCGGCCCGGGGCAACTTAATACCTGGCGCGCTTTGAACGGAGACTTCAATGCCGCGGATATCACAGCACAAGGCGGGCTGACGGGGAGTCTCGTCACGGAGCAACTCGCCGTGACTAATGGCGATTCCAACTCCACGACGCTGACCGGATCGGCGGTTTTCGCGACGGGAAGTCCCCACCTGGTGATCGTGCCTCCGACGATCCAGGGGAGTTTCACCGATGATCTCCCCAACTATTTCCAGACGTCGACTCCGACCGTTCCCGCGGAAACTCCGCACGTCGCGACGGCCAACAACTTGCCGTATACGATCAAGATCGAACCAGTCAACCTGCCGGGACTTCCGGAACTGCAGTCACCGGTGGCCGCCCAGGACCAAACCCCTGGTCCATTCGAGGGCTATTGGCTGCTGTTCGGTGGTCGCACCAATGGCCTGCACACATTCAATCCCTCCAACAATTTTCCGCCTGAGGATGAGAATCAAACCATCTACGTCGTGAATCCCACCACGGGGCAAGTCTGGAGCCAAGACTGGAACGATACGAATGTCCCGGCTGGAATGCTCCCGCCGTTGTATTCCACGAACCAGCAATCTCAGCAGGACGGAGACAAGCTCTATACGATTGGCGGTTACGGCGCTGAAGAATTGTCGGCCGACACGTTCTCTGACTATACGACTTACGACACTCTGACGGCTCTTAGTGTTCACGGCATGATCGATGCCATCGTCAACGGCGGCGATGTGGCAGCCCTTTCGCAGATCCAGCAGATCCAGGACTCGCGGTTCAAGGTCACTGGGGGCGAGTTGGAAATGCTCGGGTCCCTGTCGTATCTGGTGCTCGGTCACGACTTCGAGGGGCAATACAATCCCGGCTCGAGTGCCGGATTTAGTCAAACCTATACTGACGCGATCCACAGTTTCCAGATCAATTATGATGGAGCAGTCCCGGGCAGTCTGAATGTCACGAATTTTCAGACCCAGATCGACCAGACAAATCTCCGTCGGCGCGACTACAACCTGGCGAACGTGACGTTACCCAACGGCGATCCGGCCCTGGAGATATTCGGCGGCGTCTTCACTCCCGGTCCCTTTACGCTCCCCTCATCCAATTCCGGGTTCCGCAATCCCATTCTGATAACCGGTGTCGGTGAGACCGAAGTCCTGCCTTTCCAGCAGGCCTTCAGCCAGTACAGTTCGCCGCATATCGGGCTGTTTTCGGAGACCGACGGATCCATGAACACGATCTTCCTGGGGGGGATCACTCTTTATAATGTCGATTTTGCCACCGGGGAACTGAGCTTGCCATGGTTGAATTTCCCGCCGACATTTCCCGGCCTGCCGTTTACCAACAACGTGACCACGCAGGTGAGGCAGGCCGACGGGACGACGCAGGAACTGGAAATGCCGAGCCAGCTGCCCGGCCTCTACGGAGCAAATGCACGGTACTTCCAGGATGCGGACCTTCCGCAGTCTGAGAACGGGGTACTTGATCTCGATCAGTTGCTCGCGCAGGGACCGACCGTCCTCGGCTATATGTACGGCGGGATTAAGTCCACGGTGGGACTGACCTCTAATCAAGCCACACAGACGAATTCGTCAAATGCATTGTTTAAGATCACGCTGGTTCCCAACGTCAACGCCGCGTCCAATGCGACGTTTGTGAATTCGCTGTCGCAGGTGCTGCTCGGCCATCAGGCGGACGAGGCCCTCTCAGCCAAGTGGGTGAAGAAGCTGGACCACGGGATGTCTCGAGAGAAGGTCGCGACTGCCTTCATCAAGATGCCGGAACATCGGACGCGCGAGTTGCGGGGCTTTTTCAATCAATACCTGAACTCGACCTTGGATGCCGCCAGCGAGAAGTTCTACTTGAAGAAGTATGCACACGGCGCCACCGATCAGCAGATCATCAAGCTGATTTTGAACTCCCCGGCGTTCAAAACAGCAGTCGGCGCGACTTCACCCAGTGACAACGATCTACTCGTCGTCGGACTTTATACGAATTTGCTCAACCGCCCACCGACCAGCGAGGAGACCACGCATTGGACCGATCAACTCGACAGCGGAACTCGCCTGTCGACGATGATCGATTGCCTGATGATGTCGCAAGAGTACAAACAGGACGTCGTCGAGAATAACTACACGATCTACCTGGGCCGTTCTCCCGATCAGAATGAGGTCACGACCTGGACTAATAGCAACAGTTCGGCATCGAGCCAGCGATTGTTAGTGTACCTGCTGTCGACCGAGGAATACTTCCAGAATCATCCCGGCGCGTCGTGAGCGGTACGGCGCTAGCAGCCGGTGTATTCTGAAGTGGAGCGTTGCAGCGAAGAACTGGTGGATAGTGCCATTCCGCTCACCCGCTGGCAACGGTTTAGAGTATTTTACACTCTTCCAAACAACTTCTTGATCTTCGTGAGCCACGCGTCGAAGTCGAACATGAATGACGTGTCGATTTCGGTTTTGGTGCCCGCAAACTTGTCTGTTCTCACGTCACCATTAACCCTCCGGGACGAGGCCCCCCGTCAACTGAATTTGAGCTCCGCAGCCGTGGCTATGTCCATACATCGCATGCGCCGGCGATACGGAGAACTATTGCGGGAAGAGGTTGCTACCACGGTCGACGACCCGGCTGAGGTGGAAGACGAACTTCGCACGCTGATGGCGATTGTCAGGCGCTCAGAGAATTGACGCGAGCGGTCACTTGCACTCGACGCGAACCTCTTGACGGATAGAGGTGTCGTTCTCCTTCCGGTGCAATGTGCGATTCGAGCTGATGGGAGGGCAAGGCTCCTGCCAAGCCGAAAGCGAGCTTTAGCTCGGAGTCCGCCGGAGGCTGGATGGAATGCCTCCGGCGGACTCCGACCTGCGGTCGCATTAGGATCGGCGGGAGCCTCGCCCTCCCATTTGCAGGTCGACTGGAATCCAATCATGGGCCGTTCACACGATGAATTCACCAAATACCCGAGGACGCCCCATCTGTTCGGCTCGAAAGGCACGGACGATGACAAGCATCTGGGGGCAGCCGAGTCCGAGCGATTCATCTCCGACACTTCGCTGATCGTGGAGGAAAAGATCGACGGGACCAACGTCGGCATTCATTTCCAATCCAATGGTGAGATGGTTCTGCAGTGCCGGGGACATCTCATCACTGAGGGGATGCATCCGCAATACGATCTGTTCAAGCAATGGGCGGCGGTCAAGCGGTTTGCCTTGGAAGAGCGAATTGCCGATCGGTTCATACTGTTCGGTGAGTGGGTCTATGCGCGGCATTCGGTCTATTACCGGCAGTTGCCGCATTACTTTTTTGAATTCGATATTTACGATAAGCACTCCGGGAACTTCATCAGTCTCGCACAACGGCTGAGTCTGCTGGACGGCTCGGGGATCGAAACGGTCCCGATCTTGCATTCCGGAGCCATCACGCGGGACGATCTGGCGGGACTCATCGGACCATCCCGGTTCAGCAGTCAGTTCGAGAATCCCGTGTCGCGGCAAACTGACGACCTGATGGAGGGGTTGTACTTGCGGACGGAGGCGGATGGTGTCGTCTCGGGTCGCGCCAAAATCGTGAGACCCGAGTTCGTGGAGAAGCTAAAACAGAGTACGCATTGGCAACATCAAATGATGGTGCCGAATCTGCTCACAGATGGCGTGGATATCTGGCAATGAAATGGGCTCAGCTATCACGAGGGTCACTCGCAGAGATCGTCGCCTGGGCGAACGATCAACCGTGGTGTCGCGCCATGGCAGATTGTCCGCAGGATGCCGAATGGCATTCGGAGGGGGACGTCTGGACGCATACGAAAATGGTCTGCGCCGAGTTGCCACGATTGGCGGAATGGCCGTTGCTTTCCCCGCACGAGCGAACGGTGTTGATCTTCACGGCGCTATTTCACGACGCGGGGAAGGCGCTGACGTCCCAGGTTGATTCGGAAACCGGACGCATCACCTCGCCCAAGCATGCCGTCAAAGGAGAACACCTGACCCGCTCCGTCCTGCGCGACCTCGACTGCGACCTGGCCATTCGCGAAGAGATCACCCAGATGGTGCGGTATCACGGTCGTCCGGCTTTTTTGCTGGAGCGGTCCGAACCACAACAGGAAGTCGTCCGGCTCTCGTGGCTCGTCAGCAATCAACTTCTCTATTTGTTTGCACTGGCCGATACACGCGGGCGGGACACCGATTCCATGACTCGGCCGGAAGAGAATTTGTCCTTCTGGAAACTGATGGCCGAGGAGTGCGGGTGTTACCAGCAACCCTTTCCGTTCGCCAACGATCAGGCACGCTTCCAGTACTTCCGCCAGTCTGAGCCGAATCTGCACTATGTTCCTCACGAAGATTACTCGTGTACCGTCACGGTGATGTCTGGGCTACCCGGAAGTGGGAAAGATACCTGGCTCGCACGTCACCGCGGCAATCTGCCGGTCGTCTCACTCGATAACATTCGGGGCGAGCTCGATGTGGACCCAACGGACAATCAAGGTGAAGTTGCCCAATTGGCCCGAGAACGCTGCCGCGAACATCTGCGGTCGAAAACGAACTTCGCCTTCAATGCGACGAACCTGCTCAAGATGACGCGTCAGCGGTGGCTCGACCTGTTCGCCGATTACCAAGCGCGGATCGAAGTCGTCTACCTGGAACCTCCCTTCGAGCAACTGTTGCGGCAGAACAAGGGGCGCAGCAAAGCTGTTCCCGATCGGGTGATCCACAAGTTGGCTGCCCACTGCGAAATTCCTACGTGGTTGGAATGTCATTCTTTCAGTATTCCCGAAGTCTTATCGTCTTGATTCAGGGGGCCGCAACGAGACTTCACTTAGCGGTGTCATTCGGTAGGCCCTGACGTCAGATCGCTGGGGTTCGAGCCAGGTGAGCCGTAGGTCTTGATTAGGCCGCATCCGCTGCACATGTAGGAATGAACTGTTCCCTCGGGACGAATTGCGCCAGTCCAGTACGATGGTTGTGTATCAATGGCTGCGTATTCGATGAGCGGGATCCAAATTCTAAAACCTTTAGCGACCAGCTTGATTTCCTGCATCGCTCCGCCGCAGTCGGTACACACTGTCGTCTGTGGTCTGGGCATGATTTTCCTTCAATAATGTCATGTGCGAGAAATGCCAGGTAAACAAAAGGGACTATTCATACCTGGACTCATTTCTGTCTAGGTGATCAACTTCCGCTGAGTTTTGTTTGCTTTCGACGCGAAGGCGGACATGGCAGAGCCAACCGATCAATCCACCGAGCAGCCCGTTCGCGGAAGCACAAATCAACGCGCTCGTCCACCCATCCGCTTTTCCAATATTGAGACCTAAGCCAAAAAAGATCAACGCAGCAGGAGCGGGATGAAGACGAGAGCGCGCCGACTGGACGCCATCGATGTTCCAGGTTGCCAGAATTATTCCAATTGCCAGACCGTCAGCCGCGCCGAGAAATGCCAAACCGAATTGCCAACTGGGACGCCCAGTCAAAGTAGAGACGACATATCCGAGTCCCGCGCCGACAAAGCCCCCGCCAATGGTCACCAACCCCACGACCAGGACTCGCATGCAGCCCAGCGTAGGGAATTCAGTGAGACGTGCCAGTGTGAGAAACGCGCGCCAGTGCTCCAGGGATTCCGAAGAATGTCCACAGGCTATGACAGTCTTGGGAGTTTGAATAAGAACCCCGTTGCGTAAACCGCTGAATAAACACAGGGTATCGCCGTCCGTGTTGCCGAAGCGCCATTTGCAGGCCTGCAGTTCGCTCGATTGTTCGTCCTGCGGAGAAACGATCCGCAAATAGCCGTCCTCGATAAGCACCTTTCTCGGAAGCCGAGATCGTTGTACTGTCACTCCGACGATGGCTTGGACCAAGATGGAGATACTGGCAAAACCACCCAAGCAGGCAAGCACAATGAGAGATGGCCAAAAGTCGAACTTTCCGATCAAGCACATCCACCCCACCGGCAGAGCGACGACCGCTCCGCAGAGTCCCATCGGAATCGTCATGAGCGTCACATAGCGCAAGGCGCTAATGTCTTCAGGATAGACTGTCTCTTCAAGTGGCGATCCGGAAGTGGCCAAACGAAAGAGAGCGGGCGAAATACTGGTCACGCATTCGGAACAATAGAATCTATTGTCCCAGAGCATAACGCTATCTGCGCTAACTGTGTGCGAGCAATAAGGGCAGTTTACGGAATCCATAGCGAGAAGTCTCATACGCAATTCCGGACGACTGCGATTCAACGTCCGGAACAATGGCGTTCATCTTACTGCGAAACTCCCTGCGGTTCATTTCCTGCAGCAAAACAATTCCTGCTTTGATGTCCGAAAACGGCCAGCCGGGTCGCTCGCCGCGGCTACAATAGGGCCATGCACATCAACGATGATATTTGTTACCGAGCTCTCGTGGCCCGCGACAGTCGCTTTGACGGTCTCTTTTTCGTCGGCGTGAAGACGACTGGAATTTACTGCCGGCCTGTCTGCACGGCGCGGACGCCCGGTCGTGATCGCTGCCGATTCTTTATCAACGCGGCGCTGGCCGAGCAAGCCGGATTTCGGCCCTGCTTGCGCTGTCGTCCCGAACTGGCCCCCGGTTGCGCGCCTGTGGACAGCACTCGCACGATTGCCCGCGCGGCTGCGGCGCGTATTGAAGCCGGGGCACTCAATAATGGTGGCAGCCTGGAAGAGTTGGCCACGAGTCTCGGACTGAGTTCGCGGCAGTTACGCCGCTCGGTGAGGAAGGAACTGGGAGTGTCCCCGGTCGAACTGGCTCAAACCAATCGTCTCCTGCTCGCCAAACGTCTGATTGCCGAAACACAGCTCCCCATGATTCAGGTCGCCTATGCCGCGGGGTTTGAAAGTGTGCGGCGGTTTAATGCCCTGTTTCAGAGCCACTATCGCCTCACCCCCAGTCTGCTGCGGCGATCCAGTTCCAAAACGGTGGCCACCGACAGTCTGCGATTGGTGCTCTCCTATCGTCCCCCGTTTGAGTGGGATGCCCTGCTGCGGTTCCTGGCGGCGCGAGCAATTCCTGGTGTCGAGTGTGTCTCGGGCAACGCCTATCATCGAACCGTCGGCATCGGGGAACATCGCGGGTGGCTTAGTGTTTCGCCGGTCGCGAACCGCAATCAGTTGGCTGTTGACCTGGCCACGGAGCTGGCTCCAGTCTTGCCGGCGATTCTCTCACGTTTGCGACAGTTGTTTGATCTGGATGCTCGACCAGACATCATCGCCGGACACCTCGCGCTGGACCCACTGCTCGCGCGATTGGTCGAGCAGCGTCCGGGATTGCGTGTGCCCGGTGCCTTTGATTCGTTTGAACTAGCCCTGCGAGCGATGCTGGGACAACAGATCTCGGTGCGCGCCGCCTCGACGTTAGCGGGTCGCTTTGCCCAGCGCTTCGGAGAGGCGATCGAGACCCCGCAGCCTTGTTTGACTCGGATTGCGCCGACCGCCGAATCGCTGGCGGCAAGCGATAGTTCAACCCTGGCAAGCCTGGGATTGCCGGGAGCTCGCGCTGCGAGCGTGCATCATCTGGCACGCGTCGTCGCGCGTGGCGAGATCGATCTCGAATTTGGAATCGACCCGATCGCGGTTGTGGCCAGGCTGGTCGAACTTCCCGGCATCGGCCCATGGACCGCCGAGTACATCGCAATGCGCGCTCTGCGCTGGCCAGATGCCTTTCCCACGGGTGACCTGGGATTAGTGAAAGCATCGGGACTAAGGACTGCAAAATCACTGAGCAAAACGGCCGAACGGTGGCGTCCCTGGCGCGCCTATGCTGCCATGCATCTGTGGGAAAGCCTCGCCACAGCTTCCACTGAAACGTCAGGAGTAAAACCATGACAACGACATACTACAGTCATATTGATTGCCCTCTAGGACGTCTGATCGTTCAGGGGGATGGAGAGTTCATTACCGGGTTGTATCTCCCGCAACACAAGGGCTGGGATGGCCCCGACGCCGCCAGAATACAATCCGCTTCGCCGTTCGTCGCAGTCCGCCAGCAACTGGCAGAATACTTTGCCGGCGAGCGACAGCAGTTCGACGTACCGCTCAAGCTGGCCGGGACACCATTCCAGCAGCGGGTCTGGCAGGAACTGGTGCGCATCCCCTACGGAACGACAATCACCTATGTCGAACTCGCCCGGCGTGTCGGCAAACCAACTGCATCGCGCGCCGTGGGGAACGCCAACGGCCGCAATCCCATTTCGATTCTCGTTCCGTGCCATCGCGTCATCGGTGCCAATGGGAAACTCACAGGCTATGCCGGCGGAATCGACAAAAAGCAGAGTTTACTGGCGTGGGAACGTGCCGCATTGGTTACGCAATGATTTCATATCTGGCACGTTGGCAAAGAGGATACTCTTCCATCAACTTCGCAATCAGCGTCTTCATTTCGGCAACTGACGGGCCATAGAGGTAGAGCGCCGTTTCCGTTGGTCCTTGCCAATGCCCTTGAATCGCACCGTGATCGCCGAGCAGGCGATTGATTTCGTCGTAGACGAAGTTGATGTCGCTGTTCTGATAGACTTCGTCGGGTAGATCGGTCCCATTCATGTAGATGGCCAATCCCTCGAGAGTCCCAAACGGGATTTCGCGTTGTTCTCCGTCGATTTCGAACTGGAGTTTTGACCCTTGGGGCGCGCCGCGCTGTGCGAGAAAGTCACACACAAACGGCACCCCGCGCTCGATGTCATAAAGATCCAGATCGAGGCCACAGTAGGAGATCTCGCCGCTCTTCTCCTGCATCGTGCCAGCTCCTGTCACCTCGCCCAGGCCGTTCTCGTCGAACGCCTCCTGTAAAGGATCTTCAAAGAGGTCGCCGCGGCTGAGCGGCAAAATGCGGATGTTCAAATGAGCGTACGCAAACACCGGATCTGACATAACACCACGCCCCTTTCCTGCCTGACGCAGAAGCTATTTGTCGAGACACAATGTCGGGTTGAACCGCATGTTAAGCAGATAATGTCGAAAATCGTATCACGATTTGGATTGCTGTCCATCTCCGTCACCCACTAGAGACTTGTTCGGAGATTTTGGCCACCCCGGTCGTACGAGGAAGAACGCGGTAACCGCGCCCCCGATGAGACATCCCGCGTAGCCCGTGCTCAGGAACACATTGTTTTCAACTCCGAGGATGAACACGAAGACTGCGCAAAAGGCGATAAAGTAGAGATTTGAAAGCACAATTGCGACAACTAGGCCGCCGAACACAAGTGCAACTCGTGCAATCATAGATTACTCCGCTTAACGCCCAGGTTATCCTAACCCGCGTGTGCCGCGCGATCGATCTTGAGTACACTCTAAACCTGACCTCGTACGCACATCGGGTTGACCGCCTTGTTAGGCGATTGTGCTACATGAATGTGATTGGTTGCTTGTTTTGCCTGGCTACCGAGCACAATTCCAAGAGGGCCTCGAACAGATTCTCGCCACTAACGTTGTGGAAACAATCGTAGAGTGACTCAGCGCCGATCCGATATTCAGCAGTGTGTTCGTATGCATTTATCGGTTCCTCGCGCGGAAGCTTTTGGAAAGCGGCGCCGATTTCACGCAACTCTTTTTCAAGTAGGGGAATCTCCGACAATGTCCATTCGCCATCGCAATCCGAATGCTCCATCAGCGTCGGGAAGCGACGGGCGTCCAAGTGCCGGGCGATGGTGTCTCGAAAGCAGCCAACGTCGCTTTAGTGCCCAACGTCACGCTCAGCGATTTCTTCCGGTTCGTCATCGTCGTCATTCGGTCCGAAGACGTGCAGGCAAAGCCCCATAGTATGTCCTTGTGTCGCCTAACGCGTAGATCAGCTCGAGTTGTAACGTGCGAGTGACATTGATTACACCCTAAACCCGCCCGTGGCACAATGTCGGGGTGAACCGAGTGTAAGGCCTTTGCGTTCACTTGTGGCCCTGTATTGCTACGGCGGAGGTGTATAGATCTTGCCCAATACGCTCGCCGGAGTATACATTCCATGCACATGCACTGTTTGTAAATCAGCGGGGCCCTTCTCCGGGTACGAGTAGACCAAAAGGTATTCCACGATATTACCAGCTTGGTCCCGCCAAGCGGCTTTCCAAAGATGCTCATGTCGAGATGGCTTCACTGATACGTCGGTGTATTCCGTCCAGCCGCGCACGTGTGACGACGGCATACCGGGATTGTCAATATCTTCGGAGAGAGGAGTCCAACCTAACTCGTTCAGTTGCTTGCCGATTTGGTTTAAGGCATTGTGCGCTGGGAACGGTTGAGTCAGAAGATAGGAAACACCGTGCGCCGCCGGTGCGCGTTGAACGTCCTTAGCGCCATCCAGCACGATGAGTGCGTCGGTTGCCTCTTGACTCGGGTCAGCCTTGTGAATCGTCCGATCTGATTCAGCTGCATATTCAGAATAGGCTGCCTGAAGCTCAGCGCGTTGGTTATCATCTTGGCTCTTCGTCCAGGAACGTGTTAGCATGCCGGCAATGGCGAGCACCACGAGGAATATCAGCCACACCGCAGGATGCGGTCCGTCTGCCGTCGAAGATCGTCGAAGTGTCATGAGTAGCCCCGGATCAACTATCACGACGAAATATCTGGTAGTGATTTCCCGGAATCGCACAAATTGAAGCCGATGGATCAATCCTGCCTAACACCCAGGCTAACAAGCATTACGCGCAAATCAATCCGGACGATTTCGGTACCAAGTGGTTTGTTCTCCACCACTGCGGACTACCATACAGGTGTCCGTCACGTTCAGAATGTCGTATCGTAGTAACGACTCTCTTCCGCTTACCGAATCAAGTAATACGCTCAATCCAGCCAGTCCATTCGCATGCACGCTATCCACTAGTGTGCCAAGTGAGGCAATTTCGCCTACACGAATTTTGAGGGCGGAACCAGAGAGATACCAATCGCCATTCCCGGCAATATTAGTCCCAGTTGAAGTCACCGAGAATAGTGTCCATCGGCCATCTCCCGACAAGCGTAGCAAATGGGACAACCCGATTTTTGGGTTTTTGGATATTATCCAAGTTCCCTCAATTCTTGATGTTAGCTCGCTGCCTCCCTTTGAAGCGGGTCGCAAAAGAAGCAATATGACGAGAGCGATGCATCCGGCGGCGAAAAGCACAAATGCCCGTGGTCTCAGCAATGTTACCAGAGATAATCGCTTCCAGATCGTAGACAACGGATGTCAGTCCTGCATTCGATGGTCGTTTTCTTCCTGGCCAAATCTACAGAATCGAGTCTGCAGATTTTCGGAACCGAATAGGTGATAGCTATGCGATGTTGTCGTTAGGCTAAACCGCTACTCGCACCCCTGCAAGACAGAATCTGGAAGTTTGTTGAGTTGATATGAATTCGATGCTACTAACATGGGTGCCGATGACTTCTATTCTGCCCGATAGGCCGACTGTCGAGCCTCCGACGAGTGGGGATTCTGTTTCAGATCTGCTATCTTCACGAAGCATTCCAGTTGTCCGGAGGTTTTTCCATAAGAGGCGCATCGGTACTGATGCGAGACAATCAGACAGTGGGTGTCCTTTCGCATGCTCGATACGCCTGTGACATTGCTGCACCGCCTGTGCGGTCAACCGGTTCCCAGTGACTGGGAGCGGTTCGTCCGGTTGTTTACCCCGTTATTGCGGCGGTGGGCCGTGCGGTTTGGTGTGCCTGAGAACTCGGTGGAAGATCTGCTGCAAGAGTTGTTCGTGCTGCTGATTCGAAAACTGCCGGAGTTTCGGCTGGACCCGTCTCGCAGCTTTCGGGCGTGGCTGTGGACGGTCTTTCGACATACTGTCATGGCCTGGCAAAATCGTCAGCCTCCGCCGGGGCCAGCCGTCGAGCAAATCGCGGAAGTGAGCAGTCCCAATGAGCTTGACGAGGCGACCGAAGCCGAATATCGCGGTTATCTCTTGAGCCGCATCTTGCAAATCGTGCAGACCGATTTTCCGGAGTCGACCTGGCAGATCTTCCAGCAAGTCGCCATCGCCGGCCGACCCGCGACCGAAGTGGCCGCGGAATTGAGTGTCACGGTGAACGCCGTCTATCTGGCTCGCAGCCGCGTCCTGGCTCGTCTGCGCGAGGAACTGGCTGAGTTGGACCGTTGAGATTGTCCGCGGCCGATGGAATGTAGCCTTCACGCGGCCTTCTATCCCTTAAGTCCCTTCCGTCCTTTCTGTCCCTTTAGAATCGAAGGGACAGAAAGGACAGAAAGGACGGAAGTCCGCGTGAAGGCTACTTTCTTCCACGAAGACACTAAGTCAATGCGTTGTTTACGCACTTCCGCGACAGAGTTTCCAACTTCTGTCTTTTTCGCGACAGGTTTTTCCGACCGGCACTCTACTTGTTATTGGTACGCAATGAAATCTCCCTCGGAGTTCGATGCCGATGACAGCTTTTCAGGACCTGGATCGTGAACTGTTGCAGAAGTTGCTCCTGGGTGAATTGCCGAGCGCCGAGGTCGAACGTCTGGCGGCCCAATATGCCGATGACGATCGGCTGGCTGAACTGGGCGAGTCGCTCGTTGCGCACGACGAAACACTGGATGAGTTGCTGCACAATCACGAGACCGCGCTGGATGTGGCTGGCGAGCGACTCGTTGAGCGTTTGCTGGTTCGATTGAGGCCCAAACTGGCCCGTACGTCGGAGCGCGACGCGACCGAAGCTTACCAACCTGAGGCCGGAACCGAACCGCGGTCACTCGAAATGACAGTGGCTCTGCCCGGCCGGTTGGAATACTACCAGCCGATCAAGGTGCTCGGCCAGGGAGGCATGGGGACGGTCTATCTGGCAGAGGATACCCGCCTGGGGCGGAATGTCGCTATTAAGACGTTGCGTTATGAACTGGCGATCAACCCTCAGGCCAAAGAACGATTCTTGCGTGAAGCACGCTCGGCAGCGATGCTGGAGCACGACAATATCGTTCCGATCTACTCAGTGGGAGAAGCCGACGGCACCCCGTTTCTCGCCATGCCGCTCCTCAAAGGTGAGCCGCTCAATGCGTTGATCGAACAGACAAATGGGCCGCTGCCGATATCCACGGTGATTGGCGTGGCGCGCGAAGTGGCTTCCGGATTGGCGGTGGCTCACGAACGAGGCTTGATTCATCGTGACATCAAGCCGGGCAACGTCTGGCTCGAAGCGCCCACGGGGCGGGCGAAGATTCTGGATTTTGGCCTGGCCAAGGCTGCCGAGGTCGTCGATGCAGGAACGGCGGAATCGAATCTGACGGCGAGTGGCGCGATCGTCGGCACGCCGGCCTACATGGCTCCGGAGCAGGCGAACGGCGATCCGGTCGATGGGCGTGCCGATCTCTTCAGCCTGGGGTGCATCCTCTATGAAATGCTGTCGGGCCAGCGCGCGTTTTCGGGACCGACGACCTTCTCGATTCTGATGAATCTCGCCAGCCAGACACCGACTGCGCCGGACCGACTTAGTGCCCTGTGTCCACCGGCGTTGTCCCAGTTGGTGATGCAACTTCTGGAGAAGGATCCTGCGAAGCGACCGGCATCGGCTGCGAAATTCATCGAGGCGCTGGATCACCTGGATTTGTCCGCCACCAGCGTGCCGACGAATGAGCCGCCGACCAGACTGTCTCAGCCGGCAGCACAGGCTGTGGGATGGGCGGCTCGGGCGTCACTATTAACTCAGACTCGTCCCAGCCGGCTGCGCAGTGGTGCCGCCGTATTTGCGGCCATGGGCCTGCTGGTCTGCATTGGTGCGGCCATTTTATTTGGTGGCCAAATTGTCCGCGTGATTACCAACACCGGCGAACTCGTGGTCCGGATCGATGATCCGAGTGTGGAAGTCCGGATCATCCAGAATGGCCTGGTCGTGCGTGACAAGACAGGCGACCGTGAATTCGAGTTGTCGGCGGTGGATGGCATGATCGAAGTGCTGGAAAAGAATGGGGTCAAGCTGACGACGAAGAAGTTCCAACTGACGCGTGGCGGGAACGCGACGATCAGCGTGACAGCACCGGAACTTGCCGTGGCTCGGAAGGAGGTCGGTCACACTCAGGTTGCCGCGAACAAAGTTGAACCAGCGCCAATCGCCTCGCCGCCCGCGCTGCCGCTGGCCGACAAGGCAGATCCGTTCGTGCTGGTACACGCAGGTGGCAAGAGTCGCGAAGAATTTGGCAGCCTGGATGGCGCACTGGGTGCTTTGACTGACGGCGATGTCATCGAAGTGTATGGCAATGGCCCCTTCACCCTGGGCATAGTTAAAGTCCAGACCAAGGGACTGCGGATCAAGGCGGGAAAGGGTTATCGGCCACAGTTCGTACTCAGCAAGAAGTCATCCGGTCATTACCACTGGTTCGAGATCGACAATGCCGTACTGGACATCGAAGGCTGTGATTTTCGCTGTGGCACCTCAGTGGTTTTCTCCTTTATGGCAGGCACGGGTCCCGTATGGGAGTTCCGCAATTGCCGACTGTTGGGAGCCACCGTCGGTTTCATCAATTACCAGGGGCCGCACCTACGGTTTATCGACTGTCTGATCTCGGGCTTTAATCCTAATGGCTCTGAAGGATTTGGTCCGCACGGTGTCGCCAGTCACCTGGAAATGAAGAATACGATTGTTCGCTCGGCGGGATATCACTATCTGAATCCGCCTTGCAATGAAGGGGCCAAAGGTTCGTGGCAGGTCGACTTGCAGCACAACACGATGCTGGTTAGTGGAGGCCTGATTATGACTATGCGCCGCAAGGAACACGGCAAGACTCAAGTCGCAGCCACCGGGAATCTGTTGCAGGTGAGCGGCGTCTCGCAGAATCAGGTGTTGAAAGAGATGGGTGGGTGGCTCGGCAGGAACAACCTCTATGTGGGCCGACAGGTCCTGTCTACGTTGGCGAAGGGGGCGAAGGAGCCGCGACCTGGCCTGGCGGCCTGGGCGGAATTCTGGGGTGCCGATGAACAAGGCGGACTGGAAGCGGACTGGGCCCATTTTGCCTGGGATGAAGTCCGACGCAAGGGACAGGATCCGCAGGGTGTGATTCAAGCGCTGACGCCGGTCACTACGGAATTGATCTTGCAGCACGGTCCCGCACTGCAGAATCTGGGACCGCAGTGGGATCTGGCCGGACCGGGCGAGGCCTACGTGCGAGCCCTGGCGGCGACCGGGAAAACGATCTCTAAAGATCAGTTGCGGCCCGCGCCGGCGGACGATGGTCCCTTTGTCGTCCTGCGAAATGACCAGCTGGTACGCGGTTATGCGGACTTGAAGGATGCGGTCGCCGCGGCGGGAAATGCGGACGTGGTCGAGATTCGCACGGATGAGCCGATTGGCAGATTCGTGGTCACCGGCGATCAAAAACGGCTGCTGACGATCCGTGCGGCGCCAGGTTATCGTCCGGTTATCGACGGTGGCTTCGACTTCGCCTCGAAGAACCTGACCCTCATCATCGAAGGTTTGCATTTCCGCAAGGGACCGCTGGGGGCCGGGTTGGGCGGCAGTTCCACCGAATTCGCGATCCAGAACTCAATTGCCCGGCTGGCCAATTGTTCGTTCTCCAGTGACACGGATTTCTATGGCGCACGCGTGCCGCGAAACGGTATTAACGGGCCAAAGTTCGAAACCGCCGATGGCAAAGTGGGCGAAATCGTCAACTGTCTGATTCCCGGCATCGTCGCCACGACGTTACCCAAAGGTGGCAAGCTGGTCATTCGCAATTCGGTCGTGGGCCAAGTCAGTTTCAACATGTCCTCATCCGGCCGCCGCGACCTGGAGCTGGAGCGCAGCGTGGTGTGGAATCCCGTCTCCGACTATGGAGCCATCCAGACAAACACGTCCGACCCTCAGAAAATCAAGGCGGAACTGGTGGTGTCCGCGCGTCACACACTGTTTGAGACGGGATTGAGGTTTATCAGCCTGAATGGTGGCGTCGACCTGACAGGCTGGACCGGAGTGGGCAACGTCTACCGTGTGGGCCATCGAACCTGGGCCGCGCAGGATGGATGGCCAGGAACAATTGGTCTGGCCGATTGGCAACTGCGCTGGAAGAGCGACAAGGATTCGATCGAAGCCGACCCGGTCGATTACGTTCCCCAACAATGGCGGCTGCTCCCCAGCGGCCCGGGATATCAGGCCGGTCCCAATGGCCAGGACCTGGGTGCAGACGTCAGCCGTATCGCCATTATCAATCACCCCACAACGCGTTCGAAGGTCGAAAATGATTAATGGTTTTGTTCGCTGGCTGGAAGAGTTGCGTTACCGGAATTCCTCAGTCAAAGGGAGTCGCCGTAACAGACGCCGAACATTGGCACCGCAGCCCGAGGTGCTGGAACGGCGGCTGGTCCTGACCTCGTTGCATATGTATTCCCAAGGGGGGCCTTATCCGGTGGAGACCTGGCATGATTCCGGTCTCGGGTACACTTTTACGGTCTACGAAGATCTGACCGGAAACGGCGTCACGGACGATGATGTGCCGTTCGACGCCGAGCTTGCGGTGTTTTCGGACAGTCAGCAAACCACGGAAGGTGAAATTGAAGTCGAGCCGAACCGTTATGTAGAACATGATTCGCACTCCTACACAATCACCGGCCACAAGACCGTTCACAATGGCGGACACTTCGACAGCCATACCGAGATTGTGTACGACGACCTCGTTCAAAACGGATTCTTTGACGATCCTGGATTTGATAATTCACCCTATTTCATGAACGGCGCATGGTCGGCCGACCACATCATCTCTTTGCATGCGTATGGAGATCAGGTTGACATGACCAACTTCTTTCCAGCCGGTCAGACCTGGGTCGAAACCGGATCTTCCTCATCTGAAACGCCTTCGGGAACCCAGATTAAGGTCGCGTTCGTCCGCCAGTTCACCGTTCGCGGCAAAGCCTACGAGGACATGAACGGGAATGGCCACCTTGATGAAGGCGAGGCACCTTTCCAGGCTGACGTCTATCTCGATCAAAACCTGGACGGTATCGAGAATGACCCCGGCGCGCCTGGATTTGATAATTCTGGCGTGGCTTGCAATGCGGACGGCACTTTCGAAGTTCAATTCCGGGGACATGGTGCAATCGGCTTCGGCACCGAGAACGACGACAAATACCTGAAGCTGACCCAGGGATTTCAGCAATTTTTCACGCCGGGCCTGACTCAACCAGACGATGCTTTGAACAATGTCGTGTTCGGAGTCTTCCAAACGGCTCCCGTTCAAGGCTATGTCTTCAATGACATCAATGGCGACGGCACCTGGGATCCGCCTGCCGGAGATCGAGCTGTCCCCGACATTCCTATCACGATCAAGCAGAATGGGAAGACTTACACCACCGTCACGAACATCAATGGCCACTTTTCGGTCTACCTTGGTCCGGGCAGTTACGAGGTCACCCAGGACCTGTCTCAGATCGGAGTCCAACAGTCTGTCCCAACGCCCCCCGGCGGCTTCACTGGCACCATCTCGACCAGTGGGCAGGTTATGCCACAATATCGATTCGGCCGGACGCTGGGCAAGGATGTCGCCGTCAGTGCCGCGACGCGCTCTGACGCGAAAGGGGTCGATTTCACCTGGCAGAGCACCAGCCTCACCACCTCGTTTGACGTTGCGGTGTTTCGATCGGCGGACCCAGTCTGGGATGCCGGTGATGTGCAGATTGCTGCCGCGGCGACCTTCACCCCCGGTTCAGGAGTGAAGGTCGGTTCGGGACGATTCGATTTCGCTCCCGATTATGTTCACGATCCCGGTCATCCGTACCTGATCGCGGTGGCCGATCCCTTCAAACATATCGGCGAATCCAACGAGACGAATAACGCGTTTGTGGTGCAGCGGATCATTGATTTGTCGCCGTTCAAGGTGACGGGCGGCTTCACTTACGACGCGCCCAACGACCAGTTTGTGTCCAACGGTCCCGCACGTGTGGGATTCAAGCCGCTGATCAACGAGGCATTCGTGCCGCTAGTCGGGGGCAATATCACCTACGATGCGGATAAGATCAAAGTCACGGGCTTAGTGACCACGGACTACGGATACTCGCCCGTTGGGTTGTTTGAAGGCAACGTGACCATCAACGTGCATTCCGGCGGTGTCTCGAGCCTGAATGTCGTCTCCGGCGTGTGGGAGCTTGCCGGATGTCGGTTCGCGTTTGATGCATTCAGTCTGGTGAATCCTGACGGGGGTTCCGTACTTGACAGTTATCTCAATGTGCAGGGATCTCTGATCACGCCTGATGGCGTCGGCCTGTTCAAAGTGCAATTCGCGGAACCGAATTTTATTCACTTTGGACCAAGGGCACATGGCATCTCAGCAACCATTACGCTGACTGACCAGGCGGTATTGCTGGGCGATTTGCTCACGCTCCAGGCGAGTGGAGCGTCGATTAGCTACCTCGCGACGACAGAAGCCAACCCTGAAGGAGCATTCCGCATTCAGGGGAAGTTCGTCGTGAAGAATCAAGGACTGACGAGCTATGATGATGCACAGGCCTCGTTAGATATTTCCGGGCCGAACTTCATCGAATTCGGGAAGAACGGCCTGTTTTTTGTCGGCCAGTTCGGTGCTAGTTACTGGACCATTATTCCTGGCTTCCTGAAGCTCAAGGCCGGAACGGTGTTTCTCGACACGATTCACCACGAATGGAAGGGAGATGGTGAGCTGGAGATGAAGCCGCTCACCGACAAAACTTTACTCTTCGGCGCGGGATATTACGATCACGACTTCAACTACATCCGGGTCGGATTGAACAATCTGAATATTCCGACCTTCATGGACGGTATCTTCCTGGACAAGATCTCGCTGTCCGTCGACGGGCTAGCGGGCAAAAAGAAGAATGCGCAACAGGAGCTGGTTCCCATCGAAGTCAGCGCCACACTCGGTCTATCGGAGGGACCGAAGATCCAGATTCCCGCGGTACCGCTATTTAATGTCGATGCCCACCCCGCCGCCATCGCGACTCTGGATGTCACCGGCATCGTCAGCACGGAACGTGTCAACGGCTCTGTACTGTTTACTTACATGGACCCGAATCTGTTGAGCCTCACCGGAAGTTTTGATTGGAACTGGAAGAAAACCGAAGCCAAATTGTCCGGAGGGATCTCTGCCTTGCTGGGCACTGTGACGGGTGCTGCGGCAATCACGGTCAATCAGCGTGGAGTGACCGGGTCGGCCAACTTGACCGGCTTATTGAGAATCCCCAAAGGCGACGGGCTGTTTTATGCACCGATCGCCGACGTATCCTTCCGAGGCTATTTCCAGGCTCTTAACGGCGCTGAAAGCTATGCCGCATTCGCCGCGGATGTGACCTTACCCGTCATTGGCCGCAAGTCCATCACCGCCAAAGTGACGATCGATAAAGGCGTGGAATACTTCTTTGGTGACATGGTCTCGCTGGAAAACCTGCCGGCACAACCGCAATCGGCCACGTTTTTCGCCACAGCGTTCGCAGCACCGCAGGCTCAGGAAGCCGCGGCTGGATCGGACACGTTCACCGTTCCCAGCGGCACGCAGCACTTGTTGGTGAGTGCAACCTGGGCCAATGAGCTCGATGATGCGAAGCTCGAACTGGTCCGTCCCGACGGCACGATCATGACGGAAAGTGAACTAGACGAGGTCAATGCCGCATTGATTCCGGAAATGACATCCAGCACCTCCCGCGCCATCGCGTTACTCAATCCGATGGCAGGCGAGTGGCAGATCCGCGTCGTCAGTGCGGCAGATCCGGGTGAAACACAGTATGCCGCCTTGCGCGACGCGCCTGAGCCCACGATCGAGGTCCTCGATGCCCAGGTCACGTCCGACGGAGTGACGATTCAATACACGGCGACCGACATCTATCCGGATGCGACGGTAGCCCTGTTCTACGACACCGACAAGACCGGATTCGATGGTCTGTCGATGATTGAGAACCTGCCTGTGTCCGGCGCGCCCACGACTTACCACTGGGACCTGACGCACTCATTTAGTGGAACGTATTACATCTATGCTGTGATTACCGACGCACAGGGGAATGTTCAATTCCAGTACCTCGACACGCCGGTCACAGTTGATGCTGATCCCCCCGCCAGCAGTGTCACGGTATTGTCTGATGTCACGAATACCAGCTCCTTCACGTTGTCCTGGTCAGGCAGCGACGATACGAATGGATCGGGACTTGCGTCATATGACATTTTTGTTTCCGACAACGGTGGCGACTACACATTGTTCCTGGGGAATACGACGCAAACAACCGCCCAGTTCAACGGCGAGTTTGGTCACAAGTACGCGTTCTACTCGGTGGCGACAGACGCTACGGGACGTATTGAAGAGACTCCCGTCACGGCAGATGCTCAGACCGTGACTGCCGCACCTGGCAACCGGTTGCCGGATGTGCTCGATGCGGTGTTCTCCCTGGCCGAGAATTCCGCACTGAATACTCCGGTCGGTGCGGTGTCTGCGACTGATCCTGATGTGGACGATACTTTGACGTATAGCATTACGGGTGGAAACACATCAGGTGCCTTCGCGATCAATGCCTCGACGGGCGCTGTCACCGTCGCTAATCCCGCGGCGCTCGATTTCGAAACGACTCCGACCTTCTCGCTGACAGTCCAGGTGGCCGACAATCACGGGGCGACCGATACCGCAACGGTGCAGGTCAATCTAACCGATGCAAATGACGCCCCCCAATCGAACATCGGTGGATCAGCCGTCACGTGGATCAAGAAGCAGCCGGCCGTTGTCGTCTTGCCGCAGGTGACCGTCTCCGGCGCGAATCTGGCTGGGGGAACATTGACTCTCAGCCTGAATTCTCCCGGCAAGAAAAAGCCGTTCGATGCGTTGAGCCTGCTGTCGTCAACGGCGCTCGGGACCACGACAGGTCTCCAGTTTGCGAATGGTCATCTGACACTGCAGATCCACTTAGGCCAAACTGCGACGGCCGCTGCGATTCAGGCTTTTCTGCGAGGGATCAAGTTCACCACTAAGGGCGGAGGACTCAAGTCCCTGACGCGGACGCTGACGGTGACGCTGGCCAACGCGAGCGAGCAATCGAGCCTGATTTCGCAGACGATCAATGTCAAAAAGAAGCCGTGAGCCTGAAGTCAGTCAGGCGAGCCGGGTGCCGTAAGGCCTCGGACAATTCGAGATGTGACCAGACTCCCGGTCCGGGGCCTCACGGCACCCGGCTCGCCTGATCCCTCATCTTGGGTCGGCTCAGCTGATCGTTGGAGCCGAGGTGGCTCGGATTTCTCATCCCGGATTCCAAATCCAGACTCAGAGATTGTCGCCGCACTGACTGATCGCCTAGAATCGAAACGGGCATTTGCCGATCGCCTCTGGCGAATACCCGTGTCGTGCGTTTGGCCTCCTCACACCGTCCTCGGCGATAAATCGCCGGATTCCGTTAGAAAAGCCGCGTATTCATGGTTTCCTTCGCGATCGCGAAGTTTCTGCTGACGCCGGTCTTTCTGCCCGCCTACATCGGTCCGGGAGCTGGAATCTCCTTTATCGGGTCGTTCTTCGGCCTGATCATTGCCTTCGGTCTGCTGTTCGTATCCCTGCTGACCTGGCCCATCCGCATGCTGCTGATGTGGCTCCGCCGCCGACGAGTGGGCCTGAAGAGCCAGGCGAAACGGGTCGTGGTAGTGGGGCTGGATGGACTGGATCCGGGACGCGTTCGGCGGTTGATGGCGGAGGGACGGCTGCCGCACCTGAAACAGCTTGCTGAACGTGGGACGTTTACCAATCTCGCGACGACCTTGCCACCGATTTCGCCGGTCGCGTGGTCTTCATTCCAGACGGGAGTGAATCCCGGTAAGCACAACATTTTTGACTTCTTAAACCGCAACTTGCGAACCTATCTCCCGGAGCTCTCTTCAACGCGAATTGTGGAAGGCGCCAGCGGCTGGCGAAACTGGGTGGGACTCGGCGGTGGTTCGATTCGGATGCTCCGCAAGAGTCAGCAGTTCTGGAAGATCCTGGGTGAGTTCGGAGTCTTCAGCACGATCTTGCGGGTGCCGATCACGTTTCCTCCCGAGAGGTTTTTCGGGCTCTCGTTGTCGGCGATGTGTACTCCCGATTTGCGGGGGACGCAGGGTTCCTTCACGCTATTCAGCACCGATCCCGACGAATGCCGCGAGACCACCGGTGGGCTGCGAATCCTCGTGGAGAAAGTTGGTCAGCGCATTGAAGCCGTGTTACCCGGCCCGCCGCGATCGTCCGCGACGGGACCCAATGAGTATCGTACGCGATTGCTCATCACGATCTTGCCTGGCCAAAATGCGATTGAACTGCGTGTCGGCCGCGAGCGTGTCCGGTTGCGTCTTCAGCACGATTCACAGTGGGTTCGTGTCGAGTTTCGGGATGGCTGGTTCACGCGAGTCAGCGGCATCTGCCGATTTCGAGTCGAAAGTCTGCAGCCTCACTTTCGACTGTATGTGTCGCCGATCCACCTGGACCCCGAGCGTCCGGCGATGCCCATTTCGCATCCGTCGTATTATTCGCTCTACCTCGGCAAGCTGCACGATGCCTTCGCGACGCTGGGCCTGGCGGAAGATACCTGGGCCTTGAATGCGGGTGCGATCACCGAGGCGGCATTTCTCGATCAGGCCTGGGCCATTCACGACGAACGCGAGCGGATGTTTTTTGACGCCTTGAGACGCATGCAGCGCGGATTGACCGTGTGCGTGTTCGATGCCCCTGATCGCATTCAACACATGTTTTATCGCCATGATGTGGCCGACCACCCTGCCAATGCCGGTCGAGATGTCACACGTTATGCTCAAGTCATCGACCAAATGTACGAGCGGATGGACGATCTCGTCGGCCGCACGGCCAAAGAGCTGGATGATAAAGCGGTGCTAGTTGTGCTGTCGGATCATGGCTTCTGCGATTTCAGCCGCGGGGTCAACCTGAATGCGTGGCTCCGCGAGCACGGCTATCTCGTCACGCAACAAGATGGTGCCACTGGGGATTATCTCAAGGGAGTCGACTGGTCGAAAACGCGGGCCTATGCGTTTGGTCTCAGTGGGATTTATCTCAATCAGCAGGGACGTGAATCGCAAGGAATTGTGGCCCCGTCCGATGCCGCAGCGTTACGGGCCGAGATCATCTCGCGGTTGACCGGATTGCCGGATCGCGAACGCGGCCGTATTGCCATCAAGCGGGTGTATGATACGCACCAGACCTACCGCGGACCGTATGCGGCGAATGGTCCCGATCTCGTGGTGGGCTATGAACGAGGCTACCGGGCGTCGTGGGAGAACGCCGTCGGTCGTTGTGACGGGCCTGTGATTTTGGATAACACGCGGTTCTGGAGCGGCGATCATTGCGTCGATCCCGAACTCGTACCGGGCGTGCTGTTCTGTAATCGTTCACTAAAGTCTAGTCGGGCGGCGTCGATCCTCGATCTGGCGCCGACGATCCTCGAGCTATTCGGAGTTCCTGCACCCAGTTATTTCGATGGTGAATCGCTCTTGCCGAAAGTTCCAGCGGCGCCCGACAAAACCGCCTCAATTCCAGCGACGACCGCTGCTCCAGAACCCATCGAGGCCGCCCCATGAACGGCAATAAGCTTCGAGTCCCGCAATCGATCTCCCGCCGCCGGTTTCTCCAGGCGGCGGGCACGGTTGCCCTCGCCGCTGGCTGCGGTCGTGGTGGCGTTGGGAAGTCGGACGGTTCGCTCGAACAAATGATCGTGCTGGGGATCGACGGCATGGATCCGATTCTGTTGGAGCAATTCATCGCGGCTGGCCGCATGCCCAATTGTAAGCGTCTCCGCGATTCCGGCTCGTTCCAGAAACTGGCGACCAGCATCCCTCCACAAAGTCCGGTGGCGTGGTCCAATTTTATCTCCGGGACCAATCCGGGCGGGCACGGCATTTTTGATTTCATCGCCCGCAATCCGGCGACAATGCAGCCCTACCATTCCACGGCGCGACTGGAAAAATCGGGCGAACCGTGGCGCGTAGGGCAGCTCGTGATTCCCAGTGCCCCGGCCAAGATTCAGAATTTGCGGAAGGGGGCTACCTTCTGGAATGAACTGGAACGTCAAGGCGTCGACTGCACGGTATTTCGCATCCCCGCCAACTTCCCTCCCACCGAAGGAGACGCGACGACGCTTTCTGGGATGGGGACCCCCGACCTGCAAGGCGGCTATGGAAGTTTTACCTTTCTCACCGATGCCTCCGATTCGCGAACTCACGACGTCCCCGGCGGTCGGATCGAGCGGATCCACCTGGATAATCATCGCGTCACGTGCCGGCTGGACGGCCCCTACAACGAGTTCTCTGCCAATGAAGAGCAGGCTAAAATCGAGTTTGAAGTGGCGCGAGATCCGGAACACGCCGCTGTGAAAATCACGATCCAGAATCAGACATTCATTCTGCAGCAGGGTGAATGGAGCGACTGGATTGTCGTGCGATTCGAGCTCTTGTCCTTCGCGGTCTCCGTCACCGGAATTTGCCGGTTCTATCTGAAAAGTGTTCGCGATCCTTTCGCACTGTATATTTCACCGGTCAATATCGATCCAGCTAATCCGTCGGTACCTCTCTCCACACCGTCGGGATATTCCAAACAGCTCGTTCAGGAACTGGGATACTACTACACCCAGGGAATGATCGAAGACACCAACGCACTCTCTGCGGGAGTTTTAGACTCCAGCGAATACCGCAAACAAGCGTTGTTCGTGCATGAGGAACGGCTGCGGTGTTATGAACGGGAACTCGCAAAATTCCACAAGGGATTTTTGTTCTTCTATTTCTCGACACTCGACTTGAATTCGCACGTCTTCTGGCGCGCCATCGATCCGGGCCATCCGCAGTATTCCAAACAGTTGGCGGAATCACAGGGTGACTTCATTGGCACCCTCTATGAGAAGATCGACAAGGCAGTCGGACAAGCCTTAGAGCGATTGGATTCCAACGGCTGGTTGATTGTGATGTCGGATCACGGTTTTGGCTCGTTCCGGCGGCAATTCAATCTGAATTCCTGGCTGCTGGACAACCTCTATTTACGCACCAGCCGCCCCCCCGTCCGCGACGGCTCGGCCGGTTTTCAGAATGTCGACTGGAAGCGAACTCGAGCTTACGGACTGGGGATCAACAGCTTGTATCTCAATCGTCAGGGACGAGAAGTCCACGGCATGGTGACCGACGCCCAAGCGGACCGCCTGACGCGCGAGCTCATCGAGCGGCTGCAGGCGGTAACTGATCCTCAGACGGGCGGCAAGGTGATTGCTCGCGTCTATCGGGCCACGGAAGTTTATGCCGGGCCGCATGCGGTCGACAGTCCCGATCTGATCATTGGCTATGAACGGAACTATCGAGCCTCCTGGGAAACGATTCTGGGTGGTTTTCCAAGAGACCACGTGAGCGACAACCTGAATGCCTGGAGTGGAGACCATTGTATCGATCCAACCTACGTTCCCGGAGTCTTATTGAGCAGCCGGCCGCTCCCCGCGGGTTCACCGAAACTGGAAGACCTGGCGCCGACGATCCTCGCGGCATTTGGTGCGCCGATTCCCGAGAGCATGACCGGCCGCCGGCTGATATGACGTCTTCTTGTGATACAATTATAGTCGCGACTGTCATCGATGTTGTTGTCGCGTTAGCCTCAACCAGAATTGCTGAATAACCCGTATGGACGACATCCCCCAGATTCCTGAACGCGAAATTACTCCACCGGAGGTCTATTACAACCGGCGTAGTTGGATGCGTGCGGGACTCACCGCTGGTAGCGTATTGGCCACAGCGTCGCTGTATCGCTGGTTCAATCCCGACGTAAAGGTGGAAGTGCCACCCACCGTAAAAGCGCCGCTTTCGTTGCAAAAGCCGCTTGAATCTGAGGCCGAACTCCTGGCCCGCGGGTGGCGCGTCAATGAACCCTCCACCGCCGAGCACCGGATCCTGGGCTATAACAACTTCTACGAGTTCACTACGAGCAAGTATGACGTCGCCGATGCCGCCGCAGATTTTAAGACGGACGGCTGGAAGGTGATCGTTGACGGGCTGGTTAACAAGCCGGGTACCTTTACCATCGACGAGCTGCACGTGATCAGCCGGCCACAAGAACGTGTCTACCGGATGCGATGCGTGGAAGCCTGGTCGATGGTGATTCCCTGGGCCGGTCTGCCCCTCGCGCATCTTTTGGAAGCGGTAGAACCCACATCCGATGCCAAATACGTGGCGTTCGAGACATTGTTCGATCCAAGTCGCATGCCGGGGCAACACAGCGCGGTGCTCGATTGGCCGTATGTTGAAGGGCTCCGGCTTGACGAGGCCATGCATCCCCTCACACTCTTGGCGACGGGGCTCTATCGCAAGCCCATGCCGCCGCAAGACGGCGCGCCGGTGCGCTTGGTAATCCCCTGGAAATACGGGTTCAAAGGCATCAAGTCGATCGTCCGTATCAAGCTCGTCGCGGATCAGCCACCGACGAGCTGGAATCAGTACGCGTCGAATCAATATGGGTTCTATGCGAACGTCAATCCCGATGTCGATCATCCGCGCTGGAGTCAGGCGACCGAACAGCGAATTGGCGAATTGGGCCGCAGGAACACGCTGTTCCTCAATGGCTACGAAGAACAAGTTGCCGGGCTATACTCAGGGATGGACTTGCGAGAGAATTTTTGAAAGAGGACGTTCCGCCCTGCAACCAGATTAGACCTTCAACGAACCTCTGCTTCATGCCCGCCAGACACTCCATGAATCCGCTGCAGTTTTATCGAATGCTCGTCATTCTCAATGGAGCCATCCCCGGCTTTATGCTGGCCTGGGACGCCACCCAGGGGCGTTTGGGGGCGAACTCCGTAAACCAGGCGTTGCACGTCACGGGGATCCTGTCGCTCGTCTTTCTGTTTTTTTCGCTGCTCATGACGCCGCTGCGCTGGGCCACTGGCTGGAGCGGTTGGATTGCGTTTCGCCGGGCACTCGGCTTGTATGGATTCTTCTACTCGCTGGTCCATCTGGCCATTTACGTCGGATTCGACCGCGCGCTGAATCTCGCGAGTACGCTGCACGAAATCTGGACGAGGACCTTCCTCCAAGTCGGTACAGCAGCTCTCATACTGATGGTCCCTCTCGCAGTCACCTCGACAAATTCCATGATCCGTCGGCTTGGTCAGAAACAGTGGCGTTTGCTCCACAGGGCCGCTTACCTCGTCGCGGCCTTAGGTGTGCTACACTATTTCCTGCTGGTGAAATCAGATGTTCGATTGCCACTCGCCTTCGCGGCGGTCCTGATCGTGTTACTCGGCATCCGTGCTGCTGGACGAGTCCTTAGCACAGAACGGTTCACTAAGTAGAAGTACATAATGGAATGAGTGGGTGAGCTCGGTGGCGTTAGCCGCCGGATTCTTCGGGTCATTTCTGAAACACAGAGGCACAGAGAACACAGAGAACACAGAGATCTGACAAATTCCTCTGTGTTCTCTGTGCCTCTGTGTTTCCAAATCTGTATCAAAAAGAATTCCTGGGCTTGCGCCGCCCGGCTCACCTGCTTAGTGATTTCGACGCTCGTACTTAGTTCGTTCCGAGCATCGCCCCCTCTAAATCCGCGAGTTGATTGAGCGCGAACAACGTCTCGTTAGCTCGCCTGTTTCGCATTTGGGCGTGTCGTTTCACCCGGGCTCCGCGGCTTCACCGGAGCCGGCTTCGTTTCCGGTGCGACTTTCGGTCGATCTTCAGCTCGCTTGGCCGCTACCGCCACGAGCTGCTGGGCTGTCTGCAATTGCTCGACGGAAAATGTTGGCACTTGCGACGAATAAACTCCCGGCAAGGTATATTCCTGCAGACTGGCCAGTTTGTCCCAGCTCATCTTGTCTGTGATGTGCCACGTCGCGGCCTGCGCCACCGTGTAGTCCAATTGACTGGTTCCGATCATGCGCAAAGTCTCTTGGAGTACCTTATTGTCGGTGTATTCTTCGACACGAACAGGTTTGTAAGTCATACGCGGAGAGGGATCTGGCTTGCCGTAATTCAGGCACACTGAGTGGTACGGCACCTGGGCCACACGTTCCGGAGGAATCGAAAAGAAACCGCCTCCGCCCCCACCCTGCTGACCACCAAATCCTCCTCCGCCACCACCAAACCCGCCTTGTTGTCCACCAAATCCACCACCGCCACTTTGCCCACCGCCAAGGCCGCCTTGCTGACCACCAAAACCACCCTGTTGTCCCCCGAGACCGCCGCCTCCGCCAAGTCCGCCTCCACCAAACTGCTTTAAGACATGCACGATCGTCACGGCTTCAGGCAAGTTCACCGTCAACGGCTTGCCGGACAAGTTCTCGAAGTACATATTGCCCCCTTTCGCATCGTGGGCAACCACGCGCACAGACAGCGCACCGGAATCGATCGCGGCGAACATTTCCATTTTCTCGGCCGCGGGATCGTACTTCAGAATCTTCATGGGGGATTTTCCGGCACCCGCCAACTGCGTCACCATTACGAGCGTCAGGCATGACAGCACCAGGCCGATACGACGCGGCCAGCCGCGGACCATCTGTGAAGAATTCATCATCGAATCTCTTTATTACGGTGTTTGTCGAAGTATCTGTCTAAGAAGGATCGATCTCTGCGTGCCGCGACGGGCGCAACGCAACCACCTGCGGAACCTTGGATGCCGGGCAACGATGGAGGATTCACTGTTTCTTGAAGATCCTCAGAATGCTCTGAGCGGAAAGAGCTAAGAGCGTGTTTGAAAAGCTGGATTGTGGGAGGGCGAGGCTCCCGCCGAGCATTCGTATTTGCGTACCGCCGGTATTCGTATTTGCGTACCGCCGGTATTCGTATTTGCGTACCGCAAGGTGTGGTGAAAGAGGAACAAGATCTCACGCAAAGGCGCCAAGGCGCAAAGAATTCATTTCTTTCTTTGCGCCTTGGCGCCTTTGCGTGAGATTATTCTTCTTGAGATCGCCGACACCGCGCCACCTAAAAGTCGTGATGGCGACTTCGATAGGAGTTCCTTGGAAGCCTAACACGACGCATGTCGGCGACCGTCGGAGGCTGTATTCGATGCATCCCGCGGTCGCCGAGCTAAAGCTCTTCTTAGGCTCGGCGGGGTACCCTCTGGGTCCCTCGCCCTCCCTTCTCAAACACGCTCTTTGGAAGATGCTCGCGGCCGGCAATGAAATGGAGGGTTAAATCAGCGTTTAGGTTGAGGCAACGGCTCGCTGGGAATGATGTACTCAAAATATCCCAAGAGCATCTCGTCGGAGGTCTGCGGTCCCCAATAGACCGTCTTTAGGGGGTCGGGATTTGCCGGGTTCTGTGCAGTATTGTCATACCAGCCGGTCACTTTCAGCGTCGTCCCCTTGGGCAACGAGCACGGCTCGGCCAGATGATAGGCGAGTTGCCAGTTGAAGTCGTAACGCGGGACCGTCAGCAAGGTGGTCGTATTACCGCCTTTATAAACTGCCTGAAAGCGAAACGCTTTTCCGCGAACGTGCATATGCGGCAGAAGCGACAGGACCTGGACGTCATGATTCAGTCGTAACAAGCCCGATACTTCATGACGGGCCGCTTTCGGGGGGATCTTAAGATCGCGATAAGCAACTCCAGTGACGTGCAGCTCATAGAGCGGCGGAGATTTCGCAAAGTAGAGTGCCAATTGTGTCTGGTCGCGAGTCGCAGTACCGTTCGGAGTGTAATGAATTTGAAACAGCAGGGTCGCGCCTTTCGGTAAGAACTTTGCGCAGCCGGCTGGAAATCGGTGCCAGCTGTTGCCGGGGACATACAGCGCCAGGTATGCCCCCGTATTTTCAGAAGCGCTCTCTTCATGTTCGGAAAAGGTACCTGATTGGACAAACACACCCACGTGATGGACGACATCTCGTGAGGTCGGGCGGAAGTCAAAACCGCTCACCCATTTATCTTCATCGAAGCTGGTTTTTACGGTCACTCGCTGGTAGGGCATAATCCCTTCTGCGGGCACGTGAATCGCGTTGGGCAACGGCACTAACGCATCTGGCTCGCCCATTTGCCAATGGTCTGTAAAGACAGGCGCCACCGGTGCATCCGCGGGGTCTCCGAGAGGCCGATCTCCATTCAGCCAGGTCTCCAGATCTGCTTTGTCGGCGGCGGCGAGAGATCGATCATTCGCCCAGACACTCGCCGCACCTTTTTTTGATGGCGCCGCGAACCACGGAGGCATTGTGCCCTCTTTCACCACCTTTTCGATCGTGTTGGCATGGGTCACCATGTCGGCTGGCTGTGTCAGCGAGAACGGTGCCACGCCTCCTTCACGATGGCACTCCACGCAATTGGATTGAATGATGCGAGAAATGCGATTGTGATACGTCAGACCCTCGTTGCCGATACCCGGTACAGACCTGATTTTGGGCTGTTTCAAATTCAGCAGGCACCCCGGCGCATCCGTGGCGGAAGTTTGTGGCGTTCTCCCGGCCAACACAGCCTCGATCGCATTGATCAGCAAGGGCAGCCTCGGTTTTGCCAGCGCATAACCAAAACCATACTGATCGTCGACCGCACCCCGATAGCACAGCGTCAGTGCCTGGTCGATTACAAAGCATTCGGTTGTCGACTTTGCTCCCAAGGCAGAGAGCAGCACTCCGTCAGGATCCCGAATATACGGACCGGTCAGTCCGTGCGTCTGAATGGCTGCTCGGATTGCCGAGTCCTTGTCAGTGTCCGTAGCGCTGACAAATAAAAATCGCACTTGCTTCGAGTAGATTTTTTCCAATCGGGCGAGCGTCGGAAGATAACGTTTGCTCAACGGGCAACTGGTGCTGGTGACTGCGACGACAGTGGCCGCATTCGATTTGAAGTCAGCGAGATGATGGGCGACTCCATCGATATCGCGAAAAGGCACATCGGGCAGGATCCGTCCGACTCCGCATTCGGCCGGTTTCAAGCGATGAAACCGCTGTTGAATCGAGACTTTTCCACTGCCGCGAGAGCTCGGATCCGAATATTCCTCGACGCTGGACTCACCACGTTTCTCTGCCGCGCGAAGCGTCATTAGAGCACACATCAGAGAACAAACTGCGATGAGCCAGCTCATCACGCGGCCAGCATTTCCGAAGAGGGAATCCATATCGTCCTGTTCAATTCACGGAGTGTGGCTGGCCCATCGGTGAACTCACGAAGTGTGGTACGCGGCGCTGGATGTCGATCAGAATCAACGAACGGCGCGCTGACGCCTACGATGCAGCGGATGCTGTATGGGTTACAAAGCGAGTGACGCCTTCATCCGGAATTCGAAATTCAACGTAGCCGAGGTCGCCCAGACTTCGTTCCGTGACCCATGCGACCTGACTTGGCGAGTTCTGCTACGAAATCACTCACGGCGTGGCCGTCCGGGGTCACTTTCGCAATCGTTGTAACTTCCATCCAGGATTGGCATCCCAATAAGAAGTGAGTTTCGATTCGAGGCTCGCCAGAGGCCCATTCGGAGGAGTCGTTCCAGCGATGTGCCGGCTTCGTCGGCTCAGTTGATGAAGGTGCTCTAGACACGGACGGGCGTTTTATTGGATAACAGGCATCAAGAGATTTCTGAGTGTTATGAATTCGCTCCCCCCAGGGGCAATCCTGCGCTGCCGCACGTGGGCAGTAGAGCGGTCCATATGTCGGGACTAAACCCAATTCTGACGTGCCGTGAAGTGATCGACCTGCTCGCGGACGACTTGGACCACTCATTGCCAGTCAGTGTTGAGCTGAAACTGAAGCTGCATCTGTTTTTATGCCGGAGTTGCCGGCGCTTCCGACGGACATATCGTAAGACGGTTGGCATTGTGCATGCGTTGCGCGGTGTCGAGGATCGATTCGATCCAGGAATCCTTCCGGAAGAACTTGTGCGGCGCATCATGATGCGTCGGCAAAGTGTCGGAACCGTCAGTGACACACTTGGTGGGCTTGACAACGAGCCTGCGGCTGGTGCTTAAGAGCCTGATTGAGAAGCCAGATTTCGGGAGGGCGAGGCTGGGATGATGCCTCTCGTCAAATAGCCCAGCGTTTTTGAATTGAGCTGGGGTTGTGGAAATCGGGAGTTTCTGTTGCGCTAGATCCTGTGAACGGTTTCATTCTGCACTCGGGTGTCAGGTTTGGG
>JAKFVC010000022.1 GCA_021732415.1 Planctomycetaceae bacterium
GCCCATTGCTGCCCACCCCTGACCGACCGACAATCCGATCCTCGACTCCCCTGGCCACCGCTGCGCCCTGGGGGTAGGGGGGAAGAAGTAATGAACCTCAATTCCGACAAAATAAATCAACAGGCCGTCATGGGACTGGGCTCACCAGCCTGGTGACTTTTTCGCTGATATTAGGCAATGTGG
This sequence comes from Planctomycetaceae bacterium, assembly GCA_021732415.1. Lineage (GTDB taxonomy): Bacteria > Planctomycetota > Planctomycetia > Planctomycetales > Planctomycetaceae > JAKFVC01. Next base: position 184 of record JAKFVC010000022.1, read on the forward strand.
CATGATTCCAATGATTGAGGTCGACATCCGTTATCCAGCCCTGAATGATGAATGGGGACGAAATCGGATCAGCGCGGTGCCCGGACACCAGGGAGCGTAGCGACAATGGTTCCCGCCTGACGAGATCGTCCACCTTTCATCCATTTGAAGCATCTCGACTTGTATTTCGCTCGACAGGCTGTCGAATAGGCCCCAGGTCCTTGTAATTCGGCCCTTTTTGGTCCTTTAGGTCCTTTCCGTCCTTTTCCTGCACCGAAGTCAGATTTTGATACGCCGGCCCTCAACCTGGATCATTCACGGAATGCTCTGAAATCGTTGTCAGGCCGCGTTTTGCCGTGGGTTACGAACAATCATTGAAAAACAGTCTGTCAATCAGCCGGGTCAGCGCTTCAACCCACAAACATCTTTCAACCGACAAGAACCCACCATGCTGCTTTCTCATTGGCTGATCTCCCTGGCAAATCGCGTGTTCACGAGTCGCGGGCGCGGGGGACAGCGGCGGTCGTTGACTCGGGGGACCTCGCTGCTGTTGCGGTCGAATTCCCGGGATGTGTCGGGCGGTGCGGTTGCCGCGGAAGTCATGGAGATTGAACCGCTGGAAGACCGGACGCTGCTGGCGGTGACGCAGTTGGGGACGTCCCAGACGGCGGTCGAGAATTCCGGTGCACAATTCTCCGTGACGTTTAACTACACCGTGGGCGCGGGGACTCAGCGGTTGTTGGTGGTGAGTACCGCTGGTGGCGGAAACAACGCCAATGCCACGAGTGTGAGATTCGCCGGGACTAACCTGACTCAGGGCCCCGAGCATGCCAATGGCGCGTTCACCAGGGCCGAGATCTTTTACCTCCCTTTGGGTGATAGTGCTTCGGCGACGTCCGGCAGCATTGTGGTGAGTTACGATCGAAATTTCCTGTTCTTCGCGACAGCCACCGCGTTTCAGGGTGTCGACCAAACCTCGCCTGTGGGGAGTTCCCCCACTATCAACAACAGTTCACTCAATGTGACTTCCGCAACCGGCAATATGGTCGTGGATGCGGTGGTCGGCGGTCTTTCGGGACCATTAACTGTGGGCTCCGGTCAGACCGCTCAATCGACGGCCTCTGGATTGAATTTTGGCAGCCAGGTGGGCGGGGTGAGCACCGAAGCGGGTGCGGCCAACGTGGCGATGACGTGGTCGAATATCACGGGCACCACTTCGCATGTGGCGGTCAGTATCAAACCGGCTGCCGTTGTCGTGGTGAATCAGGCTCCCAGCGGAGCGGATAAGACGGAGACGACGAACGAAGACACCGCCTACACGTTTGCGGCAGCGGACTTCGGATTCAGCGATCCGGGCAATTCGCCGGCGAACACCTTACTGGCCGTTAAGATCACCACGCTGCCCGGCAATGGCACGCTGACCGACAATGGCGTTTCCGTCACGGCGGGGCAGTTCGTATCCGTCGCTGACATTACCGGCGGCCTGCTGAGATTTACGCCCACGGCTGACGCGAATGGAATTCCTCTCAGCAGCTTCACGTTCCAAGTCCAGGATAACGGCGGCATCGTGGGCGGCGGAGTCGATCTCGACCAGAGCCCCAACACCATCACCATCAACGTCCAATCCGTCGCCGATATCAACAACGATACTTTGACGGTCAATGAAGACTCGATCATCACGGCCAACGTGTTGACCGGATCGAATGGTGCGACGGCCGACTCGTTTGAGAACGGCGGCGCGCAACTGGCCGCCGTGACACAGGGCTCGCGGGGCACCGTCACGTTCTCGGGGAATGGCAGCATTACCTATACGCCCAGTGCCGACTTCAATGGCACGGATTCTTTCACTTACACCGTGCTGTCAGGTGGCGTAGGCGAAATCGCGACCGTCAACGTGACGATCAACCCGGTGGCCGACATTACCAACGATGCCCTCATCACGAATGAAGACACGGCCATCACTGCAAACCTGATCACCGGCGAGAACGGAGCCACCGCCGACACGTTCGAGAATGCCGGTAAGGCGCTCACCAGTGTGTCACCGGGATCACATGGCACTGTGACGTTCGCGGCGAACGGCAGCGTGACCTACACGCCCAATGCCGACTTCAACGGGACGGACAGCTTCAGCTACACGGTCCTTTCCAACGGTGCGAGCGAGTCCGCAACGGTCAGTGTGACGATTAACGCAGTCGTCGACATCACGAGTGATTCCATCTCGACCAACGAAGACCAGGCCATCACGTTCAATGCCATCACGGGCACCAACGGCGCGACGCCCGATACGTTCGAGAGCGGCGGTGCCGCAATCACCAGCGTCAACCCGGGGTCTCATGGGTCTGTCGGATTCCAGGCCAACGGCAGCATCACGTACACGCCCAATGCCGACTTCAACGGCAGCGATAGCTTTACCTACACCGTCACCTCGGGCGGCGTCACCGAGACCGCGGCGGTCAGCGTGATCATCAACGCGGTGGCCGATATCACCGCCGATACGCTGACGACCAACATCGGTACCCCGATCACGGCGAACCTGATCACCGGCACCAACGGCGCGACGGCCGACAGTTTTGAAGATGGCGGCCGAACGCTCTTCAACGTGACCCAGGGTGCTCACGGGTCTGTCACTCTTCAGGCCAACGGCAGCGTGACCTACACCCCCAACGGCAGCTTTGTAAGCACCGATTCGTTTACCTACACGGTGATCTCGGGCGGCATCGCCGAGACCGCGACGGTTTCGATTGTCGCCATCGCACCGCCGCCGGCCGTGTCTTTCAGCACGGATTCGGTGTCGGTCAATGAAATGGCAGGAACGATCTTGATCACGATCAACCTGTCATCCACTCAGTTGGCGCCGGTAATCATTCCCTATACGGTGGGCGGCACCGCGAGTAAGCCCAGTGACTATACGATGAGCGGGGCCAACCAGTTGATCATTCCCTCCAATACCAGCTCCGCGACGATTTCAATCAACATCGTCGATGTCATCGGCTTCGAACCCACGGAAACGATCGTTTTGACCCTGGGGACTCCGACCAACGCCACCCTGGGCACAACGACCACCTGCACGGTCACCATTCTTGATGTCGATGCCCCGCCGACCGTGTCTTTCAACAGCCCCGGGGGTTCGGTGCCCGAGAACAGTGGCGTGGTCCTGGCGACGGTCAACCTGTCGTTCGCTTCAGCGGCGGACACGACAATTCACTTCACGGTCAGCGGCACGGCGAACAACCCCGGAGATTATTCCATCGCGGCCAGCCCCCTGGTGATTCCAGCCGGGCAGACCTCGGGCACCATCCAGATCAACCTTGTCGATTTTATCGGCTTCGAACCGTCGGAAACAGTCATCCTGACTCTGGGGGCACCGACCAATGCCACCCTCGGTGACTCCACCGTGAAGACCATCACGATTCTCGATATCGATCCCCCCCCGACCGTGTCGTTCACGTCCAGTACGGCGTCGGTGTTCGAAGTCTCCGGCTTCATCCTCGTGCCGGTGGAACTGTCGTTTGCCTCGGTGGTCCCGACGACCATTCCGTTCCTGGCGGGCGGTACGGCGAACGACCCGGGGGACTATTCGATTCCGATAAACCCCCTCGTGATCCCCGCCGGTCAGACCACCGGCTTCATTCAAATCAATATCGTCGACTTCATCGGCTTCGAGCCTTCCGAGACCGTGGTGTTGACTTTGGGCTCGCCCACTAACGGCAGCCTCGGCGCGACAACCACGACCACGGTCACCATCCTCGACATCGACGCCCCTCCCACCGTGTCATTCAGCACCGATAGCCTGACTGCCTCCGAGACGTCCGGTCAGGTGGAAGTCACGGTTGATCTGTCGTTTTCATCCGTCGTGGAAACGACGATTCCCTTCTCGATCGGCGGGACGGCCACCAACGGCGTCGATTTTGCGACGAGTGCCAGTCCGCTGGTGATCCCCGCCGGCCAGACTTCGGGCAAGATCCAGATCGCGATCGGCGATTTGATTGGCTTTGAACCGACCGAAACAGTGGTCCTGACGCTGGGAACACCAACGAACGCCACGCTGGGCGCGACGACCTCAACCACGTTGACCATTTTCGATATCGACCCCCAGCCCTCCGTCTCCTTCAGCACGGACGCCTCGGGAGTCAGCGAAACGGCTGGCACATTCCAGGTGACGGTCAACCTGTCGCTCCCCTCATCGCAGAATGTGACGATCCCGTTCTCCGTGGGTGGCACGGCGAATAATCCGAGCGATTATTCGATCGCCAGCAGCCCGCTGGTGATTCCCGCCGGCCAGACCTCAGGCACGATTCAGATCAATCTGGTCGATGTGATCGGATTCGAATCGTCGGAAACGATTATCTTGACGCTCGGCACTCCAACGAATGGCAGCCTGGGCTCCGTACCCAGTACGACGGTGACGATTTTCGATTTCGATGCCGCACCCGTCGCTACGTTCAACACGTCCACGCAATCGGCCGGCGAAGGGATCGGCATCGTCGTCGTGACGGTCAACCTGAGCTTCGCCATCGGCCAGAACGTCACGGTCCCTTACACCATTGGTGGCTCGGCCGCGAATCCGGCTGACTATACGATCGCCGCCAGCCCGTTGATCATTCCCGCCAATCAGCAATCGGCCACGTTCAATATCACAGTCGTGAATGACACCAACTTCGAGAGTGACGAAACGGTCGTCCTGACTCTGCAAACACCGACCAATGCCACATTGGGCGCCACCACCGTCGACACGGTGACGATCACCGACGACGATTTCATTCCGGTCGTGAATTTCAGCACGGCGGCTCAGTCGGCCGGCGAAGGAACCGGGACGGTGACGCTGACGGTGAATCTGTCGGGCGCGGCGTTCTCCAACGTATCGATCCCCTACAGCGTGACCGGCGGCTCGGCCACCAGCGGCACCGATTTTACCCTGTCGGCCAGTCCGCTCGTCGTACAGGCCGGAGCCACCACCGGCAGCATCACCTTGAATCTCATCGACGATTCACTCATCGAAGGGAATGAAACGGTCACTGTGACGCTGGGCACTCCGACCAACGGGACGTTGGGCGGCACGCCAGCCCAGACGGTCACGATCAACGACAACGACATCAACCACGCTCCCACATTCAACGCCGGCCAGCAATTCTCACTGCCTGAGAACTCGGCGGGCGGGACCAATGCTGGCAACGTCGCCGCCAGTGACAATGACACGCCAGCACCGTTTAATACGCTGACCTTCAGCCTGAGCAACAACCCCGGCACTCTGTTTGCGATCAACCCTGTGACCGGTCAGATCACGGTTGCCAACGGAGCTGTCCTGGATTTTGACACGAACCCGACAATCACGCTGGGCGTCACCGTGACCGATGGGGCTCCGTCGCCGCTGTCGACATCACAAAACGTGACGATCAATCTGACGAACGTCAACGAGCCTCCGGTCGTGACTGCCGCCACATTGTCCGTCCCCGAGAATTCCGCGGTAAATACACCTGTCGGTACCGTCGCGGCGAATGATCCTGATGCCGGGCAGACGAAGACGTTCAGCATCACCAACGGCAACACGGGTGGAGCGTTCGGCATTGATTCCGCGACCGGCGCGATCACCGTGGCGGCACAGTCGGCACTCAATTTCGAGACCACTCCCACATTCACACTGACCGTGCAGGCGACCGATAACGCCAGTCCGGCCCTGTCCGGTTCGGCGACCATCACCGTCAACCTGACGGACGTGAACGAAGCCCCGGTAGTCACGCCTGCCACGTTCTCGATAGCCGAGAATTCTGCGGCGAACGCGTCGGTGGGTACGGTCGCCGCCACCGATTCCGAATCGGGACAGACGAAGGCGTACAGCATCACGGCCGGTAACACCGGCAGTGCGTTTGCCATTAATACGACGACGGGCGCCATCACCGTTGCGACTCCATCGGCACTGAATTTTGAAACCATCCAGCAATTCAGCCTGACCGTGCAGGTTGCCGACAATGGCAATCCAGTGGCCACTGGCTCGGCAACCATCACCGTCAATGTGACGAACGTCAATGAACCTCCGGTGGTGACGCCCGCCGCATTCTCAATTGCCGAAAATTCAGCAGCCAACACGGCAGTGGGCAGCGTGGTCGCCAACGACCCCGACGCGAATCAAACCAAGGCGTTCAGCATCACCGCCGGCAACACAGGCAATGCGTTTGCCATCAATTCCACGACGGGAGCGATTACGGTGGCGACGCCGTCGGCCGTCAACTTCGAGGGCACCCAGCAGATCTTCAATCTCACGGTGCAGGTGACCGACAACGGCAGTCCGACGGCCTCCGGCACGGCGGCGGTGACCATCACGGTCACGAATGTCAACGAAGCGCCGGTAGTCACCGTCGCGACGATGACGATTGCCGAGAACTCCGCTGTGAACTCAGCCGTGGGCACCGTATCGGCAAACGATCCCGATGGCGGTCAAACCCGGACCTTCAGCATCACGGCCGGCAACACCGGCGGAGTCTTCGCCATCAATCCCAACTCCGGGGCCATCACGGTCGCCGTGGCCGCGCTCGACTTCGAAACGACACCCACTTATCACCTCACGGTCCAAGCCACCGACAACGGGAGTCCGGCGCTCCCCGGTACGGGCACCATCACAATCAACGTGACCAACGCCAACGACGCACCAATGTTGGTCGAGAACACAGTCGCTCCGACTTTCGTGTTTAAGGCCAAGACGCCGGTGAAGCCATTCCCCGCAATCGCGGTCAACGACCCCGACGGCAACACCACGCTCGCCTCGGTCACCGTCACCGTGCAGATCCCGACTGGCAAAAAGAACCTCGATATCGTGAGCTTCAATCCGGCCGGACTGGGGACCGTCTCGGACACCGTCGTGGGAGGCCAGCGTCAGATCAAAATCACCCTCGCCAACGGAGTCACCACCCCCCAGATGGAGACATTCCTCCGCGGCATCACCTTCGCCAGCAAAGGCGCGAGCCTGAAGACCACGACGCGCACGTTCTCAGCCAGCGTGACGGACAAGAGCGGAGCAGACAGCAATGTCATCACGCGAACGGTGGCGATTAGGAAGAAGTGATTCATGGAGGGAGTGCTGACAGAAAGATTTGGGACAGAAAAATGATCTGCGTTCCATGTCGGCGAGAACTCGCCACAGGACACTCTTTCTGTCCTCCCTTTATCTGTCAAAACTCTGCTCGCCACGGGAAGGGAACAACGGTTCCTGACAGCATTGTTTTTCCGATGCCGTAGCCTGACTCTCCAGAGTCGGGCGATTGTCCGATCGTCTCGACACGAGATTGCCCTGGTCCTCGCCGCCCCGTACAAAAAGCTCTGCCACAGCGCCGCCAGAGTAAATCCAAGGTATTCTCTGCACCGAGGTGGCGTGAAGTGATGTGCGAGACAGGCAGTGCGGGCACAGTCAAGGGCTCGAATGGTTCGGGTGACTCGTGCTTCCAGCATAGGTTGTGGGCCACGTGCGCACCGCGGACGCAATTGTTGGTGTGTTGAAGCACTCGCTGCGGCGCGGTAGTTCTACGCGGCCCGTGACGAGTGCGACTTCAGCACGCCACCGAGTCGAGTCTCGCAGTCCACGTCATCGATCCTGATCGTGCTGCGCGGCTCCGGATGCGATTCACATCCCTGCGGCAAATAGTCTCTGGCTGAGTGCGGGCGCAGATGGTTAGCTTCCGCCCGACCCTGATCAACCGCTGTCGTTCCTTCCGCGTCACCGAGATCTGGGTCGACAGTCGCGAGCGCAGAATCCGGTTCTCATCTTTCAGGTGGACGCTTCTCACTACCTCGATTCGGCAGGGCGAGCGTGTGTGATCGATGCCGGTACCGACGTCGGTCGTGACCTGAATCGCCTGTTCGTTGGCTTTCTGCGGCGAGAATTTGGCGATGACCAATTTACGGTCCAGCGACTGGAAGCGGTTCCCGCCGTCGCCAGTTCGGCTGGCTGTTAGCGCTGGGGCGATGGACAGCGTCGGAATGAGCAGCACGCCGCGACGAGGCAGCGTGTGAGATTTTAGTCCTCGTTGGATGCGACTCAGGACGGGTCAATGAAAACCTATCAGAAGAACACTACCCTGCTCGCCGCGGCAATCAACGTGCTCGAGGAAGAGCACCCCTGCACGTTACGGCAGCTCTTCTACCGCCTGGTCTCGGCCGGCGAACTCCCGAATGCACAGACCGCATATCAGCGGCTCGGCAAGCTGATGACGCGCGCCCGAGAATCTGGGCTGGTTGATCGCCGTCATATTGTGGACCACGTGCGGGCCACGATGAAACCAGGATCTTGGTCTGGGCTCCAGGACTTCGGGGATACGGTCCGAAATGCCTACCGGAAGGATTTCTGGGCGAGCCTCGATCACTACGTGGCCGTATTTGTCGAGAAGGATGCGGTCGCGGGCACCATTCAGCCGGTCACATACGAGCACAACGTGTCGCTCCACGTCTGCCGGGGGTATGCCAGCGTGTCGTTCGTGGGCGAGATTGCCGACGACTGGTCGCTGATCGAGAAGCCGATCCACGCTTACTATCTGGGGGATTTCGACCCCAGCGGCTTCGATATTGAACGCGATCTCAAAGAGAAGCTGTCTCGGTATTCGGACAAGAGCGTTTACGAAACCGACCAGTATCATGTCAGCGATCGCAATCACATCTGGTGGACCCGACTGGGGGTTCTGCCCACAGACTTCGCGGAGTTCGATCTAATTCGACTCCCCATCAAATCCAAGGACAGCCGAGCTAGCGGATTCCGCGAGAACTATGGCGATGCCGGTGCGGAAATCGATGCCATCCCACCAACAGAGTTAAGGCGTCGCGTTACGGATGCCATCAGTAATCACATCGACGTTGAGCGGTGGAACTCACTGCTGCAAGTCGAGGCCGCCGAACGGGCCACCATGCGGACCGTCCTGGCGTCACTCGGAACGGAAACCGAATCTAGATCACATTTGGCCGAAGGTGAGGGTTCAGCATGACCCCCGCCATCAACGGACACAATCGAATCTCGCAGCTCCAGGCAGATCTGGAGCAGGTGGAGCAATCCCTGCGGTTGTCGGTGGCGCCCAACGGGCTGGGTGAGATTCGCGTAATTGGTCAGAGCGGTGGGCCGTACGGGTACTATTTTGGATATGACCAGATCCCCCAGGCGGTGAGAATTGCAGCCAGGGACACTCAAACTGCCAAGGGCGTGTATTTCGTCTTCAACGAACTGAGTGCCCAACTGGGCGATCGTCCGCGCCTGACCCGAACCTACACCCTCACGAAGGATGTGGACATCGCGCGCCGGCGGTTGGTCCTCATCGATCTCGATCCAAGTTCCGCGGAGCGAGGTCCCGAAGACTCGTCGACCGACATGGAAAAGGAAGCCGCCCGCGAGACTATGGAATTGGTCTACGAGTGGTTGAGAAGTCAAGGATTTCCCGAGCCGATCGTCGCCGACTCAGGGAATGGATGGCACCTGCTATTCGCGGTGGATCTGCCCAATGATGATCAGACGACCGACCTGATACAGGCCTTTGTGAATGCCCTCGCCAAGCGGTTTTCGACGGCGGACGTGGCAGTCGACATCTCAGTTTTTAATTCGTCTCGAATCACGAAGTTGTACGGTACCGTAAGCCGCAAGGGCGAGAATCGGCTGGACCGTCCGCATCGTCTGTCACGCATCATCTCTGTTCCCGACGGCAGCCTCCAACCTGTTGCACGCGAGTTGTTTGATGCCGTGACCGGCGCGGATGGCTTGTTTAATCGGGCAGAGTCACTGGTTGAGCGGTCGCCACCCACTCGGTCTGCCCCGAAGTTGATTCTGCCGGAGGTCTTTCCCGTCGGGGGACGTCACAAGACACTGCTCAGCGTCGCGGGCGCAGCACGAGCGATCGGCTCCCACGAATCTGAGATCTTAGAGATCTTGCGGATCTTCAATCGGACCCGTTGTGCGGACGCGAAACCCGATGCAGAGCTGCAACAGATTGCCCGAGACTATGCGTTGAAAGACGTAAACCTCGGCATGCAGGCCCTGATGACGTGCGACACGGCAGCTGGGATCGAGCAGGCTCAACGTCAGCAGCGATTGCGGCACGGGGTGCAGAACATTGCGAAGCGGATGGGCGAGGGGGCCACCGAAGCTGAGTTGGCCATCAAGCTGTCGAGCATCCTGGCCGAGTTGGAGCAGGGAGCCGAAGCAATCGATTTCGAGACGCTCAGCAGTCAAGATTTGGACGCCGGCCAATTTTCGTTGGACTACGCCATCGCGGGGATCCTTGTCGAACGCCAACCGTGCATCCTCGGGGGACCCAAGAAGTGCCTGAAAACGAATGTGCTCATTGCGTTGGTCCTGGCGCTCTCCAGTGGATGTAAATTCCTCGGTGAGTTCTTTGTCAGCCGGACGTATCGTATCGCGCTGATTAGTGGCGAAAGTGGCAAAGCGACGATTCAGGAAACGGCTCGGCGTATCGCGAAGGCCTCCCTCTGGCCCCATCTGCGGGATTATGAGAACGCATTCTGGTGTTTCTCATTACCCAAGCTCGGGCAACCTGACACCGTCCGAACGCTGATTTCATATATCCAGAAGCATCGACTCGAAATCCTGATTCTGGATCCGATCTATCTCTGCATGCCAATCGGTGACGCGGCCAGCAACTTGTTCCTGGTGGGGCAGATGCTGTCCGATCTCAACAAGGTCATGGATGAGACCGGTTGCACAATCATCCTGTGCCATCACTCGAAGAAGGGGACTGGGGCGAATCAGTTCGACCCACCCGAACTGGAATCCATGGCGTGGGCCGGTTTTCAGGAATGGGCGCGTCAATGGATCTTGCTGGGGCGACGTGCGCCCTACGCTCCGGATAGTGGCGGATACCACGAGCTCTGGTTGGCCACTGGCGGCTCCGCTGGGCATTCCGGTCTGTGGGCGCTGGACGTGACCGAGGGAACGCGAGAAGACCCTCAGGGCAGATGCTGGGACGTGATCGTACGCAAGGCCTCGGAGGCCCGGCAAGCAGAAGCGCAGGAGCGTGAGGCGGTTAAGGACCAGCGGGATCAGCAACATCGAAATAGCGACAGGGAAAAGGTTCTCAAAGCGTATGCATTGTTCCCGCTAGGCGAGACCAGTCGGTGTTTGCGCGATTCTGCGGGACTGAGCGGGACCAAGTTCGGTCCCGTCAATGCGGACCTGATTCGGGACGGAATCGTCGAATCGTGCACGATCACCAAGGGTGGAAAGCGTCACGAAGCCTTCCGGCTCAAAGGAGTGGGACAACCGGGACTCGTCCCACTCAATCCCACTGGTCCCGCTGAGCCGAGGAGTGAGTGGGACAAGCCTCTCTCTCTTAAGAGAGGCTGTCCCAGTCCCACTCATCCTCGGCCAAGCGACCAAGGCGGCGATGTTCTACCGGACTCGATCGACGTCAGGTGACTCGGGCGTAGCGATTTTGAAATCAATGACCGTTCAAACCCCCAAGAACTATCCGCGGAAGGCAACCATGCAGAATCGATTTGGAATTGAATCCGGAGCCGTCATCGCCTGCCAGCAATACGCCGGTTCGTATCCGCGATTGGCGTCCAGTTCCGGCGCCGAAACGTGGCAACTGGTCGCTGGCCTGGAGGCGGCCCTGATTTTGGTTCTGTTCGCCGGTTGGCTGCATGCCACCCGCACAACGCCCCAGAAGCGTGATGGCGAGGGGGACGAATCCCCATGAACTCGTCTCGACCACCGCCCAACCCTTGGGACTGCTGGACCTGGCTACTGGTTGCGATCATGGTCCTGGCTCTCGTGGTTGCCCGAAACATTTGTCGAATCCCACACCTGCTAGATTACCCCAACGAACGGAGTCACCCCCAATGGAAATTGTCGAAAAACCTGTGTCTGAGATTATCCCTTACCACCGAAACCCGCGCGTGAACGACAACGCTGTGGCGGCGCTGGTTGCGTCGATCCGGGAGTTTGGGTTCCGGCAGCCGATCGTCGTGGATCCTGACATGGTGGTCATTGTTGGCCACACGAGGCTGAAGGCGGCGATTCAACTGGGAATGAAGACAGTCCCGGTGCACATCGCCCGCGACCTGACGCCAGCGCAGTTGAAGGCCTACCGCATCGCCGACAATCAGACCGCGACCATTGCCGAGTGGGACTTCGACCTCCTGCCACTGGAGTTGACCGAACTTGAAGATCTGCAGTTCGATTTGAATCTGCTAGGCTTCGATGCCGACCAGTTAGCGAAGATCCGGGGCACCGAGGAGGCGGAAGGTGAGTGCGACGCCAACGAAGTTCCGGAGCCTCCCGCGGTGGCAATCACCCAGCCCGGGGACTTGTGGCTGCTGGACAACCACCGTCTGTTGTGCGGAGACTCGACGAACCTTGAGCATGTGCAGCGTCTCCTGAACGGCGAGAAGGCGGCACTAGCTGCGACCGACCCGCCGTACCTGGTCGACTACACCGGCGAACGCCCCAACGACAGCGGCAAGGATTGGACCGCGTCGTACCGTGAGATTGATATCACCGACGCTGATTCGTTCTTCCGAGCCGTTTTCACAAACATCCTGCAAGTGCTGGCACCGCACTCGGCAATCTACTGTTGGCACGCGCACAAGCGGCAAGCGTTGATCTCTCGGGTGTGGGAAGACCTCTCGATCCTGGATCACCAGCAGATTGTGTGGGTGAAACCGACACCAGTGTTTGGACGCGTGTTTTGGCACTTCCGCCACGAGCCCTGCATGATGGGTTGGGTGCAGGGAAGTCAGCCCACGCATGATGGCGACCAGTCGTTCAACTCGGTGTGGGAAATTGACTGGGAAGGAAAGTCCCGGATCGTGGGAAATAACCATCCCACCCAGAAACCGGTCGAGATCTTTGCCCGCCCGATGCGCAAACACACCAAGATCGGGGACCTGTGCTACGAGCCGTTTAGTGGAAGCGGCAGCCAGTTGATCGCTGCCGAACAGATGCAGCGGCGCTGTTATGCGATGGAGATTAGTCCCATATTCGTGGACGTAGCGGTTCAGAGGTGGGAGCTGTTTTCGGGGAAGAAGGCCGAGCGGATTGCCGCAAGTGCTTAGTATGCCGCCCTATAATTCGAGGAAGACTATAAATGGCAGTCACTCGGGCCAAGAAAACCGAGATCGCGCAACGGCGGAAGCAGGTCGCGGAGTTGTATATCCAAGGTTGGACCCAGGTCCAAATCGCGGACAAATTGAGTACCACGCAGTTCACGGTCTCAACGGATCTTCAGCGACTCCAGAAAGAGTGGCGCGAATCCCGGCTGCGTGATTTCGATAGCGCACGCGAACTCGAGATTCAGAAACTGGACCGTCTAGAGCGCGAGGCTTGGGCTGCTTGGGAGCGGAGCCAGAAGCCATCGCAGTCGGCCGAGTTCAAGGACGACGCCACCAATACGCCGTCCAAGAAGAAGGTCAAGAACCAGAACGGCGACCCACGGTTTTTGGTGGTGGTCCATCAATGCATCGCCTCCCGCCGCGCCCTGTTGGGTTTGGACGCACTCCCGGCACTGCCGAAGGAAGACGCTAATGCCGCCATCGATTCCACTGAGCGCGCTGACAGGATTATCTCCCTCGTCACTTCAATACGCGACCGAGAAAGAGCTGCTGGCGCTGGAACGATTATTGTCGCAAAGCAGTCCGGGGATGTTCGCGCAGACGGTGAGCGAGGGGAAGTGGAAGATGGCGCACCACCTGGCCTACCTGGACCGAGCGATCTCTGAGTCGATTGAGATGGCGGCAGCGGGCCAGCGCGACGGTCTGCTCGTGAGCATGCCACCGCAACATGGAAAAAGCGAGTTGTGCAGCAAGTACCTGCCGGCCTGGTATCTCGGCACGCATCCCGACCGGCGTGTCATCCTGACCAGCTACGAAGCGGACTTCGCGGCGTCGTGGGGGCGTAAAGCCCGCGACCTCCTTGAACACCACGGTAACCTGTTTGGCGTAAAGGTCTCGAAACGCTCTGCGGCCGTGAACCGCTGGGACCTGGAAGGTCGCGATGGCGGGATGACGACCGCGGGCGTCGGTGGTGCGATCACGGGCAAAGGCGCCCACCTGCTGATCGTGGACGACCCCATCAAAAACGACGAGGAAGCCCGCAGTCCGAAACACCGGCAAAAGCAGTGGGATTGGTGGCAGTCTGTAGCCACGACGCGTATGCGCCCAGGCGGCTTGATGGTGGTCGTGCAGACGCGTTGGAATCGCGACGACTTGACGGGGCGCATCCAGGATCAGGCCAAGTCGAACGGTCAGCGTTGGTTGACGGTCAAGCTGCCGGCGCTCGCGGAGGCGGGAGACCCAATGGGACGCGCCCCCGGCGAAGCCCTGTGGCCCGAGATGTACTCTAAAGAGTTGCACGAGAAGAACAAAGCGACGAGGACCTCGTACTATTGGCGGTCAATGTACCAGCAGGATCCGGTTGCGGAAGGCGGTACCGAATGGCCGGAAGCCTGGTTCGGTCCGCAAATCTGGTTTAACGAGTGGCCCGACTCGTGGCGGGTCAAGTCCGTTGCTTTAGACCCCAGTAAGGGGACCGATTCGAAGTTCGGGGACTACTCGGCGTTTGTGATGTTGATGCTCGGGCTGGACAATACGATTTACATCGATGCCGACCTGGCGCTCCGCAACACGTCGATCATTGTGGAAGACGGGTTGCTAATCCAACGCCGATTTCAGGCAGACGGGTTTGCGGTCGAGACGAACCAATTTCAATCGATGCTGGCCGACGAGATGTTCCGCCGGGCTAACGAGGCGGGCATCTACATGCCTGTCTTCGGCTTCAATAACCAAACCAATAAGCTGGTGCGGATTCGCGGCCTGACCCAATATCTGGCAAGCGGTCGGATTCGGTTTAAGGGTGATTCGCCGGGAGCCCGCCTATTGGTCGAGCAGCTCCGAGATTTCCCGCTGGCCGACCATGACGATGGTCCTGACGCCTTGGAGATGGCGATTCGGATCGCAGCGGAGTTGCTGAGTGGGCTCCAGTATCGATTCGATGACGATCACATCGAATATGTTTGCACGTGACCACCTTCAACCTTTGCTCAGGAGTCGACCAGTGTTGGTCAACATGGACCCAGGATGGGCGAACTGGGTCCGAGCTCGCTTCCTTGTTGTGGCGGATTGAGGTACTGACTGGACGTCGCCGGAAACCGTCTCCGGGAGAGTCAGATTACCCAAACCACCAGGAAGCAGCATGCAGCCCTACCGTTCCCCGGGAGCCGATGCCACGAAAATCCTCATGCGAAAAGAACTGGCCGCGGTGCTGGCCGACCTGCGCCGGAAGGCCGACCGTTCTCCCAATACCCGGTTGAACTTGATCATCTTCCGCCTGGCCACGTGTTGCGGCCTCCGTGCGTCGGAGATCGCGAGTCTCCACGTGTCCGACGTTCGGGTGGAAGCCGCCCGTCCCCACGTCAGGATACGCCGTGGCGCCGCCAAGGGCGGTCGTCGGCGAAACGTACCGCTCTGGTGGGACGCCGGCACGTTGGCCGATCTGGCGGCCTGGAAGAAAGACAAACTGGCGATCAATCCGAATGCCGAGTTGCCGTTCGTGGCGTCATTGCGCGATGGGAGAATTGGAATCCGGATGTCGCGTCACACATTGAGGAAGCGGTTCCGAACTGCGTGCAAAATCCTCGGGTTGGCTCGATTGGAAACTCTGACGATTCACCACGGGCGGCACACCTTCATTAGTCACGCGCTCGCCGGCAGTCGCAATCTGGCGGAAGTCCGTGATGCGGCAGGGCATGCCAATGTTTCGATCACTTCGACTTATTTGCACGTGCTGATCGACGACGAGGAAGCGGTGGGGAACTTGTTCGGAATCTCGTCACAGACCACATTGAGATGACGTAGGATCGACTCTCCAAACCTGCTTCGGTGTGACAGTCAGGGGCACCCAATATGCCACAATTTCCTGATGCAATCATCCCGGATTGTCTGTAACATAATCTCCTGCCGCCTGGGGATTATGAGGACCTTGTTGAGAGGACCTGACAGACATGCTTCGACTTTTAGGTAATCCCAAAGTCCTGTGTAATGGCCTGACGCGCCGTGATCTGCTGCACATCGGCGGACTGGGCGCGTTTGGCGTGGCCTTGCAGGATGTGTTGGGCTGGCAGCAAGTCCATGCCAACCCCATTGACTTGGGCTCCAAGTTTGGGCAAGCCAAGTCTTGCATCCTGATCTACAAGTACGGGTCGCCTCCGCAGCATGAGACCTTCGATCCGAAACCGGAGGCTCCGGTCGAGATTCAAGGAGAGATGAAGTCGATTCCCACCAACGTGCCGGGAATCGAGATTGGCGACCATCTGCCGAAGATCGCCCGGATTATGGATCGCTTGACCGTGGTGCGTTCCTTGACGCATCCGTACCCCTTGCACGGCACCGTTTACGCAACCACGGGGATTCCCGAGGTCGACACCAAGATTGAAGCCGAGCCGCGCAATAAGCGGCAGTGGCCATTCATCGGATCGCTCGTGGATTACTTTGAGGATCAGCGGACGGGTGGCAAATTGCCTGCGATGCCGCGCAACGTCGCATTGCCCTTCGTGATGGGATCGAAGGACGAGTATCCGCCGCTGGCCGGTCCCTACGGAGCGATGCTCGGGATGCGCTACGATCCTGTCTACACCGACTTTGCCGAGGAAGGCACGACGCTGGCCCCCGAGGTGCGGCCCGGCAGGGCATTCAAGGATCCCTTGCTGGGAATCAAGTCGTCCGATCGATTGCGGCTGGTCGGAGGCGGTTTATCGAACACGACGGCGTCACAGTTCGAGTTGCGTCGCTCATTGTTGGGGCAGTTCGACCAGGCGCGGCGCGATCTGGATGCTCACGAACGGATCAGCACCTACAGCCAGCAACAGCAAGTCGCCTTCTCGCTGCTGACCTCCGGGAAAATGCACGCGGCACTGGACTTCGGGCTGGAGCCGATGCCCGTGCGCGAAGCGTACGGCATGACCCTGTTTGGCCAATCGTGCCTGGCCGCCCGGCGGTTGATCGAGGCGGGGACCAAGTTTGTCACGGTGATCTGGGACGCTTACGGACTGAACGCCGGATCGTGGGACACCCACCACAACCACTACGGCCGGCTAAAAGAGTTCTTACTGCCAGTCTTCGATCACACGTTCAGTGCCCTAATCCTGGACCTGGAACAACGCGGCCTGTTGGATGAGACTCTGGTATTGGTGATCAGCGAACACGGTCGTACGCCGCAGATCGATTCCGGGCCGAAGGGAGCGGGCCGAAATCACTGGTCACGAGCGTACTCGCAAGTGTACGCGGGCGGCGGCATGGGACGAGGTCACGTCGTTGGACGTACCGACAAGCACGCTGGCGATGTCGAAGAGACTCCGATTTCGCCGAAGGATGTACTCGCCACGGCCTTTCACTTGCTGGGCATCGATCCCGAAAGCACGTTTCCTGACCCGGAAGGCCGTCCGCTGCCAATCACCGGAACCGGTCATCTTCGAACGGAACTATTGGGCTAGAGCGCATTCACGGAATGTTTGCGCCACAACAAACCTAATGACACCTGCAGGCGACTACGGTTTGCCGAACGCCGTCTCGTGCAGATTGTCGACACCTTTCAACGCCGCCCAGGCCTTACGAAACACTTCGCAGACCCCTTTAGCTCCCGCTAGGTAAGCCTTGCGATATTCTTCTAGGGTGCCGTTGATGTCGAAATTGTCGAGTGGATCGGCCATGATGTGCCCCCAACGATCGATGGTGAATGGCCCGCAAGGCTAGTGTATGCACCGATGCGCCCATGTAACAATATGTCCACATGCGAAAACAGCGTTGTGCAGAGGATCCCCTCCGCGGTCGCTACGTGGCGATTTGAATCGCGAGCCTTACACCTCCGAATTCCCTCCACAACGCAAATTGTTGGGTCGGCAGCGGTCACCGCTGATTCCATGAACGACCGAAACGCCACACGAGTCAATCGCGGGCGTTTGGTTCTACGCTTGGCATTCAGTCGCTGGCCGTGGCAACTGCGTCCTTGAGGTTATCCCATTCGACTCGGGTGACCATCTGGTTTTCCCGGGCTTCGAGTAGCGCCCGAGCGGCATCGAGCAGCGTGGGCGGTTTTTTTGGCATCCGCGAATCTAGCTCATCGGCGATCTGGTGTTCGATAGTCATGGCTTCGTCCCCCTACTTCGTTGCTAGGGCGAACCGGCCCTTGTCGGTTTTCTGGAATCGCGACTCGGTACCCTTGGTTTTGATTTCCCGCAGGATCGCGGCGTAAAGCGTCGCGTGGGGCGTCTGCCCGCCGGGGCTGGTCCAATATCCCTTGGCCGACATAGCGTCGATCATTTCCTTCGTGGCCATCGGTTCGGCTGATTCGCCCAGAACTTTTGCGGCGGCGTCCAAGGCACTCATCTTCTTCGGCTGTTCGGTTGCCGTCTTAACCTTCTTGGCCTTGGGTTTGCCGGTCGCGGGTACTTCTGCGCTTTGGGCCTCCGCCTCTGCATCCTGTTCGCGCTGGCAGACCGATCGGTACTCCTTCAGATCGGCCGCGGAGAGTTGCTTGTTGAACGATCCGGCCATCTCCTCTGTCGTTTCCCCGACCGGTTGGCCGTCCTCGGTCCGCTGCATCATCACCACGGTGTCGTCGCCGACCTTCTTCTGCTTGGCGTTGGTGCAAAACCAGAGCTCACCGCCGAGGTCCTGGTAGAACCCGCCTTTCTTGAACGTTACCGCCTGTTGGGCTGTAGCGGGCTTAGTCTTCGTGGATGCCTTCTTTGCCATGTTCGTGTTCCTTCTGCGAAGTGAATGGAGTGGCTGCCATCTTCAGGCTGCCGGAACCACCCAGCAGCGACGCGGTTGGCCCGCGTTTCGGCTAGGGCACGTACACCAAATCCGCTATACCTGCCGCCAAGAAATCGACCACCGCGTAGGTGGCGTCGTCCGCCGCGGGGACGTCTTGCCCGCGGTCCCAATTAAAGACCGTTTGGTTGTCGGCCAGGCCCTTGATCCAGAGCTTCGAGATCTGGCTTCGCCCCAGCTCCCAATCGGCGTTCTCGGCGTGTGCGGGAAATACCAAGGCCTCGAAGCGGTACCCGTTAAGCGTTCCGCAGACCCAGGTCCCCGTGCCTGCTGCTTGCCGTGTAATCTTGGTGATCTGAAGGTCGTCACCGAGGTTGTCGCAATCTGTCGCCATGTTCCGAACTCCCGTCTGGTCTGGTGAATCGTTTCGGTCATCGAACGAGTCACACAGTTACCTCCGGTGCGGAATGACATCCAGCGCTGTTTCGCAGAATTCTGAATGTTTCTTGGAGGTCGCCAACCCGTGAATGTTGACGGCTAGATGCGAGGCGTTCACCATGCACAAACTATGAAACCGCCACCCGTAATTGATCTTGGGGATGCTAGATATAATTTGTACGGCGGACTCTATAAAACCCCACGATTCCGTCTCGGCCAAGTCGTCGTCGATGAAGTGCGGGGCGAAGTCACGATCGTCGGTATTACTGACGGAAAGATCCCCTGGCCAATCGGGAAGACGAAGCGCGCGAAGGCACTCGTCATCTTTCGAGGGCTAGCGAAGGCAATTCGAAAGGAGTCGGTGACGGCGATAGCTTATTGGTGGGGCGTCAGTACGCAGACGGTCACCGTGTGGCGGAAGGGGCTGAAAATTCAGGGCCCCACGATTGGCGAGCAAAAGCTAGCTTCGGCGTATGGAAACCATCCGAAGTTTGCGGAGTTGGTTTTAGCCAAAGCGCACGAGACTTTGCAGGATCCCGCGCGGACTGCCAAGATTTCCGCAGCGCTCCGCGGCAAGCCCAAGAGCGCGAAAGCGACTACCAAAACCCGCGCCGCAAAAATCGGAGCAGTGCCCGATCGACGTTCGTTGGCACTGCTTGTCCCCCGCTTGCAGCGGGAAAATAGTGGCACAATGGCCGGCACAGCTACATCACTGGCCTGATGACAAACGGAGCCACACTTCCCGAGGCGAAAGAGCTCGCCCGGCGTTCGGCCATCAAGCAGGCGATGAAATACACCCACATCGCGATGAAGGAACGAGCGAAGGCTCTGGCCAATCTTCTTTTCAAGAGTGCTATAGCAGTAATCCTGAGACCACCCGGGGGACATCCGGAGCCATCAGATGGCACCAAGAAGATCGGGATACAGGATCTCAAAAAATATAACCCCCGTGGTGTTTGACCAGGGTTTGTCATCCTTTGTCTCCGGGAGACGCGGGCTGCTGTTCCAGGAGAAAGGTGGATTCGGGCGACCAGTTTTACGCATCGCATTTGCCCTCGACGAGATGTCTCAAGCTATTTTGAACAAGACATTTGGGACAACTTGACGGGACCGCAAGTCCCCGTGAGGCCGAATCGGACTGCAGTCTGAGCAGCCGTGGGTGCCGGCATTACTTGGGAAACACATCTCCATTCGGGGCACTCAGGTCGCCGATTCAAATCTTGCTACCAGTACAGCAAGATCAAATGCAACGGCAACTTAGGTCAAGCGTAGTTGGACCGTCAGGACTGGATCGACTGGCTCCATTAGGTAGTCCACTCTGACGCAAGTTGGGCTGCAACTTAACACAGGCTCCGGCGACCCCCGGCCCTCGGCGTCCCCGAGTTCCATGTGTCGTGGGGTTACGCTTCTTCTTTTCAGGCGGGAAACTGTTTGGTCCTCCCATTCTGCTCCGCCTCCAACGCAGACGTTCGGTAGTCGGCGGACACGGTGCCCAGCGTGGTACGCACTGGCCGCCTTTGCTTGCCAAGTTGCGAGCGTCAACCGAACCCTGTTGATGTTTCTTCACCTCGAGCTCAAAGGAGCCCTATTATGGGTTGGCTCAAGAACTTGTTCCTGCCGCGCGTCTCGCGCCGCCAGCAGAACCTCCGTCGACATGCCTATGGACTGCGCATCGAGAATCTCGAAGAGCGCCTGGTTCCCGCCAGTTTGCTGCCGGGCTTTACCGAGTCGATCGTGGCGAGCGGGCTGAATAGTCCGACCACCACGGAATTTTCCCCGGACGGGAAGATGTTTATCACCGAGCAGCGCGGCACGATGCCAGTCTGGCAGGATGGCACATTGCAACAGGCGAATTTCTTTCGCGACACACCGATCGTGACCGACACCCTCAGTGAGCGGGGGCTGCTCGGCGTGACCTTCGACCCGAACTACGCCAGCGACCATTTCGTGTATGTCTATTACACGACCGCCGGCGGTGACGGCCACAACCGCGTGAGCCGCTTCACCGCGGACGCGACTGGCGAACTGGCCCTGGCGGGCAGCGAGCAGGTCATCTGGGAAGGGGACCCGCACGACGCGGGTAACCACAACGGCGGGGCCATCCACTTTGGTCCCGACGGCAAGCTCTATATCGCCACCGGCGACGATTCCCAGGGCAGCATCACTGCGCAATCGTTGGCTTCGCAGCACGGAAAAATGCTGCGGATCAACGCCGACGGCACGATTCCCACCGACAACCCGTTTTATGATGGTGCCGGTCCGAACCAAGATGCGATCTGGGCGCTCGGTCTGCGCAATCCCTTCACCTTCACGTTCCAACCGGGTACGGGGCGCATGTTTATCGGCGACGTCGGCCAGAGTTCCTGGGAAGAGATCGACGAGGGTGGTCGCGGCCGCAACTTCGGCTGGGGCGATACGGAGGGCAACTTCAACCAGTCCGCGTTCCCGAATTTCACCAAGCCCTTCTATGCCTACAGCCACGACCCCGCCCAGTCGACCCCGTCGGGCAACGTCCTCACGGGTGGAGCGTTCTACAACCCGGCTGTGTCGCAATTCCCAGCGGACTACCAGGGTGATTACTTCTTCGCCGACGTGGGTGCGGGCTGGATCTATCGCATCGACTCCGCCACTAAAGAGGTGAGCCCCTTCGCCGACTTTGCCGGGGCCGTGGACCTGAAAGTGACGGCGGACGGTAGCCTGTACTACCTCTCGCGCTGGAGCGACAAGGTCTTCCGCGTCACCTACTCGGACAGTTGGGCGCCAGCCATCACCCAGCAGCCGGAAGACGTCACGGTGGGTCTCGGCCAGACGGCGACTTTCACCGTGGAGGCCTCCGGGAGCCCGGCCCCGACTTTCCAGTGGCAGCGCAGCGATGACAATGGCTTGAACTGGGCCGACATCGCGGGGGCGACTTCCAAATCGTTGAGCCTCACGCCGCAGCTCAGCGACAGCAGCGCCCTCTTCCGGGCCCAGGCGACGAATGGCTCCGGGACGGACCTTAGCAATGCGGCTCAACTGACGGTGCTGAACGATCACGCGCCGAACACTCCCATCATCACGATCGACGACGGCCTGACTAACGGCAAGTTCACTGCCGGTCAGTCGATTCATTTCGTGGGAGGCGCCACGGATCCTGAGGAGGGCAACCTGGGCGGTAGCACCTTCATCTGGACGATTAACTACCTGACGTCGATCGCGCTGGGCGACCAGGACGGCGACGGCCTGCCTGGTTTGACCCGACCGTTCGATTCCGCCAGCGGCACGGCGTCGGGCTCGTTCACACCGGCCACCATCGGGCCGTACAACCTCACCGACGTGGGCTATGCCATTACGCTTACCGCCCAGGATGCCCAGGGATTGACCTCCACTCAGCAGCTGGTGGTCGAACCCAACACGGCCACCATCACGCTGCTCAGCAATTTGCCGGGGGCCCAGCTAACGCTCGATACGCAACCCACGACGTTGCCGCACACCGTCTCGAACGTGGTGGGCTTTCTGCGGCCCATCGGGGCGCCGCTCTCGCAAACGATTAATGACGTCACCTACGATTTCGTCTCCTGGTCCGACGGCGGAACGGCACAGCATAGCGTGACCTCGGCGGCGAACACCACTTACATTGCCACCTATGTCGCGCGGGTCAATCTGGCACTGCATGCGCTCGCGACGGCATCCACAAGCGAGAATGACGGCCTGTCCGCGGCCAACGCCGTGGATGGCAATTCCAACACACGTTGGTCGAGCAAGTTTACCAACAACGAGTATCTGCAAATCGACTTGGGGGCGCACTACGACATTCACGGCGTGCTCCTCCACTGGGAGAACGCCTACGGCAAACGCTACACCATTGAGGTTTCCGACGACGGTAACCACTGGCAGTCGATCTACACGACACTCACCGACAGCGATGGCGGATTGGACGACCTGGTCGGCTTGAGCGGTGCCGGGCAATATGTCCGCATGCAGGGACTAGAGCGCTCCTCGCCGTACGGCTACTCCCTGTTTGAAATGGAGGTCTATGGCACGGTACCCGTCCCAAGCAATCTGCCGCCGACCGTGAGCTCCCCCGCCAACGCGGTCAACATCACCACAACCACTGCGGCTTTGAATGTCCTCGGCGCTGACGATGGTGGCGAGTCGAGCCTGACTTACACGTGGAGCGTAGTCGGCAAGCCAGCCGGCGCGGCTGATCCGACCTTCAATAGCAACGGCACTAACTCTGCCCAGAATATCACAGCGACCTTCTCCGCGGGGGGCACCTACACGCTGCTCGCCACCATTCAGGATGCCGGCGGTCTGACCGTGACCAGCACGGTCGATGTCACGGTCGCCGGACCGAACCTGGCCCTGGGCAAACTGGCCACGGCATCGTCTGCCGAGGACATTCGGTTTGCTGCTAACAACTTAGTGGACGACAGCGTCGCATCGCGCTGGTCGAGCCAGTTTAGCGACAATCAATGGCTGCAGGTGGACTTGGGGGCCAGTTACAAGATCAATCAGGTAACGCTGAACTGGGAGCGTGCGTTCGGCAAGCGATATCGGATCGACGTGTCGACCGACGGTGAGACCTGGAGCACGATTTACACGACGACCAGCAACAGCGACGGCGGCATCGACGACCTGAGCGGGCTGACCGGCGTTGGCCGATTCGTCCGCCTGGTCGGCCTGCAGCGAAACACTCCGTACGGCTATTCCCTGTTTGACTTGGCGGTCTACGGGAGCCCCACCGGGACTGGCAACCAGGCGCCGAACATCGTCATTCCGGCGAGTGCCAGTCTGACGGCGACGGGTGCGACTCTCTCCGTGCTCGGTGATGACGATGGAGGCCGAGCGGCTCTCACCTATACTTGGAGCGTGGCTGCCAAGCCAGCTGGTGCCGCCGACCCGGTCTTTAGTGTGAACGGCACAAACGCCGCCAAGGACACGACCGCTACATTTTCGCAGGGGGGAGCCTACAGTCTTCTGCTCACAGTTCGCGACGCGAATGGGCTGACGACCACCAAGACCGTCGACTTGACGGCCTATGGTCCTAATCTGGCGCTCGGCAAGTTCACGACGGCGTCTTCGGTCGAGAATGGCGGGACCGTCGCCGCGAACGCGACCGACGGCAACACCGGCAGCCGGTGGTCGAGCAAGTTCACCGACGACCAGTGGCTCCAGGTGGACCTGGGGACCGTCACCTCGATCGGGCGGGTGCGACTGAACTGGGAGGCCGCCTACGGAAAACGCTACCGCATTGATGTCTCGGACGACGGGGTCACCTGGCAGACGATTTACGCCACGACAGCCGACAGCGACGGCGGCATCGATGACCTGACCGGGATGACGGCCACCGGCCGCTACGTGCGCATGGTCGGCCTGCAGCGCGCCACGCAGTATGGTTACTCCCTGTGGGATCTGGCGATCTACGGCAGCCCGAGTTGATGGATCGGGGAGGGCGGTCGCAACGGCAGAACGGCGACCGCCCGCGCCCTTGCTGCCGGCTGGGAGGGCAAGGCTCCCGCCGAGCCTAAAGCGAGCTTTAGCTCGGAGTCCGCCGGAGGCCTCCAAACAATGAAGAATGATCTCACGCAAAGGCGCCAAGGCGCAAAGTTCCGATGCTCGACCGAGTAAGAAACATCGCTTTCTTTTCTTTGCGCCTTGGCGCCTTTGCGTGAGATATTCCTAATTCATTATTCTTTAACGATCAACAATCTAGGCCTCCGGCGGCCGCCGACCTTCGGTCGTCTTCGGCTCGGCGGGGTACCCTCTGGGTTGGGTCCCTCGCCCTCCCATCAGCCTCGCCAACGGTGGTAGAATCTACAAAGCTGCGACACCCCAGGTGCATGGCATGGGGGAAGTGGTCGCTTCTTCCGACAAAATCGATGAGCATGACCGGATTGAGCAGTCCGGTTTTGGGGAAACTTGGATGTCCGACGAAGCCCGAGTGCAGTTGCTGCTGGACGAACTGCTTGAATCGGAGCGGTTGCCCGAAGACGTTTGCAGCGCGTGCCCCGAGCTTCTTCCAGAGGTTCGCAAGCGTTGGCAGCGGATTCGCCTCGTGCAGGCCCAGCTCGAGGAATTGATTCCCACTCGGGAAACGAAATCCGCTGCCGAAACCACTTCCGCCGGTCCATCTGGTACCGACTTGCCGCAGATTCACGGATACGAAGTTGAGTCTGTGCTGGGGCGCGGTGGAATGGGAATTGTGTATCTGGCTCGGGACCTGCGACTCAATCGACCAGTCGCCATCAAGATGCTGCTGGCTGGTGCCTATGCGGGCGTGGGAGAGCAGGAACGATTTTTACGTGAAGCCGAGGCTGTGGCGGGACTGCGTCACGCCAACATCGTTCAGGTCTACGGCGCGGGTGACCACGACGGGAAGTCGTACTTCACGATGGAGTATCTCGAAGGCGGGAACTTGGCCCAAATGCTCAAGGGAACGCCAGAACCCGCTCGGAAGGCGGCGGAATTGCTGGCGACTCTAGCCGACGCCATTCACACGGCGCATCAGAGTGGTATCGTCCACCGGGACTTGAAGCCGGCCAATGTTCTGCTCACGGCCGATGGAATCCCCAAGATCGCCGACTTCGGGTTGGCCAGGCAGTTCGGCAGCGATGACGGGCTGACACTGAGCGGCGCTCGACTGGGCACCCCGAGCTATATGGCACCCGAGCAGACCTTGGGAAAGTCGCACCTTGTGGGTCCTGCCGCGGACATCTACGCCCTGGGCACGATTCTTTATGAAATGCTCATCGGCAGACCGCCGTTCCAGGGAGAGAACGCTGTGGAACTTGGTCGACAGGTGATTGCCGATGAGCCCGTGCCACCTGCCCGACTGAATGATAAGGTTCCGCGGGATCTCGAAACGATTTGCTTGAAGTGCCTGTTCAAGGACCCGAGCCGACGTTACGCGACGGCTGCACTCCTGGCCGACGACCTGTTGCGATTCCGGCGCGGCGAGGCAATCCTGGCACGTCCCGAACGGCCGCTCGAACGGCTGTCGCGGCGAATTCGTCAACGACCGGCACTCTCCGCGGCTCTCGCCTTGGGAGCGCTGCTCATAGTGGCGCTCGTGGGGGGCAGTCTCTGGGTGAGTGCCGAGAGAGCATCGGTCCGGCGCCGGCAGCAGACTCAGGAACTGGCCACCGCACAAGCGGCCGGCGAGGATCTGCAGAACATGGAAAGGTTCTTAATGAACAGCGCCTGGTCCGCTGCGCGTGAGGCGTTGGAACGGGCCAAGGTGCGGCTGACGGGGGTGCGCTCGGCGCCTCTGCAGCGCCGTCTTGAACAAGGCATTCGCGATTTGGATCTGTCATCGCAACTGGAAGGAATTCGCCTCGGACGAGCCGGCCGAATGGGACAGCGAGCGGCGTTTTCGGATTCTGAGAAGGAATACGAAACGGTTCTGTTGAAGGCCAAGCTGGGCTCAGTCAACGATTCGACCACCGAGGTCGCCGAACGGGTCGGTGCCTCGAATATCCACAAGGCGCTCGTCGCGGCTCTCGACGACTGGTCTGCCTGTGCGATGAATCCCGCGCGCCAGAGTTGGGTGCTGACAGTCGCCCGCAAAGTTGTGGAGCAACGCGAACCGCCGGACCCGACTCATTGGCGCGATCGCGCTCGTGACGTGGAAATCTGGCGGGACAAGGCAGCCTTCGTGGGACTCGTTGAAACGGCGCCCCACGATGTGTCGATTCCGTTGCAACTGGCGCTCGCGCGGCACTTGCAGGATCTGGGCTCGGACGCATTGCCCTACTCAATGCGAATTCAACAGGCACATCCTGGTGACTTCTGGGCGAATCTCAGCCTGGCCGAGGCCTTGATGGAAAAGAACACTGCTTCCGAGGCCATTCGCTATTACCAGGCGGCCATCGCCTTGCGACCGGACGCCGCGGTGGTCTACGACCAACTCGGCCTGTGCCTGACCCTCTTGGGACGCACCGAGGATGCGGAAATCCATTTTCGGAAAGCAATGGAGATCGACCCATCCGCGACGCTCGCACATAGTGATCTCGGAATTTCGTCCTCGACCAATCCCCGACGCCACGAAGCGCTGGGCCAGGCGAATATTCGTCAGCAATTCGGCCACGATCTCGCCGAGTTGCACATCAAGTTGGGAAATGATCTGCGCACCAAGGGCAAGCCGGCGGGGGCGTTGAATCACTACCGCCAGGCAATCGCGCTCGATCCTAAAGTGGCCTCCGCTCACGCGGGAATACGGCTCATCTTGATTGAGCAGGGGAAATTAACCGAAGCACGCCGGGCTTGGCGGGAAGCTCTCGATGCCGAGCCGCCGAATTACGACGACTGGGATTCCTATGCTGAGTTGTGTTTGTATCTCGGCGATGAAGCCGAGTACCTGCGCATCCGCCAGGTGCTGCTGCAGCGCTTCGCCACGAATGAAGATCCCCAGATTGCGGAGCGTGCGGGGCGAGCCTCGTTGCTGATGCCCCTTTCCAAGGAACTGCTGGATGCGGCGGAACGCATGGTTGATCGGGCCGTGGCTTCCTCGCCAGCCGAGCCGTACTACTTGTTTGCCAAAGGGTTGGCCGAGTACCGCCGCAACCGCTTGGAAAGCGCGATCTCAATCCTGAGCGGTAGCGCCTCCCACGTGCTGGGCCCCGCGCCGCACCTGGTTCGGGCAATGGCTGAGCATCAACTCGGACAAAAGACCAGCGCCCGCCAGACGCTGGCTGCCGCGGTCCTGGCCCACGATTGGCGGCCCGCCCTGGCCCGGGGCCGCAATGACTGGATCTGTCATGCTCTGCGGCGTGAGGCCGAGCACCTGATCGTTCCCAACCTCCCGGCTTTCCTGGCTGGCAAGTACCAGCCCGTGGACACAGAAGAACGTCTCGCCTTGATCGACGCCTGCCGCTACTTGAAGCGTTTTCACAATATGGCCAACCTGTACGTCGCGATCTTTGACGCCGAGCCGGCTCGGGCCAATGATCTGCTGGCCGGGCATCGCGAAGGAGCCGCTCGGGCCGCCGCCCAGGCCGGCTGCAATCGCGGCGACGATGCTGCCACCTTAACTGAAATGCAAAAACGGCGCTGGCGCGAATCAGCCAGGCAATGGCTGCGCGCGGACCTCGAAGCCTGGAACGACGCACTCGCTCGCGGGGCAACTCAGGCCGCAACCGCGCGGATGCGACTGGAAGCGTGGCGCTACACTCCGGACTTGGTTGGGCTGCGTGAACCAGGAGAGCTCGACAAGCTGTCGGCGGCAGAACGTTCCGCGTGCGCGGCGATCTGGGTCAGGTTCGAACAGGTGCTCGCCCAGGCAACAGCGATCCGTTAGATCCGGAGCCGACATGGTAGCCACGCTCGCCAGAACGTGGCTTCATAGTTATTTCTGCTCCCCCACTTAGCTCAGCGTCGGTCGTCGCCCATCACCCTTCGTCCGGAGAGTCCGGCGCGGGTTCCAGATCCCCCAGCTTTTCGGCTAGCAGCTTCAGACTGCGATTTAACCTCCGCTGTACAGTTCTCGTTGAAACGCTCAAAATCTCCGCCACGTCAACCAGCGACATGTCCTGGAAACGCACCAGGCTGAAGACCTCGCGCTCTTCCTCGGGTAAACTTTCAATCGCCTCCAGCATCCGCACCGCATTCAGGCTAAGTCGTGATCCGGTGCTTTCCGGTGCAGCCACGAATTCATCCGGCAGCGCCACCATTGGGAGCTGCTGGTAGTCTAACCGCCGAGCCAGATCATTGAGTTCCCAACGCATGTGTTGGTTCGCCAGGCCGAAGAATTGCCGAACTGTCGACGGCCGCACCTCGCGCATCGCCTTCAGGAGTCGATCGACGACGGAGCTCAGCAATTCTTCCGCTTGCAGATTGAGCGGCGGCCGCATGAGACGAGGGTAACTTCGCGCGAGCAGCGAGTGGCACAACAGGTGCAGCCGCTTCACCGAACGATCGATGAGCGCCCGCACCACCGGCTCCGCGGGAGAATTCCCATCCAGATTGGCCAGTTCGCCCAGGTAATTCTCAACAGCAATCGTAGTTCGGTCTTCGCTCATTGAGGAAGATTATATGGAAACCACTATGTAATTAGAATCGTTGTAACGACTCGCGATGCTGTAGCCCCACGGACCGCCAATTTTGCCATTCTACAGTCCCCGAGGGCCGAATGCCCAAGTTCACCCTCAACGCTCAGTAGTCTCGCATACAATGATGTGACCAGAATCAAATATTCACAACTTTTGGATACATCCGTCGACGTGACCGAGGCGATTGTCTCGGACCCCTCATCGCTTAAGGACCGGCTGGGCCAAAATGTTCGTCCATGTTTTTTGCTTGACGCTGTAAGGCTTCGACTGTGATCCCGTCAATCTGCTTGACGAGTTCATGTGCTGTCGTTTCAAGCTGTTCCAAGATAGGAGCGGCGTGATCAAGCTGTGTACCGGCCGCAAGATCCTCAAGATTTCCCGCGAGCTCACCCGCTACCGCGGAAAATTCCGAGAGCATGCCGCAACATTTGTGAGCCGCTTCGCCCACCTGCTGCGCATTCTGCTCACGCATCGCCTCTCGGAGTGCGGCAAGCTGCTGCGGGGCGCGCGCGGTGAGCGTCTGACACATCTTCCTGAGAAGCGTTGGGTCGCCACCGCAGGCGGCCAACAGCACCGGCGCGTCGAGCAGGTCCCGCCTCTGTGATGGAAGATTTCTAATCACCCGGCCGACGGCTGCCAGAAGGTCGGCGGGACGGATCGGCTTGATCTGGAAATCATCCATTCCCGCCGCGAGGCAACGCTCGCGATCCTCTTTCCGGGAGCGCGCCGTCAAGGCAATGACTGGCAGGTGTCCTCCCACGGTCAACTCCCGCTGGCGAATGGCCTGCACGACTTGGAAGCCGTCCAGTTCCGGCATATGAACGTCCAGGAGCAACAAGTCAAACCCCCCTTGTTCCGCCAGCGTCAGCACATCCCGGCCGTTCCCCGCCAGCCGAACACGATGCCCCTGCCGGACAAGTGCTTGCTCCAGGACTTGCGCGCTCAACTCATTGTCTTCGGCGACAAGGATGTGCAGTGGTCTAATTGCCGGGACAAGCGCGGCGCTTGCCTGACGAGAGGAGGGTGAGGCGATCGACGGGATGCTCTGTGACCGACTCATCACCCGGTAGATCGTTTCGAGCAGCTCGTCCTGCTGCACGGGCTTGAGCAACTGCGCATCGATCCGCAGGTCACGAATGCGGGTTGGGTCTCCAGTACGCTCTCCGGAAGTCAATAGGATGATGTGCGTGGGAGCGAGTTCGGCTCTTTCGCGAATCATGGCGGCAACCGTCAGGCCATCCGCGCCGGGCATGCGGGCATCTAGGAGTACCAGCGCGTACGGTCGGCCATTGGCAGCGCGGTGCCACAGGGCGTCCATGGCAGCCATCCCGTCGGCCACCGCCGTGGGCCCCATCTGCCAACCGCGCAACCACTCCTCAAGGATATGCCGATTGGTGGCGTTGTCATCGACCACCAGCACGGGCAGATCGTGAAGCCGCGCAGCCACCGGGTCGAGCGACTGAACCATGCCCTGCTCCGGCGGGTGCGGCTGTCGGCCAAAGCGCGCCGTGAAGGCGAAGGTGCTACCCTGCCCCGGCGCGCTGTCCACTCTGATCGTTCCGCCCATGAGAGCCACCAACCGGGCGGCAATCGTCAGACCCAGGCCGGTGCCGCCGTACTTGCGCGTCGTGGATGTGTCCTCCTGCTCGAAGGCCCGGAAGATGCGCTCCTGCTGGTCGGGCGGGATGCCGATGCCGGTATCGCGCACGGTGAAGCGGATAGCGACTTCCTCGGTTTTCCCTGACGGTAGTGGGCTGTCTCCCTGATCCATCTCCACGTGCACCACGACCTCGCCCTCGTCGGTGAACTTGACGGCGTTGCCCGCCAAGTTCAGGAGTACCTGCCGCAGTCGACCGGCGTCGCCGATCAGGGAATCGGGGACGTCCGGCTGGATCTGGTAGATCAACTCCAGTCCTTTCTTATGGGCTCGTACGGCCAAGGCGCGTAGGGTATCTCCGACTGCCCCCCGCAGCGAGAAGTCGGCATGCATCAAATCCAGCTTACCAGCTTCAATTTTCGAGAAGTCAAGCAGGTCATTGATGATTCCCAGCAGGCTGTCGGCCGCCGACTTGACCGTCTTCAAGCCCTGACGCTGGTCCTCGTCCAGCGGTGTGTCGAGCACGAGCTCAGTCATTCCAATGATGGCATTCATGGG
Source organism: Planctomycetaceae bacterium (assembly GCA_021732415.1). Classification (GTDB taxonomy): domain Bacteria; phylum Planctomycetota; class Planctomycetia; order Planctomycetales; family Planctomycetaceae; genus JAKFVC01. The sequence goes on from JAKFVC010000022.1 coordinate 31,531, forward strand.
CGTTCGGATTTCGTGGCTGACATTGGCCAAAAAATCGTCCTTGGCGCGGTTGGCCGCCTCGGCCGCTTCCTTGGCACGCCGCAACTCCTCTTCAAAATGCTTTCGTTCGGTGATGTCTTCCACCAGCCCGGCGGTGCGACGCAGTTCCCCCTTCTGGTTCTGCAGAGGAAAGGCACCACAGCGCACCCAGCGGATTGAGCCATCGGGCCGCGCGATGCGAAATTCCGTCTCGGTGGAGATGCCGCGATGCTGCTGCTCCAGGCTGGCAAAAACGAAGTCTCGATCTGCGGGATGGACGGTGTCGATCCACGAGCGCGGTTGTTCGTAGAGGCTCTGGCAGGTACGCCCCCAGATTTCTTCATAGGCCGGAGAAATGTAGAGCAAACGCCCCCATCCAGCTTCCTGCAACCAGAAGACTCCGCGAACGTTTTCCGCGAGCTGTCGGAACCGCTCCTCACTCTCACGCAGCGCCTCCTCCGCCCGCCTGCGGTCGGTAATGTCAGTGGATGTTCCAATGAATCGAAACGGTTTTCCCTCCGGGTTGCGCAACACGGTGCCGCGCGCCAGATTCCAGCGGGTCGAGCCATCCTTGGCCAGCGTTCGATACTCATTCTTCCAGTCCTGCCCATTACTGGCAAGTAGCTCTTGAATCTCGCGGCCCACACGCTCCAGATCCTCCGGCAGAAAAAACACCGCGCACGCGGATGCATAGTCTGTGGGCATCTTGGACGCTTCGTAGCCGAGTGATTCCCACACGTTGAACAGGCGGAGTTGGGCGTTCTCGATCCGGCCGTCCGGCATGTTACATTCCCAAATGGAGATGTCGGAACTCCGCACCGCCAACTCCACGCGGGCGTTCGCCTGACGCAGCGCTTCCTCGGCCTGCTTCAGGTCGGTGATATCGACTCCGGTTCCCAGAAAGCGAATCGGCCGGCCCGAGACGTCTCGCATGGCCACGCCCCTGGAGATTATCCAGCGGTAGGAACCGTCCTTGTGGCAGACCCGGCTTTCGACCGTGAATTCGCGGGTCTCGCCGGCCAGGTAGCGGCGAGCAGCCAGTACGTGAGCGGCACGATCATCGGGGTGGATCAGGGCCATCCCGGCCAGTTGGTCGATCGCTGAATCGGGACGTTGGTACCCGAGTTGCTCCCAAACATTGGCGTAATAGATACGGCCGTTCGCGAGGTCGCCATCGGGCATGTCAATGTCCCAGAAGCCGATATTGGAGCCGCGCAATGCCAGTTCGAGGCGGGCGGAAGCCAGTCGAACCTGCTCCTCCATTCGCTTCCGTTCCGTGACGTCCCGCGCCAGGGCCACTGCGAAGCGGCGGCCACCGTCCCAAAACACCTGGCCCCTGATCTCCACTGGGAAGACCGTCCCATCCTTGCGGCGGTGTCGGGACTCGAACGCCATCGACTGTCCGTCGTCGAGCTTGCGGTTTAACTCTTCCAAATGCTCGGGGGTGACATCGGGGGCGAAGTCGAGCGGAGTCATTCCCAGCAACTCTTCCCGGGTGTACCCCAATCTTTGACAGGCCTGACGATTGACGTCGAGGATGACGTGTTGGTCGTCGAACAGGAAGAATGCGTCTGTGGCATGGTCCACAAAGGTCCGAAACCGTTGTTCGCTGGCCCGCAAGGCCTCCTCGGCACGCTTGAGGCTCGTGATATGCCGTGAGACGCCAAATGTCCCGATAATCGCGCCGTCCCTGTCGCGCAACGGCATCTTGGTGGTCGAGACCCACCCCACGTGGCTGCCCTTGGCGAACGCTTTTTCATCCTTGCCGACCACCGCCTGCCCAGTGCGGATGATCTCCTGTTCGTCCTCGTAGGCCGAACGTGCCAGCGCCTCCGGGAAGAAGTCGAAATCGGTCTTACCGACCGCTTGTGCTGGATCGGCGAGGCCACACGCCTCAGCGAGCGCCTTGTTGACACGCAAGAAACGGCTCGCGGTATCTTTGAAGTAAATGCCGTCCGGAAGATTATCCATGAGAGTGTGCAACAGAAACCGCTCGTGCTTCAGCGCCACCTCGGCGCGCTTTCTGTCAGTGATGTCCAGCATCGCCCCGATCATCTGCGTCGCCTGGCCTGCGGCATCGCGCAGGACGCAGCCCCTGTCGTAGACGTCCTTGTACGAGCCGTCGGCGCACCGGAAGCGGTACTCGTCGACCCAGGTTAACTCCTTCCCATGGACGACCTCGAAGAAGAATGCCTCGACCGCCGCTCGGTCCTCCGGGTGAATCCGTTCGAGCCACCAGTTGGGATCCGCCGTGACCTCTTCCACACGATAGCCGAAGAGTGTGTGCACTCCTTCGTTCCACCAGACCTGGTTGGTGGACAATGTCCAGTCCCAAACGGCGTCGTTGCTCACCTTGGCCAAGGTGCGGAACCGTTCCTCGCTGGCGCGCAGTTCCTCTTCGACGCGTTTGCGTTCTGTAATATCATGGCAGATGCCGATAATGCCGACGATATTCCCGTGATCGTCGCGGTAGGGGGCCTTGGACGAGAGATAGGTCCGGGTCACGCCTCCAGCGGTCAACTCATGCTCGAAGCTGGCGGCTGTCCCAGTTTCCATCACTTGCCGGTCGTGAGCCATCACGATGCGGGCGCCGTCAGCGTCAAAGATCGCGGTGTCGTCCCGGCCCAGCACTTCCGCGATCGGCTTGCCGACCAATCGGCTGGCCGCCGGGTTGAACATGAGATGCCTGCCCGCCAAGTCCTTGACGTACACGGCGTCCTGCGTCCCATCGGCGACCCCTTGAAGTAGCGCGTTCGCCTGCCGCAACTCCTCTTCAAGGCGCTTGCGGTCCGAGATGTCCTGGACCACGCCGATGGCGTACGTGGTGCGGCCCGACTCATCGCGCGGGAACGAGGCGAACACCTCGACCCAGACCGTCGAGCCATCCTTACGCAGGTACCGCCTCTCCGCACCAGTCGCGGGCTGCTCATCGCGCGCAAAACATGATTCGTAAGGCTCCACGAATGCGGCCAGATCGTCGGGGTGGATGATGTCCTGGAGGGTCTTCTGGAGCAGTTCCCCATGAGAATAGCCGACGATAGTACAGAACTTCTCATTGACGAGGAGGAACCGGCCGGCGAAGTCATTGTGGACGATGCCGACTGCGGCGTTCTCGAAAGTGCCGCGGAACCGCTGCTCGCTAGCCCGAAGTGCCTCCTCGACGACTTTGACCTGGCGTTCTTTCATAAAGACCCCAATCGAACGGCTACGACTCAACCCACTCCTGTCGCCCGACAACGCTCAGTACGGTGTAAACACAAATATCACCACACAAGCCAAGTGCGGACAACCATCCGAAAAGTCGGTACAATGCCGGGCCAGCAGGCCACGGCGCTGTCCGTCCGTCGAAAGAACCGCATCATGGCGCACTTATTACTAATTGATGACGATCCGGAACTACTCCCGGAGAAGGTACGCCATCTCTTCCCCGCCCCTGCCCACCGAGTCGATATCGCCTACACGGGCAGCGATGGCCTCAAACGCATCAAGGCCGCGCTGCCGGATGTCATTTTGCTCGACCTGCGCCTACCTGACCAGTCCGGCCTGGATGTCTTGAAGCAGATTCGCGTCGTTGACGCCCGCATCCCCATTCTGTTTGTCACGCTGTCGCGGTCCGCGGATTCTGCTATTGAGGCGATGCGGCAAGGGGCCTACGACTACCTCCTCAAGCCGCTCGATGTGCAAAAACTAGACCGCGTGATCGGCGAAGCCCTGAAGGTTGCGCGCTTGATGCGTGAGCCGGCTGTCGTTGCGGAAACGGTACCGGACGATGACCTTCAAGGCGAGGCGATCGTAGGCTGTTGCCCGGCGATGTGCGAAGTTTATAAGGCGATCGGCCGCGTCGCCGCCCAAGACGTGCCAGTCCTGATCACCGGTGAGACCGGCACCGGCAAGGAACTCGTCGCCCGCGCCATTTATCAGCATGGCCCTCGTGCCAAGGCGCCGTTCCTCGCAATTAACTGCGCGGCCATCCCCGAGAGCTTGCTGGAGAGCGAGCTGTTCGGCCACGAGAAGGGCGCCTTCACCGGCGCGGACCGCCGGCGCATCGGCAAGTTCGAGCAGTGCCACGGCGGCACGCTGTTCCTCGATGAGATCGGCGATATGCCGCTGGCTCTGCAGGCCAAGATGCTGCGGGTACTTCAGGAACAGACGTTTGAGCGTGTCGGTGGCAACGAGACCATCCACACGGATGTGCGGCTGATTGCCGCCACCCATCGCGACCTGAAATCTTTGTGTGCGGACGGCAAATTCCGTTCCGATTTGTTCTACCGATTAGGCGTCTTTACAATCAACCTGCCCCCCCTGCGCGAGCGAGCCGAGGACCTGCCGCTGCTGACACAGCACTACCTGCGCCGCTTCAGCCGGGAATTGGGCCGTGACGTCCGCGTAGTGGACTCGCAGGCGATGGCGCGCTTGTGTGAATATCCCTGGCCGGGCAACATTCGTGAGTTGCAAAGCATATTGAAGCAGGCCCTGCTCCACGCTAGCGGATCTGTCCTGCTCCCGGCCTTCTTGCCTGAATCGCTCGGAGGGGTTCGTCCAGCCATGCCTCTGTTACCGCCAACGGCTGAACCCGGCATCGAGACGTTTGTCATCCGACAACGGATCGGGTCCGAGGTTCGGGACCTCTACGCGGAAACGCACCGGCAAGTGGACCGGCTGTTGCTGGCGCGTGTCATGGAGCACACTCGTGGTAACCTCCAACAGGCCGCTCTCCAGCTGGGGATCGCTCGCCAAACCTTGCGCATCAAGCTCCGCGACTTGGGCCTGTCAGTGACGCGTCCCGGTGAAGTGGAAGAAGATGAAACGGTCTAACGCGGATTCTTCCGTGGGATAGGCTGCCAGTCTGTCATTTGTCACCTTAAGTGACAAACCTGAAGTCTACTCATGTGGCAATCGCCACTTTTCTTACCAAGTGTTTCTGAATCACCGCCTTGTCGCTTCGCGATTGACAGGCTGGAAGCCTATCCCACTCGTCGTCGTGGCACATGTTCCACTCGGCGCGGTAATTCAACTACCGCACGTCTGACCGTCTGCTGGTCCCAAGTCTCTCCATCGCACCTCGCGATTCTGTGTTCGTGTGCCATTTGCGGCATGTTTCCCGGCTGGAAATCGTAAGCCGGCAATGGATTCAGTGTGCCCCTGTCGTCGGGACCTACCGCGGCAATTCCCTCATGCCGGTTTTGGTACACGAGTTGCGTTGAAGACCCGCGTCGCCGGAATCTGGGGCATTGGAATCGCCTGGCGAACACGAAGATTCGATTATCCGCTGCGCACGATTGCACGTGTTGCGAAGTGGAAGAATGATTGAAGGAATACATCAGATGGCAAGCGCAATCGACCCGTTGAGCACCACTCGTGGCAACAAGGCGTCCCGCGATCCAATGAGTGGGCAACTGACTGTCGCGGATTACATCGTCCGCAGGCTCGCACGTGAGGGCATCACCGACTGCTTCGGCGTCCCAGGAGACTTCGCGTTCAAACTCAACGACGCGATCGCACGGAGCGAGATGATTCGCTGGATCGGATGTTCGAATGAGCTGGACGCAGCCTACGCAGCCGATGGATATGCCCGTGTGCGGGGCTGCTCGCTGCTTTGCACCACCTATGCCGTAGGCGAATTGTCCGCGCTCAATGGCGTGATGGGTGCCAAGGCCGAGCGGTCGTGCGTCTTCCACCTGGTCGGCATGCCGACGATGCGCAAACAGCGAATCGGCCAGATCGTGCACCACACACTCGGTGACGGAGTGTTTCAGAATTTCGCGAACATCTCGGCTCAGGCGGCGTGTGTCTCGGCGGTGATCACTCCTGACAATTGCGTCCACGAGATGGAACGGCTGATCGCGACGGCGCGGGCCGAGAGCCAGCCGGCCTATATCCTGGTCGCTGCCGACTATGCTGTTGCGCCCGTGAATGGTTCGGTGGCGGTCCCATATCCCAAGCCTGCCAGCGGCCCGGACCTGGCCAAGGCTGTCGCGGCGATCGCTGATGGGATTCAGGCTGCCCGATCGGTGGCCGTACTTCCCGCCTACACGGTTTCGCGGTTTAAGCTCCAGCACAGCCTTCAAGCGTTGATTGAAGCACTTGGCTGCCCGTTCGCAGCGATGGCGATGGACAAGGGAGTCCTCTGCGAGACCCATCCGCAGTTCGTCGGGATTTACTCGGGGGCCGCATCATCCCGAGCTGTTCTGGAAGCCGTGGAAAATGCGGATGTTGTCATTGACGCCGGTGGTGTCAGCTTCAACGAGATCAATACCTCGGTCTACTCGAGCCGTATTAATAGTGGAAAACTAGTGACTATCGCGGTGGATCACGTTCGCATTGGGGACCGCATCTATAACCCGACCCGCATGGGTGACGTCTTCGATGGGTTGGCCGCTACGGTCAAGAAGCACTTCGGATACACAGCGCCGCGGAGGGAAGTACCGGCGAAACCTGCGGGGAAGGCCGTGGACCCCATCACCGCAGTCAATATGTATCCACGGTTTCGAGATTTCTTGAAACCGATGGATCGGATCGTGCTCGAGAGCGGCAGCATGACTTCCGGGATCATTCCGCTGCCCCTCCCCAAGGGCGCAGAGGTTCAACTTCAACCGCTGTGGGGCTCGATCGGCTGGGCCACGGGCGCCGCACTGGGAGTCGCACTTGCCGACCCAGCGCGGCGTACCGTGCTCTTCACCGGTGAGGGCTCGCACCAGCTGACCGCGGGCGACATCGGAACGATGGGACGAAATGGTTTGAAGCCAGTGATCTTCGTTCTCAACAACGGCGGATACATGGTTGAGCGTGCGCTCGAGGAAAATCCGGATTGGATCTACAACGACCTCGCTCCGTGGAACTATCACATGCTACCAGTGGCCTTGGGGTGTCGCGGATGGTTTACGGCCAAGGTGGCCACACTGGGTGAACTCGACGTCGCACTGGCCAGGGCTGGCACGGGCGAATCGGCAAGTTATATCGAGATTGTCGCCGGTCGGATGGACTTGCCAGCGGGGCTCAAGATGGCCCATCAACATCTCGACGCACTGTACGGGAACGGCTAGCCCGGAGTATTCATCAGCCGCAGGGCGCTAGCCCCGGTTCGGGATTAAGGCCCGATCTTCCAAGGGAACCGGACGCTAGTGCGTGCCGGCTGTTTTGCTACACCGAGTGCTCACCGTCCCGAGCGAAGCACTGTTTAACGACCGGGTACGGTCGCAAAACAGTTGCACAAGCAGGGCGGCGATGAAGTCGTTTCCGAATCCGCGTGGATTCTCGATGTGATAAAGACTCTTGGTACTGGGATTCTGATCCAAAAAGGAGCGATTATGAACGCAGTGATTCGCAGGGTTCTTATTGTGGGAGGACTAGTCACACTAGTTCTAACGGGCCCCCCCGACGGCAGCTTGCGTGCCGCCAAAGCCGACGAGGTTGAATATACTTTCGGTTCTCCGGTGAAGGACGGAGAGCACACCTATGACTGGTACCGGAAGACGCATGCTGACGCTGCTGCCAAACGCTACGGCGTGGCCCCTGACAAGGTCGGCGACGGCATGGACACCTGGCACTGGTGGTGCGGTGTCGACAACCCGGGGTTTTGGCGGGAGATGGCCAAGCTCACCAGCAAGAAGGCCAATGTCCTTACTGCCCGCATCGATCTATTGCGGATGCTCCACACCGTACCGCGCTCCGAGCGGTGGGAGAAGATTGGGCTCATCAACGATCCCGACTGCGTGCCCGCCGACAAACCTGACCAATACGGCCTGCGGATCGACCGGATGAAGGACGGCGCGCTGACCTGGGATCCCGACGTGTTCGGCTTCTCCAGCGGTGTCGTCGGCCTGCAACTCTTCAAGAACAAGAACTTCGACGCGCAGAAGTGGTCCATCGACAAGTACCTCGACGATGCGAGCAGTGTCGAGCCACCGTTCCTCGTGGGGATGGCCTGCACCGTGTGCCACACGGCCTTCAACCCCAACCGGCCGCCGAAAAATCCCGCCGAGCCGAAGTGGGAAAACCTGGATTCGCACATCGGCAGTCAGTACTTCCGCGAAGGAATGTTGTTCGGTTACGACATGCCTAAGGATACGTTTGCCTGGCAGTACCTCTACCATCAACAGCCGGGTACCAGCGAAACAACTCGATTCCCATCGGACTTCATTAACGGTCCGATCCTGATCAACTCGATTTACCGGCTGAACGAGCGACTCAAGCTGGGGCATACAGAGCGGATTACGGCCGAGCAGAAGCTCATGTTGCAATCGATCAACAAGCACGTCGGTCTGCCCGAGAACGAGGGCATCGGCGGAACGGACGCCGAGCCTACGTACCGGGCTCCGCGAGTCCTGTCCACCGGGGCCGACTCGATGGGTCTGGTGGTCGCGGCAACGCGCGTCTACGTCAACGAAGGATCGGGTTACAAGGACTGGATCCCAACATGGGCGCTCAACCCGTACGACCTGAAGGGGTGCCAGCAACGCGGCTTCAAGCAACGTGAATTCGACATTATCGGCAAGATTCGAAAGGATCCGAACAGCCCCTGGATGCGGACCGAGGCCCGCATGCCGAACATGGCGCTCTACCTGAGCACCCACGACGGCTTCCCACTCAAAGATGCCGTTGAGGCCGAGGGGAAAGGTGGCAAGAACGGCAAGGATTATCTCCAGACCGACGCGGGCGTCCTCCACAAGGGGAAGATCGCCTTTGCCGACCACTGCGCCCGCTGCCACAGCAGCAAGCGGCCGGACAACCTGCCCGAGAACGCCGAGGCTCGGAAGAAGGCCTGGCGAGAGTTCGTGCTGCGGGACGACTTCCTCACGAACAACTACTTGTCCGACGACGAACGCTACCCCAACTCGGAGCTGGGTACAAACATTGGGCGCAGCCTGACTCCCAACTGGGATGCGGGTGGCGGCTACGGCCAGATGTCCAGCCTGGGGTTCAAACTCAACCAGGCCAGTGCCGAGCAGGTGTTCGACCAGGATCAGGACGGCAAACCAATCCCACTGTACAACCCGTTGACCGGCAAACACGACGTCAAGTTCAGCGCCAAGAAACTCTATTACCGGACACCGACCCTGGTGAGTGTCTGGGCGACAGCGCCGTACCTGCACAACAACTCGGTCGGGTTGTACAACGGCGACCCGTCCCTGGTCGGCCGCATAGTTGGATATGAGGACGCGATGACCAAGCTCCTCGGGCCCGAGAAACGCCTTGGTGCCGGGTCGATCAAGGTCACCACCGATGACACCACGTTGCCGGACGTCTTCCCCATGCTGAAGGCGACGCTGCCAGAGTTCGCCGACCTGCCGGATCTGGAAGTGGACCTGCTGCGTGTGCCCAAGGGGACACCGATCAACCTGCTGATGCATGTTCCTCCCACAGCCATCAAAGCCGTCTTGCAGGCCTACGTGGATGGAATTCTCCAGGGTGAGCCCAGATCGAAATTCGCGGAGCTGCGGACGAAGAACCACGCCACCGGCCACCAGAAGCTGATGGAGAAGCTGCTGGACGTGAGCGTGTGTCCCGATTTTATCGAAGATCGCGGCCACACTTACGGCCGAGAGTTGAGCGATGACGACAAGCGGGCTCTCATCGAGTACGTGAAGCATTTTTAACAAGTCTCGGATTCTGGTCGATGGGCCCTGGCAATTGCCGGGGCTCATCACTCTCCCAAGGAAACGAATATGAAATCGATGTACCTGATCCCTGTCCTCTGTACGCTCAACCTGGTTGGAATCTTGTGTATCTTCGCGGATCAAAAGGAAGGTGACACGAAGGCTAAGACCAAGCCGATCACCGTCACGTTAAAGAGTCTGGGCTACGACCCCAAAAAGCTGGAAATCCACGTTGGCGATTCAGTGCTCTGGACCAACAAGTCGCGCACGACGCACACGGCGACATCGGACGATGATGGCAAAGCTTTCGATACAGGAGAAATTAAGCCGGACAAGTCGTCCGAGCCCGTCAAGTTCGAGAAAGACGGAGAGTTCAAATACCACTGCAAGATTCACGGAAAGGCCATGAGCGGGATCATTTTCGTGAAACCCGCGGAGAAGAAGTGCTTGACCGCGGGAATCACTGCTGGGCAAAAACAATAAGATCCTTTGAAGTATATCTGTAGGTGAGCCCCGTCCCGTAAGGCGGGAGTGTATTCGTAGGCCAGATGTATTACAGGCCAAGAACCCCAGGCCTTACGGCACCGGGCTCAACAACGCGACCTATTTTTAACTTGAACAATTTAGGACCGAATCATGAGTACAGTCGACTATGGGGCCATCGTTTCACGTCACCGGCAATACTTTCTGACCGGCGTCACACGCTCGGCGGAATGGCGTGAGAGCCAACTCATTGCCCTGCGGACGATGATGCAAGACCGTGCCGAGGACTTCTACGACGCACTGTGGACGGACCTCCGCCGCAACCGCACTGACGCGGATTTGACGGACGTGAAATGCATGACCAGCGAGGCCGAGCACGCGCTGACCCACCTGCGGAAATGGATGGCTCCGCAAAGTGTCAGCACCCCGTTGTTTCTGGCTCCGTCGCACACGCAGGTGCGTTTCGATCCACTGGGCGTCGGACTGATCATCGGAACCTGGAACTATCCAGTCATGCTGACGCTGTCGCCGCTCATTGCGGCGATTTCGGGAGGCAACACGGCTGTCATCAAGCTCTCTGAGATGTCCGCGGCGACTGCGAATCTCATCGCGCGATTGATTCCGGAGTATCTGGACCGCGAGGCGTTTTCCGTCGTTCAAGGCGCAGCACCCGAAACCACGGCGCTTCTGGAGCAGCAGTGGGATCACATTTTTTTCACGGGGGGCGCGACCGTCGGCAAGATCGTCATGACGGCCGCCGCGAAGAACTTGACGCCAGTTGTCCTGGAGTTGGGCGGCAAGAGTCCAACGATCGTCCACTCGTCCGCCAACCTGCAGGTCGCGGTGCGGCGCATCGCCCAGGGGCGCTGGCAGAACGCGGGCCAAACCTGCACCGCTGCGGATTATGTCCTTGTGTTTAAGGACGTCGCCCAGGCATTTCTACGACAACTGAAAGAGACCGTGCTGCACTACTATGGAGAAGACCCACAGCAGAGTCCGGACTTCGGTCGAATCGTCAACGTGCGTCACTTTGATCGGCTGACCGCGTTGCTCGAAAGCGGAACGATCTACCACGGCGGCCAGCACGATCGAGACGACCGTTTTATTGCGCCGACGATCTTAGTGAATGTGTCTCCAGATTCCCCGGCGATGCAGGAAGAAATCTTTGGTCCCATTCTACCCGTGCTGGAAGTCGACAGCGTCCGGGATGTTATCAACTTCATCAACGCCCGGTCCAGCCCATTGGGGTTGTATATCTTCGCCGAGGATCACCGCGTGACGGAGCAGATTCTGGAGTCCACGACCTCAGGAGATGCGGCCGTGAACGATTGCGCGGTCCAACCTCTGATTCACGATCTGCCCTTCGGTGGTGTCGGCAATTCCGGGATGGGCAAGTACCACGGCGAGTGGGGATTCCGCACCTACACGAACGCCCGGGGAGTCCTCTATCACAGCACTCGGATCGACCTGGGTGTCCGATATCCGCCCTACGACCACAACCAGATACTGCGTGAATTGGTCGTGCCATCGTAATGCAAGTGATAGGGTGCGTTTGGGCTTGCCGTCGAGCACGGCTCACACTTGCTGAATTTCCTGCAATGACGAGTTTCAGTGGAGACCAACTATGAAATGCCCGGCCGCCGTCGTCCGTACGGCGAAAGCTCCCTTCATGATCGAACAGATCGATGTGCCTGAGCCCGCAGACGGCGAAGTCCTGGTCAGGATCGCAGGCGTCGGCATCTGCCATACGGACATCGCGAGCCGGGATGGTTTGCTCGGTGCGCCCTTTCCGTCGGTATTCGGTCACGAAGGAGCTGGGGTTGTGGAGCAGGTCGGACGTGCGGTAACCAGGGTGACGCCGGGCGATCACGTCGTGTTGGCGCCAGCATCGGATGGTCTGTGTGAGCAATGCCAGATCGGTGCGCCCATGTACTGCGACCGGTTTAATGAATTGAACCTTCAGACGCGACCGGACACGAGGTCCGCCCGTCTGACCGATGGCGGCCGCGCGTTCCTCAAATACTTTGGTCAATCGTCATTTGCCCACTTCGCCTTGGCGAACGAGCGAAATACGGTCAAGGTCCGCCGCGACGTCCCACTCAAGATTCTCGGTCCCCTCGGTTGTGGTATTCAGACAGGTGCCGGAACCGTGATGAACGGCCTGAAGCCAGCCCCGGGCTCGTCCATTGCGATTCTGGGCGCCGGTCCCGTTGGCCTGGCCGCGATTCTGGGCGCTGCAGTTTGTGGCTGTGCAACGATTATCGCGGTGGACCGGGTCGATAGCAGGCTCGAACTGGCAAGAGGAATCGGCGCGACGCACGGAATCAACACGGAGAACGAACCGGATCTGGCGAAAGCGATCCGCGCCATCGTCCCTCGTGGCGTGAATTCCATCGTGGATTCGGCGGGTGTTTCGACCTTGATCGGTGCCGCAGTCGGCGCACTGGCGATCCGCGGGAGGCTGGGCCTGGTGGCGGTTCCCCCCACCGTGGATCGAAAGCTGGAAATGCCCTGGTTTAGCATTCTCAATAACGGCCAAAGGGTAGAGGGTTTCGTCGAGGGCAATTCGATTCCGGACATCTTCATTCCGCAGATGATCGATCTTTATGCCCAGCGACGATTTCCTTTCGACAAGCTGATCAGCGTGTACCCCTTCGAAGCGATTAACGAAGCCGTCGAGGATCAACGGCAAGGCAAGGCGACCAAAGTGGTATTGGAGACGGGTGCTTAACATGGAAATCAGACTTGCGGCATTCGCGCTGTCAGATTGCTTTTCGGGGTGATCTATGGATTCAACTGCACTGGCCACCGCGCTCGGGTCGTTAGTGGGCGCATCGAGTTCGATTGCTGCGACTTGGCTTACCCAACACTCACAAACTGTCCGCTCACGCATCGCATGGAAACTGAAGGAACGCGAGTCGCTCTACAAGGAATTCATCACAGAAGCGTCTCGTCTGACCGTCGATGCATTGGCTCATTCTCTGGAGCGACCGGAACAGCTTGTGGGTATGTACGCCCTATTGAGTCACATTCGCCTGATCTCCAGCGATCACGTTCTGAAGAAGGCGGAAGAATGTTGTCATCGAATTATCGAAGTCTATCGGCAGCCCAATCTGACAGCCGAGCAAATACACGTTGCCTTCCAGGCGAACGAGCTTGATCCCCTGAAAGACTTCAGTTGTGCGTGTCGCGCAGAACTTTTGTGGATCTCGGCGAAATGATTTGTCTCCGAATCCACCAGAGGAGTGAAAGATGACCGATATCATCATTCTTGGCGCGGGGCCAGCGGGAGTGCTGGCAGCTCTGCGGAGTGCCGAACTCGGCGCGAAAACGGTATTGGTGGCCAGCGGGGAATTCGGGGGAATGGCCGCGAACGATGGACCGGTTCCCGTACGGACTCTCGCACACGCTGCGCGCCTGATTCGAGAGGCTCGGCAACTGAACGAATACGGAATAACCACCAGCGAGCCAGTCCTCGACTATTCCAATCTTTTGGCTCGGGTGAGGGAGGTTGTCAATGACGTGCGAGTCCATTCATCCCTGCGGCGACAGATCGATACCCAAGGAGTGATCCTGCACGAGCATGCCGGCACTGCACGCTTCATAGATCGGCACACCATCGAGACCGAGAGAGGTGTGCGAATTCAAGGCGACAGATTCATTATTTGCACGGGTGGCACAAGTCGCCGCCTCCCAATTCCCGGGTTTGAGCTTACCGGCACTCATAGTGATGCCTGGGCACTGAAGGCGGTGCCGCCTTCGATGCTGGTAGTCGGATCGGGAGCGACAGGCGTGCAAGTCGCGTCGATCTTCAATTCCTTTGGAACGCACATTCAACTCTTCGAGGCGGGCCCGTGCATCGTACCCACCGAGGACGAAGATGTTTCGGCGGCCCTCTCGACCGCCTTCCGCGCAGCGGGCATCGTCGTGCATGAGAATTTCGGCACGATCGAGTCGTTCGAGAGGATGCCGACAGGCGTGCGCATGAATTACTTGCGGGAGGGCGACCGGAACAGTGTTGACGCGACAATGGCGGTTGTGGCCACAGGGTGGGTGGCGAATACTGTCGGACTGAATCTCGCTGCGGTTGGCGTTGAACTCGATCAGCGAGGGTTCGTAAAGGTGGACGAATATCTTCGGACTTCCGTTCTCCATATCTTCGCGGCAGGAGACATCACCGGTCGGATAATGCTTGTACCGCAGGCGCTCCAGGAGGGCTTTGTCGCGGCGACTAACGCCGTGCAGGGAGTCAAATTGCCGCTCGAAGAACACGTCAGTCCGATCGGTAGTTTCACTGACCCCGAGTATGCCCAGGTGGGACTCACAGAGGCCAAGGCGCGTGCATCGCACGATGTGGTGACCGCGGTCGTCCCCTTCGACGCGAGCACCCGAACCATTATTGACGGGCGCAAGGTCGGATTCTGCAAACTCATTGCCGACCGGCAGACCTGCAGAATATTAGGCTGCCATGTGATTGGCGAGCGGGCCGTGGAGATCACACAAGTGGCAGCGATGGCCATTGCCGCAAGGATGCGAGTGGAAGAATTGGCTCAGATTCCGCTGTCATTTCCGACCTATGCCGGGATCTTGTCCGTCGTGGCCGCCAGTGCAGCACGTCAATTGAATCGGACATTGAACTGGCAAGCGTACCAGGTCGAAACCGTTGATCGCCAATCAACCTAGAAGTTTTGCCTTGATATGGGATGATCAAATTGAGATGTCCGTGACTCACCACGACGAACTTGTCGAGACATTCGACCTGTAAGGTTTGGATGCAGCGCTCGGCGCGGGCCCGCCGGTTGGGAGATTGCGGCATGTTCTTGAAGACGTCCGCGCCGCTCGATTTGAACACCGCATCGTACTGAGATGTGTATTTGGCATGATTGTCCCGCAGGACATACTTCGGCGGCAGTTGCATGTCCTCCGCATGCATCAGGAAATTCCGGGCCTGCTGGCACGACCAGGCCAAATCGGGATCAATGGTGGACGGTGAGATCCAGCAATGGCGTGTACCCAGATGCAAGACGCCAGGAAATAGACATCGGCGAACCCGCGGACGGCCCACAAGGGATGCAAAATCCGCCTCATAGTGCTATGGTCGAGAGATCTGGTTGGTTTGATGATTCGCAGGAAACCAGAGTATTTTTACCCCGCAGAGGCCTTGGCGAAAGTCTGGTGACGGTGAAAGTGCCGCAAGAATTCCCCACCGGTCGCGTTTGGGCGCCTCAGGATGAGATTCTCGGAATTCAGCCCGGACAGCCGTAATGACCTAGGCTGCCCGATTTGCCGTCCAGAAATAGTTCTGGCGCTAACGACACTCTTTGTTCTGTTAACCACTGGCTCCCGAAAAGGTGTGCCATAGGAAATAATTCTGAGTGGTTAACGGAGAGGCGGTTACAGGCGTCCCGATCCGCCGGCAGAGGACGTGGCGGGACACTGTCGCCGTGGCTCCGGCGAATCGGGCATGCCAGTAACTGCCTGTTGAACGATAGCCGCGGCTCTCGCGCA
>JAKFVC010000133.1 GCA_021732415.1 Planctomycetaceae bacterium
GAGGGAGCTGTCACTCCGGCAACTGCATGGGTGGCGGCCTGTTCGGCCACGGCTGCTGTCACGGTTCGGCCTCGGGCAGTGCCTGGGTCCGTCCGCCGGCAGTGTGGGGGTTGTCTCGGACGCCCAACACTTATCGCTACTATTGGAATTCACAACTCGCGGGAATTCCTGCCGTGAGCGGCGGACCATACCCCATGGTCTATCAGCCGACTGATACGACTCAGATGGGCTTCTATTATCAATCGGTACCGCGCTGGCAATATCGTCCTGAGATGCTGCCGCCGGCCCCGGCTCCCAACTGGCCCAACGGGATGAACTCGGCCTATGGCAGTTACAGTACGGGCTATGTTTCGGGATCGGTCAACACGACCCCGGTCTATGCCCCGACGAACGCTCAACCCGGCATCGTGACTCCCGCGACGCCTGTCGACCCGCCAGCTCCCGCAGTGGCGCCCCCGCCGCCCGCTGAACCGGCGGTGAACGCTGCGGAACCTGAAGCCGCGGTGTTCCCGAATCGTCGCCGTCGCTAATCGCGGATAACAAAAAAACAACAGCCCGGGTTGCTGATCAGCAACCCGGGCTGTTGGCGTTCTTTGTGACTATGATTTATTGCAGGTGAGCCCCGTCCCGTGACGGGGCTCACCTGTCCAATTTTGAAATCGAACGGACAAGACGGTTTACACTTCCTGCAGCCGTTCGGTCGCGTCGCCAAACTTGTCGACGTGGACATTCATCTTGTCCATCATCGACATATACAGCCGGCACATCTGGCGGTTGGGTTGTGACTTGTAATCCAGCACCTTGCCGGTCTGGATCTTGCCGCCACCGCGGCCGACCACCACGACTGGCAACTGGGTTGCGTCGTGACCGCCACTCATCATGCTCGAGCACATCATCAGCATCGAGTTATCCAACGCGGTTCGCTCGCCTTCCTGAATACCATCCAGCTTCTTGGCGATGTAACCCAACTGCTCGACGAAGAACTGATTGACCTTCAGCCAGTCTGCGGTGTCCGAATGCGACAACAGATGGTGAATCATGTAGTCGACACCCAGATGTGGGAAGCGGAGCGACGAATGGTCGTTGTTCAGCTTGAGTGTTGTAATTCGAGTCGTATCGGTCTGGAATCCGAGGACCAGGATGTCACACATCAACCGCATGTGATCGGCGATGTTCTGCGGAATCCCTTCGGCCGGCCGCGCTATATTGGGTTTGTCGAGTGTCGGTCGCCAGCCTTGCAGCTCACCCTGCTTGCCGGCGTTCGCGATCCGTTGTTCGACGTCTCTTACTGAGTCGAGATACTCATCCAATTTGCGTTGATCGGTCGTGCTGATCTGGCGGCGAATGTCGCTGGCGTCGGCCAGGACGGCATCCAGGACACTCTTGTCGCCACGTTGCACTTCGTCCTTAAAGAGCCGGTCGAAGGCCAATGCGGGGTAGAGTTCCAGCGGGGTCGGTGTCGTCGGCGAGGACCACGAAATATGCGAGCTATAGAGCATCGAATAGTTCTTGTGGACCGAGGGGTTTGATTTCTCGCAACCCAGCACCAGGCTCTGCACTTTGGTGGAACGGCCGTAGGTTTGCGCGAGGAACTGGTCGACGCTGGTGCCGGAACGGATCTCTCCGCCTGAAGCCAGCGGGGCACCGGACAGAATGTTGCCGGTCTGCGAGCTATGAATGTTCCCCTTCAAGGCCTGTTCATTGTAGAGGCCCTTGATGAAGAGCATCTTGCCACGGAAGTCATTCAGTGGAGCGAGCACCTGGCCAAGCTCCATCCCCTGCCCTTCCCCCTTCGCCCACCATTCGCGGCTATGGAAGCCGTTGCCGGCGAACAACACAGCCAGACGGACGGGAGCTTCGCTGGCCTTCTTGGTACCGGTGGCATCATCTCCCCAAACATTGAGCGACTCCAACCACGGCAAAGCCATCGTGACGCCGAGGCCCCGCAACATCGTGCGACGCGAGAAGGTGTGACTATGATTCATGGAGCACTCCATATTCGACAATTTCGAGAACATAGATTGGGGGATCAGATTCATCACGGAGACACGGAGAAATCTTCAATCTGGTTTCCGTGTTCTCCGTGTCTCCGTGGTGAAATTCCGACTTTGGTTATTCATCAGACGCAGCCTAGTCTTCCAGCGCTCGTTCGCGTCCGCGAATTTCGCGGAATTGACGGCTTTGGATAATCGCTTCGATCGCCGAGACCACCTTATAGTCGTTGTTCTTCAAAACCGTCTGCATGTCGGTCAGCAGCGGCTCATCTGACAATTGTACCGCACGGCCCAGCGAATACCCCAGCAGTTTCTTACAGAACTGCCGCACGAAGGCGTCGCGCCGGACAGTCAGCAGATAGTTGCGGAGTCCATCCACTCCCGTGAACTGCGATCCGTCAAACGCGGTGACCTTCGTATCGATCGGCCGATTTCCAAGATCCTTTTCACGATGTCGGCCGATGGCGTCGAAACTTTCCAGCGAAAACCCAAACGGGTCGATGCGGCGATGACAGACCGAGCATTTCGGGTCATTGACATGCTTTTCCGTAAGCTGGCGGACGGTCAGCGTCTCAGCGGCTTCATCTTCTGGAAGCTGCGGGACACCCTTGGGCGGACGGGGCAAACGCTCGCCCAACAGGACTTCGCTGATCCAGTTACCGCGTAAGATGGGACTCGTCCGCGAAGCACCCGATTGCTTGGTGAGCGTGGTCGCCTGCCCCAGAATTCCGCCACGAGCGTACTGTTTGACGTTGTCGACACGCCGCCATTCCGGTCCCTTGATCCCCGGGATTCCATAGTGATTGGCAAGTTCTTCGTTCAAGAACGTGTAGTCGGAATCGAGGATATTCAGGACCGAACCATTGTTCTGGAAGAGATCCGTAAAGAACACAATCGATTCTTCATACATCGCGCCACGCAGGCTGACGAAGGTCGGGAAGTGCCGATCGCTCTTTTCGTCCAGGTGGTCGAAGTCATGAATATGCAGCCACTGGCAGGCGAACTCGGTCGCGAGGCGGCGCGTCTTGGCGTCACTCAACATGCGGCGTGATTGGGTCAGCAGGTTCTTCGTGTCACCGAGTTGTCCGGCAGCAGCGGCCTTCAGCAGTTCCGCGTCGGGTTCAGAAGCCCACAGGAAGTAACTCAGCCGACTTGCGAGTTCGAAGTCGGAAACCGGTCCCTGCTTGTCTCCCGGAACCGGCTTTTCGATCCGATACAAGAAGCTCGGGGCGACGAGCATTCTCGCCAGCAGCAACCGGAAGGCCTCCTCGTGAGGCATCTCTTCTTTCCGCAGCAACGCATAGAGGTTGCGGAGTTCCTGGGTTTCGGTAGTCGACACGGGCCGACGGTAGACTTTTGTGGCGAACGCGAGCAGCGCATCAAGCTGCTTCGGTTCATCATCGACGAGCCGCTTGCGGTAGGCTGCCGCACGGTCGTTGATGGGCTTGCGGAGCGGTTCGAACACCTTGGGATCGGCGTCTTGCGTCGCGTATTCCATCAACTGGGCGAAGGCATCGACCAGCGTGAGGGCATCCTGACTGATGTAGTGCAATTCGTCCCACAGGCGGTCGAGCTGTGCTGTTTGAGCATCATCGAGCATCAACCGTACGAGGTGATCGTCCTCGCGATAGAACAACGTCAACGTCACGACTTCATCCACCGGCACGATTTTCGTGTAGCAGAGTGCGGCGGGGAAGAGCCGGCGATAGTCATCAAAGGCCGCTTCAATTCGTTTACGGGCCGCACTGTTTTCAGTGACAACGATCGGCGTAGAGTATGCGGTACGGCGGTTGTCATCACTCCAGGTACCGCCGGCGAGGGTTACTTTGACTTCGCTGGTGACGAGGCCCGTCGCGCGGGTCGGTTTGCCCACAACGACTTCCAATTGCACGCTGCCTTCGGCCCCAGTGACCGGTTCCAGCACGCCAGATGTGACCAGTTCACTTCCGGCGACAAGGTCAGCCGGCAAGGCAAACGTAATCACCGCGGGTGCCTTCACGCACAGGCTGGCAGCGTCG
Source organism: Planctomycetaceae bacterium (assembly GCA_021732415.1). GTDB lineage: Bacteria > Planctomycetota > Planctomycetia > Planctomycetales > Planctomycetaceae > JAKFVC01. The sequence goes on from JAKFVC010000133.1 coordinate 4,013, forward strand.
ACGGGGCTGCCATTGGGATGCTTGCCGAAGAGTGCTGGATCGAGGCCAAAGGCTGAATTTGTCGGAGCAGGTTTCGTCGTATCCGGCTTATTCGCATTCGCGGCTGGCGTCGCATTTCGCAAGGCACCAAACAACGGGCCGCTGAACGATGTCAGTTGACGATAGAGTACGGCGTCCGGGCTATCCTTGGCTTCCGGTGGCGGAGATGTGAGCAGTTTCTGAATGTCGTCTGCGACCTTGCCCTTGGCATCGACATCTGAGGTCACCAACCATTTGGCGAGCAATGAGTCGGCCGGAATCACGGGCCCGACATCGGTGGGGCCACCCTTTTCCGGTTCGGTATAGAAGTGCCAGACTCCGTTGTTCCCAAACTTGTCGGCATGCGGGTTACCAGCGAGGATATCGCTCGAGACATCGGCCGCCAGATTCCACGTTTTGCCACCTTCGCCCGTAGAGGCCAACTGCAGATCAACCGCCGTCAGGTCACACGAATGATTGCCGTCGCGCGGTCCGATCAAGAGCGAGATCACGTCTCCGCTGTTGACCAGGGTCTCCAGCGGCCCAAATTTCGCCACCGTATTGCCTTGAGCCGTACCGGTCGCCAGGCGTTGCCGTGTCGTTCCGCGTCGCAGTTCGAGTGACCAGGTCACCCCGTTGCCACATTCCGGATGAGCGTGCGTCACGACGCCTTCGATGTTCATTTTTGCCGCGACCGGGCTGCGCCAGCCGATGGCGGCGCGTAGCGTGGGCGACGGATGGACGGCCACGCTGTGCGGCTTCATGTTGCCGGGGACGCGTACCGCCTGATCGGAAGAATTGGCCAGCAACAACGGTGTGTTGTGACTGCCCCAGCCTTTGATGAAGTCGTAGTTCTGCGCACTGTTGATCTGCTCCTTAAAATGGCCTTGCAGATCAACGATGTCGCTGGAGCCGACTCCGAGGTAATCGAACCAAGCTCGCAAAGCGACTGGTTCCACACCGTATTTCTTCGCCAAATCGGTTGAGCTATCCTTCCCTGCTGCAGCCGAGGCTTCCGCAGCAGCATCCAGATACTGAGCCGTATTCGCCAACATCCGCGTCCGCATCGCGCTCAATTCACTGGCAACTTGCCGGACGTCGCGCAGCAACAGGTCGGGACGGCCGGGAGTCACCAGTCGCGGTTGCTGCCAGATCGCGAAGTCCTGGTCGTTGCCGTCCCCGACATCCGATGCCACGAGCGACAGCGTGATGTCCTGGCCATCGGTCGAGGCTGGCAGCTTAAAACGAATATCTTGCTTGGCGAGAACCGGGCTGACGGGTTCTTGCCAGGACTTGGGCCCGCCGACCTTGCCGATGTGTCCCACGGTGCCAAACTTCCACAGACCCTTCTGCCAGGCCGCGACTTCCGCCGCCAGCTTGGGGGTCTCTTCCGGCTTGGCAACTCGCCAATGTTCGCGCAATCCGTCGAGCAGCAGTGACGGTTCCTTGCCCGTCAGACTGGTCCACAGGATCCCGAGATACTTCGCGTTCAAGCCGCATTCTTTCGCCACGGCGGCAATGGTCTTGCTGCCCTTGGTGAGCGAGTCGCGTTCTTCGACGGTGGCCGCCAGATATTTTTCGACCGGCAACCGACCGCCTTGATTCGTGTCGAAGATGATGCCTTGCAGATTGACCTTTTCGCCACCTTGCGTCGCGGAGAATTCGCGGTACAAGTTGCGGATTTGAACGAGGATTTCCTCGGTTTCGTCGCGGCGAGTTGTAAAGGCCGAAAACCGGAAACCATCGGGCAGCAGCACCGCGTGATTCGCCACTTCCTTCGCGGCGTCGAGATACTTAGTCACGAGGGCCGGCGACATGACCAGGGCGTTACCGGTATTGGTAAACCCTTCACCGGCCGCCCCATCGACGGGAAATTCTTTCGCGGGATCGAGTGTTTTAATCCCCGTTAAGTCGCGTAGAGTGTAGGTATATTCGACGTTGCTCAAGCGACGCAGCACAACGCGACCGGGATCCCCGGCGTGTGCCGCGGCCTCCATCGTGAGATAGCTGCGGACCCATTTTTGGAGCTTGGTACGTTCCGCTTCAGAAAGCTGCGGCGCGTCCTTGGGAGGCATCTGGCCGCTATCCAGCATTTCGCCAATCTTCTGCCAGACTGCGGGATGTTTGCGGACTGCGGCCCAGTTCTTAAACGTTTCCAGGTCGAGATCAGCCTCAACCAGATTTCCCGAGTGACACTCATAACAGTGACGCTGGATCAGGGGCCGAATGTCGGGCTCGTAAGCTTGTTCAAGCGATTTCGCATTCGGCTCGTCTGCCCGGGTTTCGTCGACCCTGGTCAGCAGACCTGACATGAGCACCAGGGTGAGAGACATCACGCCTACGGTCCCCGTCGTCAGCATTCGCAGCGCTCTCAATGTCATTCGGGGGCTCCCATGCGTTCCTTGTGATATTCGATATGTTGACGGAGCTCATTGGTCGCCAGTGCTACATCTTGATTGTGCAGGGCGTCGATGATCCGTTGATGAGCTTCGATACCGGGCATCCAGTCAGCCTTTTTCAAGCTGTCGCGGAAGCGCTGAAAGAAGATCTGCAGCAAGTCGTTAAAGGCGACCAGAGGGGCCAGTCCGCTCGCATGCAGCAAATCGCGGTGGAACGCAATGTCGAGTTCAATCCACTTCTGCAGATCGCGAGTCTGGCGGAACTCGTCGACGCGCTTGCACAGCGATTCGTAGACCTTCGGATCGTCTGCCATCCGCTTGGCGGTATAGGGCAAAGCTCCGATTTCGATGACCACGCGGGTATCGAGCAATTGCTGTTGCGAGCCATTCTGCAATGCCGGATGGAAACCGAGATGTTCGGTGACGCGTTCCAGGCAGACGGTACCCACGGTAAGTCCGACGCCGGTCTTGGACTCGACGATGCCGAACAGCTCAAGGGCTTTCGTCGCTTCCCGCAGACTGAGTCGGCTGACGCCAAATTGCTCGGCTAGTTCCGTCTCGTTGGGCAATCGATCACCAGGCTTCAGGCAACCGGCCGTGATGTACTTCTTGAGACGATCGACAACGACATCACGAATCTTTACGCGCTGAATAGCAGTCAAGAGGTCACCTTTTCCCAGTTTGGCGACGAACGGAAGTCACCGAGACGCACGGTATAAATTATCAGACAATCGCACTGAGTCAAGCGATGACCAGAATCTGACGGAACGTGCCTTGTTTTAAGGCTGCTCGGGACGTGAACTGAGCTCACATGGTACCGAAACATGCATAAAGAGTGATGTGAATTTCGGCGACAATTCTTGAATCTCAGATTTCGCCCAGATCGCCAGCAGGTTTGATTAATCTTCACTCTTGCTGGGAGGGCAAGGCTCCCGCCGAGCCTAAAACGACCGAATGTCGGCGACGGCCGGAGGCCGTGTTCGATGCCTCCGGCGGTCGCCGAGCTAAAGCTCGTACTAGGCTCGGCGGGAGCCTCGCCCTCCCAGTTTGATTTGCGACAAATCGTCTTGTGTGAGTTGGTAAGGATGGGCGATTTAGGACGAGATGTATGTCCGGATCTGATCGACTTATTAAAAAACTCTTGCCACTCATAACGCCGATAACAGGTATAATCGAACTAACCGTTCTGATGTGCATGGTTGACGTTTTCACGCCACCTGCGACGGGAAGTCTCGGTTCAGTGGAGTGTGACTATGGCATGGTTTCCTCGACGACCTTCGAATCGTACTGTTGTTCGGGCCTGGCTGTGTTCGGGGATCGTGTATTCCTGCACCATTCTGCCGGTCTGGTCGCAAGAAGGTTTTGACATTCCCGACCCGACCATCGACGACTTTACTCCATTGCCAGCGGCGATCGGATCTGAAGAAGAGGCCCCCGCGCCCTTCGCCGATCCCGAAGTGAGTGAGTCCGAAATGGAAGCCGAGAACCCGGTTTCCCTCACGACCGAGCAAGCGGGCTTTCTCAAGCAGACCCCAGTTCAGCGTCAACGTTCGTTCCTGGACGCCGCGAATGGTTCCGAAGAAACGCTGAAGCTAGGCCGGGACTCATTTGAACGCGGCCTGATGCCACTCGAAGACTACGCCGACTTGAGCCAGGCGGCCCTGGAAGTTCGTCTGTCCGTCGCAGCGTTGCAGAACGATCGCGGCGCTCGCGTGGCGGCCCTCGTGAATCACTCCGAATTGATGCGTTCCGCAGCACGCCAACATCGCGAGTTCAACCAACCCGCATCGACAGGTTGGGCAGCGGATACAGCCTACGCCGAATTGCTGAGCGCCAACGCCGATTTACGACTCGCGGTGGCACGCGGCGATCGCGACGCTTACACAACTGCGGTAGCGCGTAGCCAGAAACTGTCCGAAGAGCACTACGATTTGCGGTCGGCCGATTTTGATCAGGGATTGGCGTCACTGCCGAGCTTGGCCCGAGCTGCGTCATACCTGACGACGGAGGTCGGGGTCGCGGCTGACAACCGCGCTGGCGAACCGAATGAACAGACCAAATTCTCTCAGTACATCGCGAAGCTGGAAGATGTCGTCGAGCAGACCAAGACGTTTTCGGAGCTCGAAGCGGGCGTGGGGCGGGAAGACCGTTTGCATCAGGCACAGTTCGAACTAGCGAAAGCCGAAGGTCGGCTGGCCCTGCAGAAGAGAGACAAAGCCGGGGCGACGGAAGCTTTTAATAGAGCGATTGATGCCTCGAAGGACTGGTACGATTCACAGGTCAAGTTCCACGAGACTGGAACGGCCACCTTGCGAGACATTACTCAAGCCTGGTGGGCTCGAGTAGAACTGAGCGATCTCACGGAGCGTGCCGGATTGCGACCCGATGCCGCCACACGTGCGGAAACCGATGCAGAATTGGGGGGATTGAGGAAACTCATCGCGGCGAAGGAAGACCGCGAGGGACGCATCGCCGCTGACGTCGCGTACGAGAAGTCGCTGGAAACGCTGCAAGGCTTGTGGGCTCGACAACGGGCGGTGAAGATCACGGCCGCTGCATCCCTCAAGCAGGGGGGCGCTGATAAGAGTGGAGTCGTGGTTAAGCCGGGTTCAGGAAGACGATCGGCACGCGTGATAGAAATCGGCGGCGACGCGAATGCCAAACCCGCTGCAGAAGGAGTTCCCGGTTCGACGCCAGTTACCAGCGAGAAGACGCCGCAATCGACTGTCGAAATCATCCGCCCGCAACGCAAGAGGAAGAAGTAGTCAGATGTGTCAGACACATCGACTCGAATCCAATTAAATACTTAGCCACAGAATAACACAGAAGAAACACAGAAAAGGGACCACGTGTTCCGTTCTTTTCTGTGTTTCTTCTGTGTCTGTCTGTGGCTAAATTCCTGAACGAATTGGGAACGCAGAGGAACGAAATCAATAACCAGATCTGAGGAGGTTACTCCTTCTTTTCGGCCGCCTTCTTCTCTTCAGCCGGCTTGTCTCCGTCCTTGGCTTCCGCCTTCTTCGCTTCCGCTTCGGCGGCCTTTTCGGCCTTGGTCTTCGGGGCAGCCTTCTTGCCCTTCACGGCAGCGGCTGGATCGGCATCGCCCTCGGCGCCTTCGGTTTTCTCAGCGTCGGCCTTTGCTTTTGCCGTCTTCGTCTTGGCCGTCTTGCTCTTCTTGCCGGTGCGTTCTTCCAGCGCCGCAAAATACTCGTCCGCATTCAGGGGCTCGGCTGACGTCACGTTGACGGCCATCGCGTTAATCGTTTTCTTGGACTTCACCAGCGTGCCTTCGACTTCGACGGCATCCCCTTCTTTAATCAGAGCCGGGTCAGAAATCTTGACGTTGATCGTCGGAGCCCCTTCGAACAACACCTTCAACTGTTGCGGTCCGACTTGAACCGTCAGTCCATCGGCCTCCTTCGACAGGACCTTGCCGGACAGGGCGAAGACCGATTTGGCTTTCGGATCGGGTGTCAGTTGCGGTGGCGGCGCTGCTCCCACGAACACCGTGAATTCCTTGCCGGTGTACTGGTTGGGCATGTTACCGGTGACAGCCTCCGTCAGAATGGTCACACCAGGTCGCAGGAAACCGTCATCGCCCTTGACCATCACCGCCAAACGAGTGGTCGGCTTGAGCGGCACATCGAACTCCGCGTCGTCCGCCGTACTCTTGATCTTCATCTTGTAGTTCTTGCCGGTCTTCTCTTTCTCGATGCTGACGACCGATCCCGGGATAAACTCCCCCCCCTTTTTGGCCTGGGCCAGCACCGGCGATCCGAACATGGGCAGGCATGCCAGCGACAGCAATGCGACGAAAACTTGTGTCGAGCGAACCATCGATTTGCATCTCCTGCCACCGACGGTGGCGTCGACATTTCGGGATGAAGTAGAACCCAGGAAGTACTCCCTAAAATACCGTCAAGACGGGCGACATCCAAGTGTGGTTGACAAATCGGCCGTGTGGGGGAATGACTAATGCCTAATGACTAATGTCTAAAAGGAAGGATAAATTGCGGCCGTTCTGGGAGGAACGACTGACTATCAAGGCCCCGATTTCCATCCTTTTAGACATTAGTCATTAGACATTAGACATTTCCTCCCTTACCCGCGGTACAGTTTTCACGCTGACAACGGTGGACTATCATAGATGTCTTGAACTGCCAACCACTCTCCTGCGAACGCACCCCGGACTGAAGTCATGGATTATTTTCACTACCAGAACAACGAATTATTTTGCGAAGAAGTCCCCGTGGCCGAACTGGCCAAGGAATTCGGTACGCCACTGTGGGTCTATTCGAAGCGCACTCTGCTACATCACGTCCGCCAGATTCAAACAGCTTTCGCGGCCGTGGAGCCGGTGCTGTGTTACTCGGTGAAGGCCAATTCTTCGCTGGGAATCCTGAAAGTCATGCAGGAAGCCGGCACCAGTTTCGACGTAGTGTCTGGTGGTGAACTGTTCCGAGTCCAGAAGGCGGGAGCCGATACGACGAAGGTCGTGTTTGCCGGCGTTGGCAAGACCGACGCGGAAATTCGTCAGGCGCTGGAATGCAAAGTCCTGATGTTCAACGTCGAGAGCGAAGCCGAACTGGACGCGATTGCGGCGGTCGCCGGTTCGATGAATGTCGTGGCTCCGGTCGCCTTGCGGCTTAATCCCGATGTCGACGCGAAGACTCACGCCAAGACAACCACGGGGAAGAAGGGCAACAAGTTCGGTATGGATATCGAACGGGCCGGCATGCTGGCGAAGAAGGTGCTGGCGGACAAGCGGTTGGCTCTGAAGGGCATCCACATGCACCTGGGGTCACCGATCCTCACCATTGAGCCCTATGCCGAGGCCGTGGAAAAGGCCACGCAGGTCATTCGCGACTACCGTGCCCAGGGCCACGACATCAACTGGATCAATCTCGGTGGTGGCTTCGGCATCAACTACCGCCAACAAGAAGCCAAGCCGGCGTCGGCATTTGCCGAGGTCATCGTGCCTGCCGTGCAGTCGGTGAATTGCCGCCTCGCTCTGGAACCCGGCCGGTTTATCGTGGGCAACGCTGGCGTCCTGTTGAGTCAGGTCATCTACACCAAGCGTGAAGGGGGCAAGTTGTTCGTTATTCAAGATGCGGCGATGAACGACCTCGTTCGCCCGGCGATGTACGATGCCTTCCACCGGATCTGGCCAGTGGCCCCTTCAGTGACCCCGCCGACCGATTACGAAGCCGAAATCCCCGGTTGCGAACCGGCGGATGTCGTCGGGCCGATCTGTGAATCTGGCGACTATCTGGCCAAAGGCCGCTGGTTGCCGCCAGTGGTGCGTGGCGATTTACTGTGCACCTTCAGCGCGGGAGCCTACGGGACCGCGATGAGCAGCAACTACAATTCACGCCCGCGCGGAGCGGAAGTCATGGTTGACGGATCCAATTACAAGCTGATCCGCCAACGCGAAGATTACGGCGATTTGGTGGCCCGCGAGTTGGTATCGCTGGGGTAGAGCGATATTCCTACGGCGAGCGTTGGGCGTAAGCCCAATGGTTGTTAGCGACCGTCGAAAAAGGCCATTTCGCAATAGTTAATTCGACGTTATGGGAGGGTGAGGCTCCCGCCGAACCGGATAGTCTGGCGAGGGCCGATAAACGCTTGCGGTTCGGCGGGAGCCTCACCCTCCCATCAAGTCGATTTGCGAATCCGAGCACTCACGCTGGACGCTCGCCTACCAGCGTCTTCGGCGACCGATAGACATTCGCCTTCAAAATATCCAGTGGATAGAACGTATCGCGCCAACGGACTCCCCCTTGCCGCATCGTGACCCAGCCTGATCTCACGAAGGCAAATTGCGTCAACAGCAAGGCAATCGGAAAGACCGGCCAGAGGCAATAAGACCTTGCCATTTTCCAACTGAGATATCCGTACGTCACGTGCATGACTAGTAGGGTGGCGAGAAACCCCGACGCGCGCCAGTCGGGAAACAAGAACGGTGCCACGTACGGAATTGCCAGCCCGGCGACCAGCGTCAACGTCATCGAGATCAGTCGCGGGACCGAGAAATGCAGTACGGCGAAACCATTCTTCTCCAGGCCCCGAATTGCGCCCCACAGGGAATGTTGCCACCGGACACTGACGAAGGATTCGGCCGCCAGAATATCGCACCGAAACTGGTGATCCTTCATCATCTGTCCGAGTCGCACGTCATCCAGGATTTCGAGGGCCAGCTTCCGGTGTCCGCCAGCACAATCGTAGGCCGTGCGGCGGACCATATTGAAGGCTCCGATCCCCACGTAAGAGTTCTTTTCTAACGGATTGCGAACCTTGTTCGGCCGTGTTCCCGCCATGAATGCCAGGGAAAAGAACACGATCACGGCGTTTTCCCAATAGTCCCCGGGAATCATGCGCGGGAAGAGCGTCAGCATGTCGATCCGCTCGGACACAGCATACAGAACCGCACGCCGCAGAGCCGTTTTCTCGAAAATCACATCGCCGTCTGTGAACAGCAGCCAGTCTCCGTGGGCCGCCAGTTGTCCTAAATGCATGGCATGGTTTTTCCCCAGCCAGCCTTCCGGGAGCTCGGTGACATGAATCACTTTCAGCCGCGGGTCAGTGGCCGCCAGTTCGTCCATCACGCGGCCCGTTTCATCCCGCGACCGGTCATCAATGGCGATGATTTCCAGTCGTGGATAGTCACTGGCCAGCAGCGATTTCAACCCGGCGGAGATGTGCGGCCCCTCGTCGCGAGCGGGCACCATGACCGATAACAGCGGCCAGTCGGTTTGATCCGGCAGGCGTTCTGTGAATCTGAGTAACGTGCGATATCCCGCCGCGGAAAAGATCGGCAATAGTTGCTGGCACCAGGCCAGGCAGACGACCCAGCCGAAAATGAATGCAGCCCACCACCACATGCGAGGCCTCTTCGATGACGCGATTTGACACTTTTTTCAAACAGATTTATTGCCGATCCGGATCGCAGTATGACGGCGAGTGGCCAAACTTGGCAGTCTCGATGCTGGGACTGATGGCGGTCCGTCGAAGTTTCCCGGGTGAAATCGCAGCCTCGGGCTTCAGACCGCGCCGCAGTCCGTTACAATGAGAGGACTTCCGTGGCCGACGCCAACGGAAGTCCGTTTGTGAGCGGAATGGCGCTAGCCACCGGTTTTGTGTGCAGTCAGCGTTAGAAAAACCGGCGGCTAGCGCCGGGCCGCTCACCGGGTTAGACAACACAGTCACAGATTCCGAACGATTTCCAATATGGGGTTGATTGCCGCGACGCTTGAGCCCTTGCCCCCGTGGACCCTCGCCGTCATGGCGGCGGCGGGTGTGGTTGGCGTCTATGGATTTCGGGCGACAGCCTCGCTGACGGGGATCTGGGCCGCGATTCGGTCGGGTTTGCGGCTGGTATCGAGCCTCGTCCTGGCCTATACGGTTTTGGGAGCGGCATTGATCGGCCTGCGGATGGTATTTCCGGAACTGGCGGTGCAGATTAATCCCGTCTGGCCCTGGCCGATGGTGCTCGCCATGAGCTTGTCGGCAGTCGGAGTCGTTCTGGGAACCTATCCGCAACGGCTGGCGGCGTTTGGGCCGTGGCAGCGTGGTTTGTTGCTCGGGTTGCGTTTGGCGGCGGCGTTAATGTTGATGCTGGCGATGTTGCGGCCGGGGTTGCAATGGTCTAAGAAAAACGACCGGGCGATTTTGTTTCCGATCCTGTGGGACGTCAGCCGCAGCATGATCACGAAGGATGAGACTGGCGGTGCCTCGCGTTTCGAGACGCAGCGAAAATTGCTCATTGAAGTTCAGTCCCTGTTGGAGCAGCTACGCAAGAAGGTCCAAGTACCGGAATATGGATATAGCCAGGATCTCGTGCCGATCGTGGCTGAAGATCTGGCCCCCAAGCCCGGAAGTTCCGGAGACCCCAAAGGCGAACAGACGGCGATCGGCTTCACGCTCGACGCGCTGCTCAAGCAGTACCCCAACCAGCCGATCGCTGGCATCTTGATGCTGGGGGACTTCGGCCAACGAGCCCTTCCCCCCTATGACCTCGATCCACGCCTGGTCGCCACGCGACTGGCCGAACTGCACATTCCCGTCTACACCGTACCGTTTGGAGCGACCAGTCTGTCGACCTCGGGCCGCGATCTGATTGCTGAGGACTTGGTCGTCAGTCCGACCGTCTTCGTCAAGAACACGGTCATTGTGGGAGCCAAAGTTCGGGCCTTGGGAGCCGCCGGGCGCGAGCAGACCGTTCAACTGCTGGTCGAACAGCCGACGAATCGCCAGCCCGGTCAGCCGGCGCAGATGGAAGTCCGAAAATCGATCAAGATCCGCCCCGTCGGGAATGAAGACATCATCCCGGTGGAACTCGATTTTACTCCCCAGCAGTCGGGAGAATTCCGCGTCAGTCTGAAGGTCCTCCCCGACGAAGGGGAACCGGTCGTCACCAACAATGAGGTCACGACGTTCATCACCGTGTTGAAGGGTGGCCTGAGCATCGCGTACTTCGACGTCGCTCGCAACGAGCGTACGCCGATTGCCAGTCTGGCGAAGTCCCCCGACATTCAACTCGACTTCAAGTTGATCCGGATCGGACCGCAATTTGGTGAAGTCACCCTGGAATCGGAATGGTTCCAGCCTGGTAAATACGACGTGTTCATCATCGGTGATGTCCCCGCCGAGGTCTTCCAGCAGCCGCGGATGAAGGTGCGTCCGCTGCAGGCGATTCACGATGCGGTTGAGAAGGGGGCTGGACTGTTGATGCTCGGCGGAATGCAGAATTACGCGGCGGGCGGCTACGCCGAGACCCCGCTGGCGGCGACGCTGCCGGTCGTGATGAATCCCGCCGATAAGGCGGCTGCCGGGAATATCAACAAGAGCCTCAATTTGCTCGGACCACAGCGGATTGAACCAACCTCCGATGGGTTGAATCACTTTGTGATGCGGATCGATACTCCCGCCCGCAACCTGGCCAAGTGGCACGAATTGCCGCCGCTGAATGGGGCGACGAAGCTCGGACGGCCCAAGGATCTGGCTCAGATTCTGGCGCGCAACACCGAGGGCATTCCGCTGTTGATTGCCCAGGATTATGGACGTGGCCGATCGATGGCCTTCGCGGGCGATACGACGTTTCTCTGGGCCTTGGCCGGGCACGAAGATGTGTCGCAACGATTCTGGCGGCAACTGATTCTCTGGCTGGCGCATAAGGAATTGCAGGGAGATAGCTCCGTCTGGCTGAAATTGAACGAACGGCGATTCCGTCCCGGTCAGCCGGTCGATCTGACGTTCGGTGCCAAGAACAAAGACGGCGTCGCCATCGCAGACGCCCAGTTCAAGGTCCAGGTTTTTACTCCCAAGGGCGAGCCGAAACTGCTCGCCCCGCAGCTCACGGGGACCGAGCACACCGCCCGTTTTACCGAGGCCCTGGCGCCCGGCGAATACACGGCTGTGGTCGAGGCAACGCATCAGGGGCTGCCAGTGGGGAGCCAGGCTCGGTCCCGGTTTATGGTCTACGAGCACGATCTCGAACTGCACAATCCCGCCGCGGACAGCGCGTTTGCCGCCGAACTGTCCGAAACGACGGGCGGAAAAATGTTGAAATCAGAAGAGTTGGCGAGTTTTCTGCGCGATCTGCTCAAACGGGACTTACAACCGGACGACCGGCGTTTGACCACGGTTTCGCTGTGGGACAACTGGTTGTTCGTGCTGTTGTTCGTAACTATTATGACGGTCGAGTGGTTTCTGCGAAAAACTCGGGGCTTGGTCTGAGTGTTAAGTCGAGTAGAATAAGGATGCTGTGTCGAATGTATGGGTTGTCGTGGCCGACGCTGCTAGCGTCGGTTCCGATCCGACGCTAGCAGCGTCGGCCACGGGGATTGCGACACAGATCCCATCGAAAATGCAAATCATCATCGTGATCTTCTCCCGATGACATCAGAAGAGGTGCGGTATGGCCACGACAGTGGAACCTCGAGACGGAACGCAGCCTTATGTGGATGCCGATGAATACATCGACTTCCAATTGGCGAAGACGCAGTCTCAGATCAAGGCCACCGAGATCCTGACCTCGGCCAGTTGGCTCGGACTGGCTGTGCTGGGCTATGTGCTGACGTTCGTCATTCTCGACCAATGGGTCATCCCCGGTGGCTTCGGCACTTGGCCCCGAGCCATCTGGCTCGGCGCCCTGCTGATCGGCGGCGGAACTTGGCTGACCACTCGCGTATTAATGCCTTGGTTCAAGACGGTCCACGAACTCTACGCTGCGAAGATGATCGAGTCAGCCGATCCGACGTTGAAGAGTTCGTTGTTGAATCTAATCGACCTCCAGATCCATGACCGCAAATCACAGTCGGCCCTCGTTCGCACGTCAATGGAAAAGCGCGCGGCGGTCGAGTTGTCGCGGGTGGATGTGGACCACGCGATCGACCGGCAGGCTTTGTTGCGAGTCGCCTATGCGCTGCTGGGGATGCTCGTCGTCTGCAGCCTGTACGTGATGCTGTCTCCGAAGGATGCTTTTTCTTCGGTCCAGCGACTCTTGTTGCCCGCCTCGCAAACGGCCGTTGCCACACGGACTGCGATCGCGAATATCACGCCTGAAGATACTCGAGTCCTGGCCGGTGAGTTGTTGACGGTTGAGGCTGACATCCTGGGCCAGACGCCGAAACAAGTCACCCTGGTCTATACAACCGAGGATCACGAATTCGTCGATCAGCCGGTGGAAATGCAAAAGGTCGAAGAGGGAACTTCGCGCTTTCGGGGTGTCATCAGCGGCGAAAAAGGGCGCGGGTTGATGCAGAACCTCACCTACCACCTGGAAGCGGGAGATGCTCGGACCCGGGACTACAACGTGCAGGTGCTCGAGCCGCCCTCTTCGAAGGTGGAAAGTGTCAATTACACGTTCCCGGCCTACATGAAGCTCGAGCCGAAGAAGCATCCCGGCGGCCACATTGATGCGTGGGAAGGGACCAAGCTGGCCCTCACTGCTTTCACCAATCTGCCGGTCCAGTCGGCCATGCTGGTGATGACCGATACCGACAATCCCCTCGCGAAAGGGGAAGAAGTCGTGATGAAGATCACCAACGGCAAGGAACTGTCCGCCGAATGGACGCTCGAGTTCCGCAGCGATGGGACCTTTGCCCGCTACTACCACATCGAATGCAAGACGGCTGCCGGGGAGAGCGATCCGCAGCCGACGGTGTATTCCATCAAGATTCAGCCGGACCAGCGGCCCGATGTGTCGCTGTTGCACCCGACGCAGGATTTAGAGCGACCGGCGAATGCCGTGGTGCCGCTGTCGGTCAAGGCGTCTGATCCCGACTTCAATCTGCGGTTCGTCACGCTGCGTGTGGAAAAGGCCGGCGAGGAGATCTTGAGTGCCGCGTTGCTCGATGAGGAACGGCCGAATTTCGAGGGGACGCACGACCTGCAGTTGGAGAAGCTGAGTGCCGCCGGACTGAAACCAGGAGATGAGATCCTGTATTGGATTGAAGCTCGCGACAACAAGCAGCCACATGGCAATCGATCGGCGACACCCAGGTTGAAGATCAAGATCACGGCCCCGGCGAAGGCCGAAGAACTCAAGCAACAGTTGGAAGAAGATCGCCAGAAACTACTCCAGCAGCAACAAGCGGACGAAGCGAATCCTGAGACGAATCCGAACGATCCGAAACCCCAGCCGCCGGAAGGGGCTCAGGACAAGGATCCGCGTCCCAGGAAGCCTGGCGAGCCCAAGAAAGTACGCAAGCCGGGAGATCCCAAGCCGCGCGAAGAAGAGGGTCAACAACCCGATGAGCCGGGCGACAAGCCCGAAGAACGCCCCAATCAACCTGAGCAGCAGCCCAACAAGCCTGAAGGCGAACAGCAGCCCAATCAGGGGGCAGACAAGAAGCCGCAGCAAGGCGCGAAGGGACAGGAGCAGAATCAGCCAGGGGGAGAGAAACAGCCCGGTAAGCCGCAGGCTGGCGGAGACGGTGCAGAGGGACAGAAAGAAGAAGCTGGCGACGGGCAGCAGGGGAAACCGGGTGGTAAGCCCTCCCAGAAACGCGGCGACGGTGCGCAGCAGGATCCCGCTCAGAAGAAACAAGGTCCAGCCGACGACGAGGAAGCCTTAAAGAAATTCATCGAAAAGCAGCAGCAGGCTGAATCGAATTCCAACGAATCCGAGAAAGAGACGCAGCCCGGCGCTGAGCAGCAGTCATCCGCTGATAAGAAGTCTGGTGAGCAAAAGGGTGCTCCCAAGGAGAAAAAGAACGGGAAGTCCGAAGACGGCAGCGATGAGACTCCAGCCAAGCCAGACAGAATTCAGCCGGGGGAAAATCCGGCTCAGAAGCAATCTGGAAGCGGCCGGCCACGTTCTGAAACCGACAAGAAGATGGATCGAATATTGGGCCGTGATCTGAAGAAGACAGCCGGTTCAGATCAGCCGAACTCTTCCGACGAGGAAAGTCGGTCAAAACCAGAAGGAGAGAGCGAGCCCAAGCCTGGGGCTGCCAATAAGCAGAAGTCCGCGAACAAGAAGTCGACCGGTGAGCAGTCGAATTCTGATTCGAAGCCGGGTGAAACTCAATCCGGTCCAGAAGCCAAACCTAATCCGAATAGCACGCCGCAACCGGGCGAAGATCAGAACGACAAGACTCAGTCCGGCAAGACCGACCCCAAGGGCAAGGCGATGGAAAAGCCCGAAAAGGGTGATCAACCCGGGCAGCCGCGCGGTAAGACCGGAGACGAGAAGTCCAATAACGATAACGAAAAAGATCCCGAAGCTGGTCCTGGAGATTCGCCGAAGGATCCGAAGAATGGCGATGCCGGGGACCAGAAACCGGGGGACAAACAGCCTGGCAAAAATGGTCCGATGGGGAAGAAGCCACAGCCCGAAGAAGGCAAACCCGGCGAGGGTGCGACAGCTTCCGGTGAGGACAAGAACGGCGGTCAAAAACAGACCGGTCCGGCCAATAAGCCCACGAAAGAAAACGGGCCGGATAGTAAAGAGGCTCTGGAGCAAGGGCCGGGGAATGGGCAGAAGCCTGATCCTGAAAAGAAGCCCGGTCCGATGCCGAAGCCCAATGGGGACAAATCGCCGGACTCGACAACCGGCGAAGAAACGCCCGCCGAAGAGGGGCCCGATGCTGTTAAGAAAAAAGCCACTGGCGATGAGAAAGGCCCTGCGACTGGCCAGAAAAAGCCAGATGCCGACGCACCGCAGGCAAAGGGCGAATTGGAACGCAAACCCGGTTCCGAGCCTGGCGCGATGCGCAAATCGGATAGGCCGAAAGATCCCAACGCCAAGCCTGAGGATGGTTCCCCGGAGCCCAATTCCACAAAGGCGAAGTCGGACGGGTCTGCTCGTCCCGATGATCCCATGAACGGAAAGGGCAAAGATGCCGCGCAACCTCGGGAAAAACGCCCGGGCGAGGCGCCATCGCAGGAGACCCCGAACCCCGGTAAGGGGAGACCAAATCAGAAATCGCAACAGCCTGATTCTGGAGAGCAAGGGGGCGGTACACCGCAAGATAAGGGGACTCCGGGCAGCAAGCAGGAAGGTCAGGGGGATACGGAACCCAAACCAGGCGATAAGACTCCGGATACCGAAGGCCAAGGCGGCAAGCCCGGCGACAAACCGGGTGAGGGATCGAAGACGCAGCCCTCTAAGAACGACAATGGCGATAAGAAACCGGGAGCTGGCGGCGAACCGTCCTCCGACAAGCCTGACGGTCAGCCGATGCCTGGTGATGCTGAGAAGCCAGGTGCCGAAGGCAAACCTGGAAGTGGAGAAGGCAAGCCGGGCGAAGGGAAACCGGGTCAGCCAGGCGAAGGCAAGCCCGATGCAGGCAAGCCGGGTTCTGGGAAGCCCGGAGGGCAAGGCAAACCCGGCGGTCAGCCCGGCCAGGGTGGCCAGCCCGGCGAAGGAGCGAATAACAACGATCAACCTGGAAACGAAGCGGGGAACGGCGCCGGCAAACCTAATAAGGAACGTCGCAATCTGCCCCCCGTCGAGCAAGCTCAGGAAGCCCAAGAAGCGGCCGAAAAGGCCAACGAAGAGTTCGCCCGCAAGGCCTCGAGCCTCGTGCTGAAGAAGCTCCGCAAAGACTTGGATCGGGGCCAGGTGGATCAGGAGTTGCTCGACGAATTGGGGTGGAACAAGGACGACATGGAACGCTTCGTCCAACGCCTGGAAAAACAACTGGCCGACACCGGCGAAGACACCAGCCCTGATTCGATCGCCCGCCGTCGTCAGTTTGAAGAGACGTTGAAGACGTTGGGCCTCAGCAGCAAGACGAAGCTGCGCAAGGCCGCTGGTGGCAAGCCGACCCGGGTCAACGAATTGGGCGATCGCAAGATTGCCCCGCCGCCCGAGTACCAGGAACTGTTTGAAGAGTACACCAAGGACCTGGCGAAGCCGACGACCAAGAAGTGATGGGATTCAGGAAAGGGACGGAAGGGACAGAAAGGACATAAGGGACGGAAATCTGATTTATGTCCCTTTGGTCCCTTCCGTCCTTTATGTCCCTCGTGTTTATGTGAACCGCATTTCTGCGAACCGTCGTTAAGAACCCGGGCGGCGCTGCCACTGTTGGGACCAGCCGTTGCTGGCAGGTTGCTTCCACGTATTGGTGTGCAACTGCCCTGCCCCGGCCGATGCCCCCGGCCATTCTGCTTGCTTCCAGCGCCCCTGCTGCGGATCGACCTGTTCCATCGCCTGATACGACAACTGATCCGCCGAGGTCCAGACTTCGATCCATTGCGGCGGGTACAGATCGATCCCCAGGCACCATTTCACAAACTGCGAACATTGCAGCAATACGTACAGCCCGAGGGCCATCGCGATCGCAAAAAACGGCAGCATCGGGCCCAATTCGAAGACATGTTCGAACACTTGCCACAGCCATTTCCAACCCAGGATGACAATCAGCGCCGCAATGCTGAGGTACGGTCCGTAGGGGATCTCTCGCTGGGGAAAAAACAGCCACGTCAGCGCGACGACGATTAATGCAATCACCGGCGCGATGATGAAGACCATCACCGCTCCTTGCCAGCCGAGGAAACTGCCGATCATGGCCAGCAGAATCACATCGCCGAAGCCCATCGCTTCCTGACGCAACACCAGATGTCCGACAAACCGGACCAGCCACACGATGCCCCCGCCAACGATCAGCCCGGCGAGACTCACCAGCAGGCCGTGCCAGTGCGGGTACTGCACGAACCAACTGGGCACGCCAGTTCCCGACATCCACCACCAATTCGACGCGCTCTTGAGCCACGCCGGCGGGGTGCCGTTCCCCCAGACGTCATACATCATGGTGATGAAGTGCGACAGATCGCTGCGTTGAAACCAAGCGGGAATGATGTGGACCTGACCCACTAATCCGGCCCCGATGACCCCCACCGCCATGGCCGGCAGGGTCACACCGTCGGGGATGATTCGCAGGTCGAAGTCGATGAACGTTGCGACGACGAGGGCCTCGATCAGCACCATGTGGTAGATATACCGCCACATCAGCACGGCTTGCGGTGACAACCAGTCCGACCCGGGAAATCCCTGGGGACCAATATTGGTGTAGAGACAGCTTCCCTGAATCCCAGCGCGCAGGTCGCTGGGTATTTCCATCCAATAGACGAGAACGAACAGCGATGCATTCAGCAGTTCGATCATCGCATAACGGACGGAAAACTGCTGCCGGCAAAATCGACAGCGGCCACCCAGAATGAACCAGCCCAGGATGGGGATGTTGTCGCGCGTGGGAATCAGCGTGTGGCAGTTGGGGCAACTGGAGGGGGGGCTGACTAGACTCTTAAGTGAATCCCAAAAGCCTTCGTGCTGCGGAATGCGGTAGATGCAGACATTCAGAAAACTGCCAATGACGGCGCCAAGCGTGAACAGAAACGGCAGCACCAGCCAGACAGGCAAATCGTACAACGTCACGAGAGAACTCCGCCGATCACGCCCGGAACGGGGCAGGCAAGTGGGCCAGGATTTGGTCTACGAGGTCTGGAATGGGGGTCACGTCCGTATCAATCGTCAGTGTGGCACATTCGCGGTACAGCGGTTCGCGGATGGCCAGGACTTGGGCAATTTCTGTCAGTCCGCCGGCATTGGTCAGGTTCGGGCGTCGTTCGGCGGTCGTTGCATCTTGCTGAATTCGAGACTGCAATGTTTGGAGACTCGCCTGCAGCCAGATCACGGGGCCCGCCTGACGCACGCGAGCCCGGGTTTCTGGATTCAGGATAGCTCCACCTCCCGCCGCAATGACCAATCGGTCGCGGCCGAGCAGTTCGGCCATGACTTGCCGTTCGAGTTCCCGAAATGCCGGTTCTCCTTGTTGAGCAAAGATTTCCCGAATCGTCCGTCCGGCGGTGCGTTCGATTTCTGTATCGGCATCAACCCAATTCCAACCCAGGCGTTCGGCCAGAGGTCGGGCGACCGTGGTTTTTCCGCTGCCGCGATAGCCAATCAGTGTGATAACCATTCTGCCTGCAATACATTACGTTAGATGTCGGGAAATCGCTGGAGACGCCCGGAGATTCTTGATCACCAAGGCAATTTACGGCATTCTAGCGATTTTTCGAGGCAAACTCTCTCCCGTCTGACATCGGATTTTGGAACTGAGCCGAACCCGTGTTGACGCTTGCTGGCAGAACGGGGCGAGGTTGTGGAGAATGACAGGCTGCCAATGCGAACAATCGCCATCAACCGCTGGGCGCTAGCCCACGGTTCGGGACCTCAACTAAAATCGGACGCCAAGGCCGACGAAAAGAACCGGACGCCAGGGCGTACCGGCTGATATTGCAGTCACAACCATCACCAGGAGCCACCCTATGTCAGTCCCCCCTCGCCTGCAGGAATTGCATCCCGAGTTGACTCGTTGGCGTCGAGAACTGCATCAACATCCGCAAACGGCATTCGAAGAGACGTTTGCGTCGGAATTTATCGCTCAGCGCCTGACTGAAATGGGAATGACGCCCCACCGTGGACTCGCGAAAACCGGCGTCGTCGGTACGCTGCAGGGACGTCAGCCGGCGAAGGGGGAAATTCAGGCGATCGGATTGCGAGCCGACATCGACGCGCTCGACATTCATGAAGAAACCGGTCTGCCGTATGCCTCGATCTTCCCCGGTAAGATGCACGCTTGCGGGCATGATGGGCACACGGCCATGTTGCTGGGGGCCGCGCGATATTTGTCAGAAACCAAGGATTTTTCGGGGACCGTCCACTTCATCTTCCAGCCCGCCGAAGAGAACGAAGGGGGCGGTCGCGTGATGGTTGAGGAAGGTCTATTCGATAAATTCCCGATGGATGCGGTCTTCGGGATGCACAATTGGCCGGGGATTCCTGTCGGACAATTTGCCTCGTGCGCCGGGCCCATTATGGCGGCCTTCGATGTCTTTCAGATCAAGGTCACTGGACGCGGCTCGCACGCGGCGAAACCGCATGAATCGATCGACCCCATTGTCATTGCCTCCCATATCGTTACCGCACTGCAATCGGTCGCCAGCCGCCAGACGGATCCGCAGGACCAAGTGGTGGTCAGCGTGACGCAAATCCATGCTGGCGATACGTGGAACGTGATCCCCACCACAGTCGTGATTCGCGGCACGGTCCGGACCTTCCGCAAAGCGGTCCAGGATGCGACCGAGGAATCGATGGGCCGGATCGTCCAGGGAGTGTGTTCGGCGTTTGGTGCCGCCGGCGAATTGCGTTACGAGCGTCGGTATCCGGCTACCATCAACACGCTGCGCGAGGCGGGATGGACCACGGAGGTGCTCAAGGAGACATTCGGTGCCGAGCAAGTGGATGAAGCTCCGCGGCCGTCGATGGGGGGCGAGGATTTTTCGTTCATGCTGCAGAAAAAGCCGGGTTCTTACATCTGGGCGGGGAATGGGCCGACGGATGGAGATCGATTGCTCCACAATCCGCATTACGATTTCAATGATGACTTGTTGCCGCTGGGGGCCACGTATTGGGCCCGGTTGGTGGAGCGTCTGTTGCCGGTTAGCTAAAGCGCTGGAACTTAACATTGCCCATTTGCCGGATAAGGCTGATGGGAGGGCGAGGCTCCCGCCGAGCCGCAAGGTCTGGCGGGGTTCGATAGACGCTTGCGGTTCAGCGGGAGCCTCACCCTCCCATCAACCGCATATTGATTGACCTCGGCGGCCGACCGCAGAAGGAAACGTGATGAGTACCCCCGAAGAATCGCGCACCGAATACACCGTCATGGCGCGGCGGTTTCGCCCGCAGGCGTTTGCGGATGTCGTCGGACAAGAGCATGTCGCCCAAGCCCTGCGAAATTCGATCGTCCAGGGGAGGGTCGCCCATGCGTACCTCTTCACCGGGGCCCGTGGTGTCGGCAAGACGTCGACCGCACGCATTCTGGCCAAGTCGTTGAATTGCCCGAATGCTGTCGGGCCCGATCCCTGCAATGTGTGTGAAGTCTGCCAGGGAATTGCGACTGGCAGCGATGTCGACGTGCTCGAGATCGACGGTGCCTCGAATCGCGGTATCGATGACATCCGCAGTTTGCGTCAAAACGTCAACGTGCGGTCGATGCGCAGCCGGTACAAAGTCTACATCATCGACGAAGTTCACATGCTCACCAAGGAAGCCTTCAACGCCCTGTTGAAGACCCTGGAAGAGCCGCCTCCCAACGTCAAATTCATCTTCTGCACGACGGAGCCGAACAAGGTTCCCGACACGATTCTGTCGCGCTGTCAGCGGTTCGATTTCGGAACGATTGCCACGGCGTCGATCAAATCGCGGTTGATGGAGATCGCGACCGCGGAAGGCAAACTGGTCGATTCGGAAGCTCTGGAACTGGTGGCCCGCCGGGCTGCCGGGTCGATGCGTGACAGCCAGTCTCTGTTCGATCAATTGCTGGCGTTTGGCGAAGATCACATCAAGGCGGCCGACGTTCACCGCTTGCTTGGAACGGCTCCGGATGATCGTCTGATCGGCATCATGCAGGCTGTCATCGCGCGTCAACAGGGAGAGCTGCTGGAGCAGTTTCAGATGGTGCTCGACAATGGCGTGCAATTGGGCGAGTTGACCGATCAGTTGCTTTATTACATTCGAGACCTGTTGATCGTCGCGTCGGGGGCGGTCAATGTGCCTCTGCAAAGCGTAGCGGATGACAGCTTGCCGGTTCTCAAGCAGCAAGCGGCCGCTTGGGGTGTGCGAAACATCATGGCGGCCATGCAGATTCTCGCCGAAACGAAGGGCAAGATGCGTGGCGTCGGATACGGCCGAGCCCTCGCCGAACTGGCGCTGGTGCGACTTTCGCTGCTGGAAGATCTCAACGCCCTGGAACATGTGATTGCCGCGCTGCGTTCTGGTCAATTCGCTTTGGGGACGGCCACCACTCAGCGGCCCTCGGCTCCCCTCGCCGTTCCGGCACGAACTGGGACGAGTTCACTCCCCATGTCGGAAAAAAAAAATGACGCCGCGCTAGTCGAATCCCCTTCTGCTCCAGCCCCGGCTCCTGTTCGCACGCCCACGTCGACAGATCGTCTTGCCCCTTCGCCCTCCGCGACACCTGTTCCGACCCCTGCACAACCGGTGCTTCCGGTATGCGAGTTACAACCCGGTTTGGAAGCCGCGTTTTTGACGCAACTCATTGAGCGACTTACGGGTATGCTCAAGGACAATGTGAAAAAATCGATAGCTTCAGCAATTTCTGGGCCAAATCAACTAGTCTTGGGCTTTGAAAAACGTTATGATTTGGCACGACAGTATTGCGAACGGAATGACAACCTGAACCGCATCAGGGAAACCGCAACTCAGTTAGCAGGCAAACCAGTTTCGGTGTCGCTGCGACAGTTGACGGCAGCCCCTCCCGCGGAGACCAACGAGACCGTGAAAGAGGAAGCTGCAGTGGCAAATTCTGCCAAGAAAGCGGCGGTTTCCGAGGTGAAAGGGAAAGCCGATCCGTTCGTGCTGAAGGCCGCCGAGATTTTTCACGGAAAAGTTGGGGATGGCACATTGATTTAGCGCGGATTCGCACTAGTATTTCCGTCGGAACGCATGACACCGTAATGTGTTGTGTGATTATTGGTGGATGTTGGAGCGAAGGTCTGGACAGGAGACGACGGAATTGCGAAAGTCTGCCTCAACGGGCAGGAGATTGCTCGCCATTCCGCGTCTGAAGGGAGTCAACAGTCAGTGAACGCCTACGGTTCCACAGTCAACGAACTGATTGATCAGTTTGCCAAATTACCCGGGATAGGCAAGAAGTCGGCCGAGCGGATTGCTTACCACTTCTTGCGCTGCTCGCGGGAGGAAGCGTTTGCGCTCGCAGATGCCATCCGACAAGTCAAACTTAAGATTCATGCTTGCCCCAATTGCTTTAATCTGACTGAAGACAAATTGTGCCAGATCTGTGCCGATCCCCGGCGCGATCCGCGCATCCTGTGTGTTGTTGAGCAACCGCGAGACCTGCTGGCACTGGAAGCGGCCGGCGCATTTCAGGGGATGTACCACGTTCTCCAGGGACGCATCGCACCCTTGGAAGGCATTGGGCCTGAACAACTTACAATCGATCAACTGGTGAACAGAATCAAGCGTGATCAAGTGCGGGAATTGATCATGGCCACGAATCCCACTTTGGAAGGAGATGGCACCTCTTTGTACATTTCGAATGTCTTGGAGGGGACGGGTGTGAAAATAACTCGGCTCGCTCGGGGAATAGCCTCCGGAAGCGTGCTAGAGTTTGCCAACAAAGAGATGCTGGCTGATGCCATGCGAGGCCGTCAGTCGTTTTAGTGGAAGTGTCTTGTCGACGAGTTTATCGCGAAGAGTAATCGTAGACGTCGGGCCACCAAATTACCAAACGAATTTACCGCGTGACGTTCCGAATCCCAGCTCAGACTCAAAAGAGTTTATTAAGAACATTTGAAGTCTGACGAGTCGAATAGGCTGGGACAATTTGCCCCCCCCTGCAACGGTGAACTTGACTGCGTATGCAGCTAAATTTCTCACAACAGATGAAGATGAGCCAGCAAATGAAGCTGGCTCCGCGCATGATCCAATCGATGGAGATCCTGCAGTTGCCGATCATGGCACTGAAGGAACGCCTGGAAGAGGAACTGCGCGAAAACGAGATGCTGGAAGACCAGGGGTCTGACCGCGACTCGCCCGAAATCCGCGCCGAAATTGATCGCGCTCATGAGGAAGCGGTCGAACGGCCGCTGGAAGCTCGTGAACTCGTCGTCGACGATAAAAACGGTGAGGCCGATTTTGAGCGGTTGCTCGAAATGTCGGAAGACTGGCCGAACGATGATTATCTCGGAGCCCGCAAGTCGTCGAATCGGATGTCCGAGGAAGGCGATCAATACACCGACATGATGTCGAACATGGTTGAGCGGCCCGAGTCGCTGCAGGACCATTTGCTGGAACAGTTTCGCTTCCTGGAATGTTCGCCGACGGTGCGGTCCTTCGGTGAATATCTCCTCCAGAATCTCGACGCCAATGGCCGGCTGTCGGCATCGTTACCGGAAATCGTTCAAGTCTACGGCGAGAAGATCACGCTGGATGAAGCCCAGACGGCATTATCGCTGATTCAGAAGTTGGAACCGCTGGGAGTTGCGGCGCGGGACCTTAAGGAATGCCTGTTGTTGCAGGTCACTGAGAATTCCCCCTACCGTGACATACTGATCACGCTGATTTCCTCGCACCTGGAAGATCTGGCGCAGAACCGGTTGCCGCTGATTGAGCGGAAGACGGGCTACGACATTGAAGACATCAAGGATGCGTACGAGGTCCTTCGCACGCTGAATCCCACTCCGGGACGCGGGTTCGAGCAAGTTTCGGCACCGAACGTCGTACCCGATTTGTATGTCGAGCCAGATGAAAACGGGCAGTGGAAAGTGCGGATCGAAGACGAATATACCCCCCGGCTGCACATCAGCAAGCAGTATCGCGAACTGTTGCAAAAGGGGGCGTCGGATCCGAAGACGCGCGATTACATCAAGCGGAAAATCGAATCGGCCAAGTGGCTGATGGAATCGATCGAACAGCGCTACAGCACCTTGCGACGGGTGGCTCAGGCCATTGTTGATAAGCAGACGGAGTTTCTCGAACATGGTCCCGAGAAAATCGTACCGCTCAAGATGCAGCAGATCGCCGATGTGGTCGGTGTGCATGTGACGACCGTGTCGCGAGCCGTCGACGACAAGTGGATCCAGACGCCGCGCGGTATCTATCCGCTCAAGCGGTTCTTTGGTGGCGGAACGACGAATGAAGAAGGTGACGAAGTCGCCTGGGACATCATCCGCATCAAGTTGAAGAAGATCGTCGAAGAAGAAGATAAAGACGATCCGCTGAGCGACGATGCCCTGGTTGATAAACTGGCGGCCGAAGGCTACAAACTCGCCCGCCGTACGGTCACCAAATACCGTAAGGCTCTGAATATTCCGTCTTCGCGTCAGCGCAGGCAGTATTAGGGCACTACTCGGATTCCGGATCGGGCAAGTTCGTTGCGAGTGGCGCCGGTTCGTCCGGCGCTGCGGGCATCTGGCCGAGAATCATCATCTTCTGCCAGATGCTGCGCGAGAGCCCCGTCGTCAGGGTCTCAACTTGCTCGACCGCGGCCAGAGCTTCACGATCCGGGAAGTTTTGCACGTATAGCGCGGCAATCTTTCCGGTCACAGCCAGCATTTCGATGCAGTAGTCCAGATAACGGCTCAATTGAAATGGAGTCATCACGCGGATAGGGGATGACGGCGTCGACGGCCCGTGGACCAGGCGCTCGGGGTCCTTCGTCAACTGGTGCATGTCGACAATGTGGGCGATGGCCCGCAGTTCGCGAATCGCGTTCAGGGCTCGTGAGCACTTCAATCGATTTTCCAGGTTGACGAGGTAGAGAATTGCTGCGCCGATAAAGACGATTCCCCCGATCGCCGCCTCGAGGAACTGCACGAAGTTGCTCATGTCATCAAAGAGATGTTCCGTGCCGTGAACGCTCTTAATCGTGACGATCAGAAACGCGATGATCCCGCAGACCAGGACTCCGATACCAAGCCGGAGCGGAATATTGGGGCGATCAAATTCGTCAGCGCGAATGGCACTTTCCCGGGCAATGGTGTGCAATTCTTCCGCGACGCGACTCAAGCCGGAACTGGGAAATCGCTCTGCAATGCGTCGCTGCAATTGCGACGATGTTTCAATGATCCGTTCTGGATCGAGTAAGCGGCGA
Organism: Planctomycetaceae bacterium; assembly: GCA_021732415.1. Lineage (GTDB taxonomy): Bacteria > Planctomycetota > Planctomycetia > Planctomycetales > Planctomycetaceae > JAKFVC01. Next base: position 29,577 of record JAKFVC010000133.1, read on the forward strand.
GTCACGGCATGAGGCATGGTCCGTTCAGTTTACGGCGATTGTCGACGCGGGCCAAGTCTGATGCATCGCTCTGTTTGTGAGCGGCACGGCGCTAGCCGCCGGTTCTTGTCTCGAACGTGCGTAAAACACCGGTGGCTAGCGCCAGTCCGCTCACAGATTCAGGCACCATTCGGCCTGCGGCTGATATCGATCTACGTCGAATTGCTCTATAATCCGTGTTCGCGGAAATGGATTCACTTCCGCGAAAACTGAGTCTCGGCGTCTTGATCAGATTTGCAGCATGCATTACATCCCACCCGCGATGACGACCGTAGTGGCTCCCTCCGAGGATGCCAAGCTGCCGACCGCGAACCCGGCCATACCGCTCTACGTGCTGACCGCGGCGGTGGGACTGCTGCTGGGCGCCGACACGTTACTGACGTGGATCAATTCGCCGTCGCTGAATAACTACCGCGTGTTGTTCGGAGCTCGGCTGGCGTTGCTGGCAGCAGTGCTGGGGGGCGCTCGGATTCTCTATCAGACTTTGGATGGTCTGACCGAGGGCCGAATTGGCGCGGATCTAGCTCTGACTTTGGCGTGCCTCGCTGCAATCTTCATGGGTGAGCCTGCGGTGGCGGCACTCGTGGTCTTCATCGCACTGTGCGGTGAGAGCCTCGAAGGCTATATCGGCAGTCGGGCCACCCATGCGATTAGCCGCTTGTTTGCGTTACGGCCCACGACCGCGCATGTCTTGCGAGACGGACGGGAACTCGATCTACCGCTGGATCAGGTCATTGTGGGCGACGTATTGGTCGTGCGCCCGGGGGAACGTATTCCGTGCGACGGATCGGTCGTGACCGGTCTCTCGGCCATCGATCAGAGTGCCCTGACTGGTGAAAGCTTACCGGTCGATAAGCGGCCGGGGGATTCCGTCTATGCCAGCACTCTCAATCAATTTGGTGCGTTGACGATTGCTGTGGAAAAGGTCGGGCGCGAGACGACGTTTGGCCAGATCGTCGAGATGGTGGTGGCGGCCACCAATCGCAAAACGGACCTCGAACGCACCGCAGATCGACTGGCGCGATACTTCCTGCCGGCGGTGTTGTTTGTGGCGTTGGTCACCTTGTTTGGATGGCGATTCACGGCCGGCAACTGGCGCGCGGGTTGGATGCCGGCACTGGCGGTGCTGGTCGTCGCGTGTCCTTGTCCGTTGATCCTGGCGACTCCCAGCGCGGTCCTGGCGGCGCTGGCCTGGCTGGCTCGGAGCGGGGTTGTCATCAAGGGCTCGGCGGCCCTCGAACGGTTGGCGCTGATCGATACGATCGTGTTCGACAAGACTGGAACACTTACGACGGGGCAGCCCGCGATTGGCGACGTCTTTTGTTTTGGCTTGATGACGCCCGAAGATGTCCTGCGGATCGCGGCGGTGGCGGAACGCTATAGCGAACATGTGCTCGGTCGGCTGGTCGTCGAAGAAGCGGGGCGGCGAGGGCTGGAAGTGCCTGTTCCGAAGGAGTTCACCGCACATCCGGGGGCTGGGATCACGGCGTGGGTTGCCAAGTCGGCTCTGCAAGGCGCTGGTCGCCAACAGAACTTGTTGCTGCGAGGTGGCCCGGATGATCTCTGCCAGGTTCGAGTCGGCAATGTGCGGTTCTTCGATTCACAGGGCTTGAATGTCGCCGAGCACTTGCAGGGTTGGCTGACCACCTTGGATGAGACCGGGCAGACGCCAATTCTGGTCGCCGTTCAGGACACCGTCATTGGACTGATCGGCGCCCGCGATACAGTTCGGGCGGACGCTCGTGAGGTATTGCAAACCTTGCGGAGTGAAGGCCAGTTGACGTTTGCCTTGCTGACGGGAGATCGACTCGCCCCGGCTCGGCAGGTTCTTGGCTCGGTGGGGGCCTTCGAAACAGTGGCCGCCGAGTTGCTGCCTGCCGACAAAGCGCAGTGGATCCAGACGCAACAGCAAGCGGGACGCAAGGTCCTGATGATTGGTGACGGCATCAATGACGCCCCTGCTCTGGCGACCGCCGATGTCGGGATCGCCTTGGGCGGTGTCGGCAGCCAGATCGCGTCCGAGGCCGGCGACATCATCCTGATGGGGCAACCACTCGCCCCGTTGCCGGGACTGTTGAGGCTGTCTCGGGAACTGGTCCGGGTCATTCAGCAAAGCATTTACTGGTTTGCGTTCGGACTCAATGGCATCGGCGTCCTGCTATGTGCAATCGGCTGGCTGAATCCGGTGGGAGCGGCGCTCTTCCATGAAGTCGCGTCGCTGGCGGTCATGATGAACGCGCTGCGGTTGCTGTGGTTCGAACGGTGGAATACCAGCGGTGTCGGACGATTCGCTACCGGATGCGGACGCTGTGCGGATTTCATGGTTGACGCCTTGTCGCCCTCGCGCGCGGCACAGGCCCTGGTCCGATATTGGTCGTTGGTGGTTCGCCTGAGCTTTGCGACGCTGGCTGCGGGTTGGCTGCTGTCCAACCTCGTGTTGATTCGGGCGGACGAACAAGCACTGGTGACGCGATTCGGAAAACATCAAGCCGTCTTAGCGCCCGGTCTGTATTGGCGCTGGCCGTTGCCCTTCGAACGGGTCCATCGTGAAGCCGTAGATCGATTGCGGACGATTCAGCTTGGATTTCGCGCGTCGGGAGTGGCTGAGGTGCGAGACGAGATATTTCTTGGGCCGATTGAATGGCAGGCGGAACACAATGACGGGAACTATCAGCCCATCTCCTCAGAAGCCGACATGCTTTCCGGGGAAGAAATTCCGGTCGAGCTGACGGCTGAAGTGCTCTACCAGATTCGTGATTTCCCGCAGTTTGTGTATGGTGCGGCGAATGTCGAACAGGTCTTGCGCGGTCTGGCGGAGAAGTCGATTCGGCAGACGGTCGGGCATTGGGGGATGGAAGACATCCTGACGGCCAAGCGATCGGAACTCGCCAAAGAATCGCTACGACTCATTCAACAGGGGGCCCAGGCATATGAATTGGGAGTTGAAGTCGTCGGGGTCAATCTGCTGGATATTCACCCCCCGGTGGTCATCGTGCCCAACTATCGAGATGTCGCCAATGCACTCGAAGAACGCGAGCAGTTGTTGAATGAAGCCCAAACAATGTATGTGCGAGAACTGTTCTCGGCAGTCGGCGAGACGGCCGTCAGACAGTTGGAGCAATCGGCGGGCGGCGATCAGCCACCGTTAAAAAAATTGCAGTCAGACCAGTTGCCCGGTTGGAAGCTGGATGACGCGATCTGGACGGCCTTGGTCGCCGGACAACCGGGGCAACCGGCGTTGGCGGGTCAGGCGGGCGCCATGCTGCAGTCGGCCCGACAGTCGGAAACGGAACAGATTGAAACTGCGTCGGCCGATGCGGCACGGTTTGCGAGGTTGCTCGTCCCGTATCAGGCTCAACCGTGGTTGACTCGATTGCATTTGTATTGGACGGCGTTGGAAAACTCTCTGGCCAGTTCGAGCCTGACAATCGTGGACCCGGCAGCAAAGGGGCGGCAGCAGTTGTTTTTGAACGATGCGCCGCCGACGGCTGAAGTGCCGGCGCCGGTGATTGTCACCCCGCCCAAGCAAGAGGATGAGAATTGAGTCGTAGGATAGGCCCAGTTGAACATTTGAAACAGAGGAACCATCCAGATGCGCTTAGCTGGAAAAGTTGCCGTCATCACCGGCGGAGCCTTGGGAATTGGCCAGGCCACCTGTGTGCGATTTGCTGAAGAGGGTGCCGCCGTGGTGGTCGCTGACATCAACGCGGCCGCGGGGACAGAGACTGCGAATCAAATCCTCAAATCGGGTGGACGTGCTCTGTTCGTGCCCACTGATGTGACCCAGGAAGAGAGCATTCGCCAGATGGTCCAGGCGACCGTGAAGGCCTTTGGCAAGATTGATATCCTGGTGAATAACGCAGCAATTTTCATCTTGCGCGGGATTGAAGCCACGCCCGAAGAATGGCGGCAGATTCTGGATGTCAATGTGATTGGAACGTCGCTGGTCTCCAAGCATGTGGTGCCGGAAATCCGCAAGGCGGGTGGTGGAGCGATTGTCAATCTGGGGTCGATCTCGAGCTTCATCGCACAGCCGCAATTTGTGACTTACAACGCGACCAAGGCGGCCATCGCTACGATGACACGCTGCATGGCGCTGGATCTCGCGCCGGACAATATTCGTGTCAATGCCCTCTGCCCCGGAACCATCTGGACGCAGATCGTCGAGCGTCTCGCCAAGGAAAAGGGTCTCGACCGTGCCGCGGCTGATAAAGATCCTGCCTGGGGAGGTGCCTCGATGTTGAAGCGGGTCGCCGAGCCTCGAGAAATGGCGAATGTGATTTTGTTTCTGGCGTCGGATGAGGCCTCGTATATCACCGGTGCCCACATCATGGCCGATGGTGGCTATACTGCCGTTTGATCGGTTCGCTTGCAAATTTCCTCCCTTTAAAGACGTAGCTCAAAACACATGCCCGCCAATCTGACTCCGCAGTATTCCAAGGCCGAAGAAGAATACCGACGTGCCCAGTCGGTTCCGGAACAAATCGCCTGTCTCGAGAACATGCTCGTGCTGGTTCCCAAGCATAAGGGGACCGAAAAGATCCAGGCAGATCTCAAGACGAGGCTGAAGGAAGCGCGGGAAGAACTGGCCGCGGAGAAGAAGGCTCCCAAGAAGGGGAAGATTTACAAATTCCCGCGTCAGGGGGCTGGCCAGATTACCGTGCTGGGTGGACCGAATGCGGGCAAGAGCATGGTGCTGGCGGCATTGACGAACGCTCAGCCGGAAGTTGCCCCCTATCCCTTCACCACGCGCGAGCCCTTCCCGGCCATGATGCCGTGGGAAGATACGACGGTGCAGTTGATCGACACTCCGCCGATCACCGACAGTCATTTCGAGACGTATTTGCCGAACATCGTGCGGTCCACGGACGTCGTGGCGCTGTGCTTTGACGGCAGTTCGGATGATGCCCCCGAACAGACCATCGAGGTTTGTTCTCAATTGAAGGCCCGCAAGACGTTGCTCGCGACCGAGACCGGTTTTCTCGAAGACGATTTTTCGACGGTGCGCGTCAAAACAATTCTCGTCGTCACACGCGGTCAGGATCCCGACTGTGCGGCCCGCCTGGACCTGTTGCATGAGATGACCCCCGAACGGTTTCACGAGGAGATCGTGGACCTTGAGAATCCAGAAGATGCAACGCGACTTCGCAACTGCTTGTTTGCGGCCCTGGGCGTGATTCGTGTTTATACGAAGGCTCCAGGAAAGCCTGCGGTTTATGCGAATCCCTATACGGTTCCCAAGGGGGCATTGGTCGAAGATCTGGCTGCGAAGGTGCATCAGGATCTCGCGGACAAGTTGAAGTTCGCGAAGATCTGGGGGAGCACATCTTCAGACGGCCAGACTGTGGGCCGCGACTTTATATTGTCGGATCGCGATCTGGTAGAGTTGCACGCGTAGCATGATTGAGGGGGTGAGGAAATTGGCTGGATTCAATCGCAATTCAAACGTTGTCAGCCAATATCGGAAAGGAGATTGGGAACACTAATCTTCGCTAATCTACACTAATTCAGATTGCTTTAGAACGAATACTCGAAAAGCGTCGGACGTCGTTCATTCTCTGTCTTGATCAGTGTTGATTAGCGTAGATTAGTGTTCTAAAAAACTCTTTGTTCCAGCTCATACAGGGTTTGAGACTCATAAGCCCCATCCGCCCCATTGATTTTGATGGGACCAATGGGACTTATAAAAAAGTTTGCGTCGCTGCATGACCCGACTCCGAGAGTCGAGTTACGCTACTGTGCCTGCGGCGAGATCTTCGTGGCTAGCGGAACGTCGGCTTGGAGCGGTTTGTTTCCGTCTACGGAGACCGCTCGGAAGACGACGTTGGGGATGTCCATCGCGGCGGCGACCATGGCTGGCGTGACCGTCAGTTCGAACGCTTCCTGATCGGCGGGGACAGTGACGGGTGGCACTGTTGAGCCGGCTGGGAGATTCAAGATCTGCACGGTGACGGCGCCCTTGAAGCCCGGTGTGCGCTTAATCGTCCCGGTAAATTTGGCGACGACGCCTCCGGTCACCATCAAGTTGTTCGCCGCCAGTTGCACGGTCACCGCGGGCTGGACGGGGAGGCGGAATGGTGTCGAGTAAATTGTGGCGACCGTGTTCTGCGAGAACGTGTGCTCGACAAGTTCGGCCTTGATCACGAAGTCGATGCTGGGCTCGGCAATGTCCGTCGGGACCGCAATCTGTAAGGCGGCCTGGGGATTATCGGCATCGATGGTCTGATTGGCACCGCCATCCACGCGTGGGAGGTCACCCTTGCTGGGGTCGGCCGGGTTGACCTTCCGGACCGGTTCGGTCGACAGCAGCGTGATACGGGCGATCTTGGTGAGAGGATTCGCGGCGAGCTTCAACTTCAAGGGAATCGTGATATCGGCACCCTTAAAGATCGCGGGCGGCAAGGCACCCAGTTCCAGCGCCGTTCCGACCGGACTGGTCAATCCGGCGGCCAGGGTGACCCGATCATTGGGCAGCAGACTGAGACGCGGGTCGGCGGGGATTTGCGCGATGCGGCTCAGTGGGGGATTCGCATCGAGGGACTCACCGACGATCCGCAGACCATCATAGGTCCCCGCAGCCGCGGCGGGGCCTTGGCGAGTCAGCGTGATCCACGCCTTATTAATGTTGGCGGGAATATCAGCCGGTAGCACGACGACTTGAGGATCTCCTTGAACGCTGAGCTTGATCGGGCCGTTATATCCGGCTCGGGTGACGTCCACTTGCATGGCGACGGAACCGTCCTGGGCCAATTGGACTCGGTCCGCGGACAGAGTGAGATTGAAATCAGGTTGCCCGGCGGGAGCGATTCGCAAACGGTAACGGAAATTCGAACCGCCGCGGGCGCGGAGATCGCGGATGGCGACTTGAATCTGTTGTTGATCAGCGGGGACGGTGTACTCGACCGATGCTTCCCTCGCCCCAGGATTCTCGGCTCCTGCGACGACGTTGCCTTCCGGGTGCTTCAGGATTTGCAGTTGGGGGTCGAGCGAGGAGTTGACCGCCAGTCCGGATGCGGTCAGGTTCAATTTCTGTCCTGGCGTGACCTGCAGCAGAATCACATCCCGTTCACGCGGTTGCGAGAGAACGCCAGTGAAACCGACCGGTACCAACGGTGGCGCGGCGAACTTGGCTTCGACCGCCTGAAGCTGTCCGGCCGCGGGGGCCGTTTCGACGAACTCAGGACCAGCGCCGACGATGAGTTTTGGCGCGGGGGCGGCAATTCCCAGTGTCGGCGGTAACAGCCAGTTCCGCGCGGCCGTTCCCGGTTGATCTCGCAAATTAATGGGCAATCGGGTCGCGGGATCTGTTCCTGTGCCCGACAAGGCAAGCTGGGCTTCAGTACCGGCGGTGACGCCTCCCAGGGCCACATCGGCTAGCTTCAGATCGCCGATCTTGAGACGAAACGGATTGACTCCAGGAGCGGCGTAGCTGAGATCGTGGACCTCAACATAGTAGAGTCCAGCGCTGGGCAGAACGACGTCAGCGCGGGCGTCTCCGGAGAACTCCACGTGACCCCATTCAATCTTGAGTGGTGTACCGCGAGCCGACTTAATTTCGATCACGGGAGTCATCACGGCTCCGAGTCGACGCGCCTCAATATCGGCGATGACATGCTGGCCGGCCTGACCGGCAAAATAGACCTTGATCTGCTGGGCTCCGGATAAGACTCCGGAAACGGCTACCGGCAGCGTCAGGGGTTTTTCGGGGGAACTGGTGTTGGCAGGAACTTCAGGCAAACCATCCACGGCGACGGGCAGTGCGTTACTCACGCCGGCCGGGGTTTGAACTCGAATTGGATAATGGCCGACCAGAGTCTCTGCGGGTAAGGTGACCTGCACTTCAATCTGGTTGGCATTCGTGTTCGGTCCCAACGCCAGCTTGGCACCCGGAATCGGCAGGGACACGGTTGGGGTCGGTTGCAGATTGGTCCCGGAAATGACCAGCGTGCTGGCCACTCCCAGTTGCAAGCCGTTAGTCGACAAGCTTGAAATAGTTGGGGCGGGGGCCTGGGCGGGTAGGGTCTCGGCGAGGACCGCGGTTGACGCATTGGGGCCAGCCGTTTCCACGAACAGTTTTCCGACCTCTTCCGGAGTCAACGCTTGCGGAAAGATTGAGAATTCGTCGAAGATTCCTGAGGCAAACTCGATGGTTGGCGTACTCGCGCCGATGAGGAAGGGAACATCGTTAAGCAGACCAGGCAGATTGAGGTTCAAGAGCCACGCGTCGTTGCCAGCCAGTTGTGTTCCCGCCAGCGGCCGCGGCGTTTGCTGCACTCCATTCACGTAGAGCCGGACCAGGACGTCGTCCTTATCCTGATCGGCGTCGTCGCCCGGTGCATCGGCGACTTCATACGTGACCGTGATGTAGTTGGGACGTCGAAAGCCCAGGACTTGCTTGACTCCAAAATGAGCGATCTTGTAGGCGGGGCCATCATTCAAGTAGACCTGCAGGAGATCGGTCTTACCCGAAAAGTTGATTCCGTAGTTCGATACACCTGCGCCCTCGGTTCGCTTGGCAAACAGGCTTTGATAGGCGGCATCTTCGGGTGAGCCGAGATGGAGATAAAAGAAACTCAGCGAGACGCCAGTTCCCCGATCCACATCAGCACCGTCGGCGACTTGCACGAATTGCTTGCGCCCAGCGTCCAGGATCAGAGCCGATTTGTCCTTCTGATTCGCGAACGGACTTTTGACGCGCGAGGCACCGTTGACCAACACGCCAACATCTTTGACCGTGCCGGCCGCAGCCGTGTCCTGGGCGTCTCCGGTGGCTTCGTCGAACGAAAAGTGCAAGACTGCCTTGGCGCGGACGGGACTGTCTTGAGCCTGCAGGCTGTTCAGCCCGACGAAACTGCCGACAACACCGATCACGAGCCCCAGACTTTGCCACCGCAATGCTTCACCGGTCATGCGCATACCTCGCAGATAATACGGACACTGGCAGAAGTAATATTCTACCAGTCGAGCGACACATCAATGCGACAGTATACGATGCGCGGGCCGAAAGTTTAACCGAGTCGACGACTATCCGTTGTCAGACACACTCTAAGCCGTGCCTGGTGAATCAATCGGCAGAGGATTTCACCACGGAGACACGGAGAACACGGAGACCTGAATTGAGAATTCTCCGTGCTCTCCGTGGTGAATCTGCCCTCTCCGATCATAAGGACCTCGGGATTCATCAGCCTTACCTTAGGGGGCTGCCAGGGCTTGGCGGATTCCCTCTTCCAGGCTTATGGAGGATGATTGGTTCCAGACGATCTGGTTGTGTCGGTCGACCACCCACACCATCGGAATCGCGTCCACACCCAATTCGCGAAGGGTCTCGTTCGTTCCGTAGCCGCTCTTCCAGGTGATTCCCGTCCGCTTCAGGAAGCGCTGCATGGCCTCCAGATGCTCTTCAGTCTCCCCGGTGAGGCCAATGAATTCGACTCCCTGGGCGTGATACCTCTCGTGTAATAGGACCAACTCGGGGGCTTGCTGGATGCATGGACCGCACCAACTGGCCCAGGCATCGATCACCAGGACTTTGTTGGCCAGTTCCTCGGATGTCGGCGCTTCGCCATTCAACCAGCCCTGAGCTTTGATGGGCGGAAGCTGTGTTCCGACCGGCCGTCCCGCATGTCGGGCAGGTTGATGAGATTGCAGCAGCAGCGAGAAGACGACCATTGCACCGATCACGACGACCATGCTGGTGAAGAACGCTGCGTGTGGCGAATTTGATTTAAACATGGATCAGGCGCTCTTCTGTAGCCTGACTCTCCAGAGTCGGGCGAATTCGCATCGAACCTGCGCCCGACTCTGGAGAGTCAGGCCACAGCATTATATCCCAGGGAGTGTTACTTTGCGGATGCAGGCAATTGATTCACAGCCCACGTGGGGAGTTTTTCAATGGAGATCCCCATCACTGGAACCATCCATAACAAAGTCACAGCGCTGACCAGAATGATGCCAATGATGTTCAAGACGAAGCCGAATTTGGCCATCTGATCGAAGCGGACTCGGCCAGTGCCAAAGGCGATCGCATTTGGCGGGGTTCCCACTGGCATCATGAAACCAACGCTGGTTGAAATGGTGGCCGGGATCATCAGCAGGCGGGGATCATAACCCAAGCTGACGGAAATACTGGCGACGATCGGCAGGAACATGTTGGCGGTCGCGACGTTGGAGGTGAACTCGGTCAAGAACGTCAGGCTGGCGGTGATGATCAACATCCAGACGATGATCGAACGGAATGTCATGCCACCGGTCAACAGGTCGCCAATCCAATGTGCCAGTCCGGTGGTTTCGAATGCCCCGGCCATCGCAAATCCGCCGCCGAACAGCAGGATGACATCCCACGGCAGACGTTGGGCCGTCTCCCAATCCATCAGGAACGTGGTGCGGCCTTGTCCATCCTTCTCAATCGGAATGCAGAACATCAACAGGCACATGCCGATGGAAATCGTGCCATCGTGGAGATAGGTGGCTTTGAAATCACCGGCAATGTTGAAGTATTTGAGGGTTGTCTCCAGCCAATGTCCCCAACCGAGGACCAGTGGCTCATCGCCAATCTGGAACTTGGCCCGGAAGACCCACAGTAGCGCCGTCGAGACGAATACCGTAAACATCCAGAGTTCACCGCGAGTGGGAGATCCCAGCTTTTTCAAACGGTTGCGAAAGAAGTCCGCATCCAGCCAGTTCTTCTGTGCCTGGCGTGGCAAATACCAGGTCAGGACGATCCAGGAGGCCAGGATCATCAGAATCCCGAACGGCAGGAAAGACATGATCCATTGGCCCGATGGGATTTCGGGTGCCTCGGGAAACTGCTTTCTCCACATGCCCAGGAAGACCACGTTCGTTGGGGTGCCAACCGGCGTTAGAGTGCCGCCGATGCTGGCTGCGTAGGCAATTCCTAAGACCAGTGCTGTCCCCAAGAGAGGCAGCCACGGCATCGATGTCGGTGCTAATGTCGTCGTGGAGGCGGCGCTACTGTCCGGCGATGTCGTGGCCGAGTTTTCTCCGGAGGCAATCTCTTCCAGAGTCCGCAGCAAGGCCAGGCCGATCGGCATCATCATCAAAGTTGCGGCGGTATTGCTGATCCACATCGAGAGAAATGCGGTCGCCAGCATAAAGCCGAGCACCAGTCGCCGAGGACTGGTTCCCAAGCCGCACAATACGTGCAACGCCATGCGGCGATGCAGGCCGCAACGCTCGATTCCCAGGGCGATCACGAAGCCCCCCAGAGCCAGCCAGATGTTGCTGTCGATATACGATTTGCTGACGTCGTCCGCCTTTTGAATTCCCAGCAGCGGATACGCACACAATGGAATCAAACTGGTGGCCGCAACGGGCAATGCCTGGGTAAACCACAGGATGGCCATTCCAATGGTGACGGCGAGCAGTCTCCAGGCCGAGACCGGCAAGCCTTCGGGGGCTGGGCAGATCAGCAATCCGACAAACACCAACGGCGCCAGCCAACGGCCTGCACGGCTCAGGCCTTCGGGTAGCTGTTCTTCTAAGGATGTCGTCATGGGGCGTCCGTCGTGGCAGGTGCAAAGGCGGCATCATACTGTTTTCTGGCGATTCAACTCTATGTCACAAGTCGATGGGAGGGTGAGGCTCCTGCCGAACCGCAAGCGTCTTTCGGCCCCCGCCAGACTTTGCGGTTCGGCAGGATCCTCACCCCTCCCATCTGCCGTGTCCTGTATGGGAACGAAGAAGAATCCCGGGGCTTACGCCACCAGGTTCGCCTGGATTGACGAGGTATTCGACATCTATCGGAAACTCGCCCGACTCTGGAGAGTCAGGCTACAGAATTGCGATACGGTCGGCGTCCAGCTACTCGTTTCCGTTTTGAGCCGCTATCATCGGAGCTCGTTGATTTGTTCGTCTGTGTGGCAACATCAGGAGTGATGCGATGAAACGGTTTCTGCGGATTGTGGCGCTGTGGCTGGTGGGTTATTGCCTGGGATGGGACTCGTCGTCCGCGCCGGCCGCTGAGGTTTATCAAGCGGGGTTTGGCAAGGTCGTGATTACTCCCGATGAGCCCACCCCTATGTCTGGATACGCGGGCCGAACCGCGCCCGCCAAAGGCAAGATTCATGATCTGTATGCACGTGCCGCAGCGCTGCGTGATCCCGCTGGGAAGACCATTGTCATGGTGTCGACCGACTTGATCGGTGTGCCGGCTACGATGGCTCAGACGATTTGTGCTGAGATTGAAAAACGTCATGGGATCACGCGTGCCGACATCATGCTGACGTGCTCGCATACTCATTGCGGGCCTGCTCTGGATGACGAATTGACCTTTATGTTGTTTCTGCCTGATGCCGAAATGGCCAAAGTGAAACGGTATCAGCCGATTTTGAACGCCAAGCTGATCGACGTTGTCGGTCAGGCGATTGCCGATCTGAAGCCGGCTCAGTTGGCGACCGGGATCGGCAAGGCCGAATTCGCATCACACCGGCGGGCACCCATTGGGGTTGGTCCGATTGATCATGAAGTTCCCGTCTTGCGAGTCTTGGATGCTGAGGGGAAGACATTGCGCGGCGTGTTGTTCGGGTATGCCTGCCACAACACGACGATGAGCTTTGAAATGTATTGCGGTGACTACGCCGGTTTCGCGCAGTTGTATCTGGAAGATCATCATCCCGGGGCCGTGGCGTTGTTTCATCTGGGATGCGGTGGAGATCAGAATCCTCTGCCACGGCGCAAGATTGAGATCTGCGAGAAGTACGGTCGCATGTTGGGAGTGGCTGTCGAGAAGGTGATGAGTCAAACAATGCCACCAGTGACCGGAGCCTTCAAGGCGGATCTGCAACGGATTGATCTGCCGTTTGCGTCGGTCCCGACGGCGGCTGATTTGGAAATCAAAAAGACCAAGGGAGGCAAGCATGATCAGGTGCTCGCCGACAAGTTGCTGAAAAGACTGGCTGCCGGTGAGAAACTACCGGCGACCTATCCCTACCCGGTACAGGTTTGGCAAGTCGGCAGCGGTGTGACCTGGGTAGCGCTTGGGGGTGAGATCACCGTCGAGTATTCCCTGCGAATCAAAGAACAATTGGGCCAGGGACGTACTTGGGTGACCGGGTACGCGAATGATGTGATGTGCTATATCCCGTCGGAAAAGATCCTCGCCGAAGGGGGCTATGAAGGCGAGACGTCGCAAGTCTATTATCAAAAGCCGACCAAATGGGCACCCGGGATCGAAAAGGCTATCGTCGATAAAGTCGTGGAGATGGCGGCGAAGTCCAAGTAGCAGAAGTCGTTCAATCAGACTTCAATGGCTGGCTGATTGATGTTATAAGTGAAGAGGCCGGAATCAATGCCGGGCCACAAACACGCCCGTTTTCGCAGGACACCACCATGGTCCGAGCTATCTCTCATCTGCTGTTCGGATTCATCGTCGCGAGCACATTGTGTTCGGCGAATGTGAAGGCCGAGTTGGCTCCCGCGCGGCCGAAATCTGTGGTGACCAAACCTGCATTGCCCTTGGGGGCTCAATCTCCGCGTCAAATTTCCGGACCCACGACGGTGATCCCCGGACGAGAACGCCTGGGGGTGACGGCCGGTACGGGAACCACGCCGTTTGTGTCTGGCCCGATTCATAGCCGCCCCGAAGGGTTCATGACGAACACGCGTAAGCTGGGTGAGAATACGGTCGTGGTTGGGCAGGCTCGCACGGGAGTGACTCGTTCGGTTTCGACGGACATGATGGGAGTCAGCACGTCGACCCGCGTGCCACGAACGGTGGGGCGCAGTGGTTTGGCGACCCCCCATAGTACCGGCCGTTCGTGGTCTGGATTCAAGCGCGTTAAATAGCGGACGCGGCATCGTGGGACGGGTCTCCAGGCCCGTCCGTCCAGCGAGACTGCCTGAAAGTGGTTCAGAATCTCGGTAACCGCCCGGGCAAAAGCGCATTTCTTCGTGTCCTTTGTGACCTTCTGTTATTGCCGTTTTTGAACAGAAGGTCACAAAGGACACGAAGAAGATACGTCGCCTTCGGCGTCTGGATGAATCAGTCTGTTCAACGTTGTTCTTCTGTCGGTCTCCCAACAGGCGGGTAGGGACGGACGGGCCTGGAGACCCGTCCCACGGTTGCATGACGCGTGAATTTCCGCGTCGGTGCCGTTAAGCTGTCCGCACGATGGAACAGCCGCCAGTCATCTCCGTTTCTCAATTGTCCGACATCCTGCAGGGGGTTCTGGAAACGGCCTTCCCCTGCGTCTGGGTCTCGGGGGAAATCTCGAACTGCACTCGTGCAGCGTCAGGGCATTATTACCTGACGTTGAAAGACGAGACGGCTCAAATCCGGGCGGTCATCTGGCGGGGAACTGCCCAGCGTCTGAAGTTTCAGGTCCAGGACGGACTGCAGGTGATCGCCGTCGGACCGATTGAGCTGTATGCGGCTCGCGGCACTTATCAGTTGACCATCGAGCAACTGATTCCCCAGGGCCTGGGGCCGCTGGAACTCGCATTTCGCCAATTGCACGACAAGCTGGCGGCGGAAGGCTTGTTCGAGGCGGCTCGTAAGCGACCACTGCCGAAGTTCCCGCGGACGATTGCCTTGGTGACCAGCCCGACGAGTGCGGCAGTACACGACATGCTGCAGGTCATCACTCGTCGCTGGCGGCAGTCAAATATTGTGATTGTTCCGGTCCCCGTTCAAGGGGAAGGAGCCGCGGAGCAGATTGCCGCGGCGCTGCGGAAGGTGCATCTGATCCCCGAAGTCGACATCGTGATTACCGGCCGCGGCGGAGGCAGTCTGGAGGACCTGTGGGCCTTCAACGAAGAAGTCGTCGCCCGCGCGATTTTTGACTGCTTGATTCCCGTGATCAGCGCCGTGGGACACGAAATTGACGTGAGTATTTCTGACCTCGTGGCTGACCGGCGGGCACTCACCCCCAGCGAGGCGGCTGAACTGGTTGTGCCGCATCGCGATGAGATTCGGGCAGAGCTCGATGGACTGCGTGGCCGTTTGACGCGGGCTCTGCAAGGCAAGGCGGCACGAGCCCGCTGGCAGTTGGAGAGTCTTTCCAATCGTCGAGCATTCACGCATCCTCGCGAGCGGTTGCACGATCAAACGCGGCGGCTGGACGAACTGACGGAACGGGCGGTCCGCGCGTGGCGTCAACGAGTGATGTCCGCTCGACAACAAGTGCAGTCGCTGGCGGCACGCATGGATGCTCTTAGCCCATTGCAGATCCTCGAGCGAGGCTTTACGTTGACCTTCCACGCTGGGCAACGTTCCCCGCTGAAGCAAGCTGCCGAATTGCGTGTCGGTGATCTTGTTGATACGTTCTTTCAACAGGGGCAGGTCACCAGCGAAGTCGTCAGTATCCGCCCCGATCAAAGTTTGATTTCGGGCGTTGAATCCGAAATCAATGCTCCCATTGAATAGATGAACTTTTTCCGCGACTGAGATTTGCCAGTATGTCGACTTCGCCTGAACCAGCGCCGCCCCTCAGCTTTGAAGAAGCTGTTCTTTCCCTCCAGAAAATTGTTGCCGATCTCGAGGGGGGCACCATCACGCTGGATGAGTCCCTGCGCCGCTTTGAGGAAGGGATTGGCCTGCTGCGGCAGTGTTACCAGTTCCTGGAACGGGCCGAACAGCGTATCGAGCAGTTGGTGAGCCTGGATGCCCAGGGAAATATCACGCTCGTGCCGTTCGACGCGACGGCGACTGTTGATAAGCAAGCTAAGCCTGCTGCCAAAGCGGCTAGTAAGAGAACTCCTAAAGCCAAGGAGCCGGAAGTCGCCCCGCCGGCTGTGGAAAAGGCACCGGAAGAGGATGATGATTTGGATATTCCGGACAAGCTGTTGTTCTGAGTTGGGACGGTTAAGAATCCGGGGGCTTACGCCGCCCCGCTCACCTGGATCGGGGTGAGTGCGGCGAGGGGACGCGATGCAGGAACTTCAAGCAGAAAACACGCTCGACTACTTGCGCAGCCGCGGCGACGTTGCGGACCTCGAGCAGGCACACGTCGAGATGCTCGGCTGGGGTGTGTCGAATGTCGTGTTGCGAGTCACGCGTCCCGCGGCGGACGACCAGATCATCAAGCAGTCGCGGACGCAGTTGCGGACCAAGACCGAATGGATCAGCCGGCTGGATCGCATCTATCGCGAAATTGGCATGCTGAGATTGTTGGCCCCGCTGCTGCCGTCCGGAGTGATTCCTCAGGTTCTGTTCGAAGATCGCGACAACTATTTGTTCGCGATGGAAGCCTTCCCGGCGGATCACGTCGTCTGGAAGCAGGCTCTGCTGGAAGGCCGGATTGATCTTAGCGTGGCCGACCGGTTGGGGAGCTATTTGTCGGCGGTCCATTCCCAGACGAGTTATCGTCCCGATCTGGCGTCGGAATGGGGTGATCTGGAAGTCTTCGATCAGTTGCGGCTGGATCCCTTTTATCGTTATCTCGCGCGGGTCCGTCCCGAAGCCGCCGCGCCTTTGGAAAGACTCGTTGCAGAGAATCTGGCGACGTCGTGTTGCATTGTGCTGGCAGACTTCAGTCCGAAGAATATCTTGTTGTCCAGGGATCGTCTGGCTCTGGTGGACTTCGAGACCGGGCACTACGGAGATCCCGCGTTTGATCTCGGTTTTTTCCTCAGCCACTTGTTACTGAAGGCCGTCCGTGATGTCTCGCAGTTCGAAGCGTTTGCCGACCTGACGCGACATTTCTGGCAGCACTATCGGGCGGGCCTGGCAAGCGTCGAACAGCATCCGGAGTTTGCGGCGGCGGAACTCTTTCGTCGAACGCAGGGACACCTGGCGGGTTGTATGTGGGCACGTGTGGATGGCAAGAGTCCTGTCGACTACTTGACCAAGGAAGAGATACGCCAGCAGGTCCGAGATTTCACTCGCGGCTTGTTCGACTCCCCCGCGACCAGTTGGGAGGAAACGTTGACGCGCCTGAAGCAGGCGTGTTCAAAGTAGCCTTCATCGCTCCGCGTGACGTTAGCCGAGTGCCGAGGGTTTCTTGTATAGATTTAGCTCCCATCGCCCTGGTACTCCGGGG
>JAKFVC010000017.1 GCA_021732415.1 Planctomycetaceae bacterium
CCTCTCCCCGGAGTACCAGGGCGAGGGGAGCTAGAATCAATCTCTTCTCGCGTCGTAGACTTCCC
The DNA here is from genome assembly GCA_021732415.1 of Planctomycetaceae bacterium. Lineage (GTDB taxonomy): Bacteria > Planctomycetota > Planctomycetia > Planctomycetales > Planctomycetaceae > JAKFVC01. The sequence goes on from JAKFVC010000017.1 coordinate 66, forward strand.
TCAAACGATACATCGGGCCGCCTCTACCATCTTGATCCCAGCCCAATCAGCAACAAACTATGCCCCCAACCGAACCAATCAACAAACCGCTGGTAGGAGCCATTGGCCTCGTATGCCTGTGCGCCTCCGCGGTTTGCTTTTTCTGGTTTCCCGAGCAAACTTCGGCTCAGTCTGCCACGCTACGGATCGGTGTCGTGATGACGGCTCTGTTCCTGGCCCTCCCGAAATCCGGTGAGCATGTCCGCTGGGAACGACTGACGCCCGTCATCGTCGCCTCGGTGATCATCATGGCTCTGGCCAAGAAAATGGTCCTGGTCATCTTGCCGATGTTGTTGATCATCGGAATCCTGCTGACCATCTTCCGTCCGCGAGACAAACTGCGGCCGCCCAGAGCCAAGTAATCGACCGTCACTACATGACGCGTAGGCGAGCCGGGCGGCGTAAGCCCCCGGCTCGCCTAATCATCCTTTGGGATGGACTCCGCTACCGAATGGTCACCGGCATCTCCACGGTCACCGTCTGCTTTGCCGTTTCGTCCTTCACATAAAGCTGCAACATGTAATTCCCGGCCCGCAAGCGATCCGGAATCGACAACCACTGCGACAGATGCCGTGATTCCCGCACCACCTGATTCACTTCTGCGGAGGTCAGCTTGTCGGTGTGATAGGCGATCTTGTTCTGAGCATCCCGCACCTCAATATGCGAGGTGATCCGCGTGATCGTATCACCATTCCGTTCGATCTTTTCCAGTCCGTACAGATCGGTCTGGACCACCAGATGCTGGCCTCGACGCAGGTCCTGGGCATTGATGACCGAGGCCCCATTCCCCGATCGCACGTCGCGGGTCAGTTCGAATTCTCGCACGCTGAGACGAGACACAGCCGCATCCACATTGGAGACACGCGTACGGCCAATGCCGCTCATCTGCTTGTTGACGCCGGGAAAGGCGAGATCTGATTCCTCAGGATCGCGCAATTGAGGCAACGGACCGGGCAATTTTGTCGAGGGACGATGAGCACTGGGGGCCACGCTCGTCGGCAACGATTCGTCGTCGTCTTCGATCGGCGGAGTGTGGCCGGGACCGCGTTCGAGATCCTCGTCAGACTGTCGCGGCTGCGGAAAGGCTTCGACGGGAGATCGTTCCATGCTGCGGGTTGACGGTTGATCGTCCGACACCGCTTCCGGGGTCTGCAGATCGACGAGCTGGCGGCGGCGATCGAAGGTGTCGGTGCGTTCCGCGACCCGTGGCACTTCGGCGGCCAGCGGTTCCGGAGGGGGAGGCGGAGCAATCACCGGCGGACGTGAGGCCGACTTCGAATCCAGTGAGTCATCCAGCTCGTCGGCAGCGGGAGGAATCGGCACAGGCAAGGCTTCTTCCTCGTCGACTGCGGGTCCCGGAGCTGGACCCGCGTCATTGCTCCCCGGCGGCAGCGGCGGCGGTACGGGGAGGCCTAACTTCGATTCCGGAGCAGGTCCCGACGGAACATACAAACCGCGCGGGGAATTCGGTGCATACGGTGAGCCTGAAGGATCAGCCGGAACCGGCTGATATTCAGGTTGTGCTTCATTTCGATTCCAGAACGGCTGCGGCCAGGCTTCCGGCCAGACGTTGATTCGAGCCCGCGGAGCTCGTCCGCCATGTCCGGCAGCGCAGCCCGTCAACAGTGCTGCAGAGGCCAAACCCGCGATCAGCGAGTGACAGTATTTCGTACGGAACAGCATGATCTCTCCCTAAAGACGAGGGAATCCCGCGTCTGAGCAGGTTGCAAACAATTGCTGCATGACCTAGAAACGGCAAGCCCGTGCAGATTGTCTCCTCAAGAGAAATCGGATCATCCCGCAACGCTGGCACATCAGATTCAGCACGACTGACAGGACTCGGCCAACCCGGCCGCCGGTTATGCTTAGCGCGCCAATCCTTCGTGATATGCGCAATGAGAGCGATCTTCGTATCGTGCAGAAAATGACGTTTGTAGCGACTTTGAGTTCTGCCAAAGGAGCGAGCAGCAGAACTCGCCAAGAGTTCTGGCTGTGCTGCTGACAGTCCCCAAAATTCGACTTGCCACCGTTAAAATGGGAATTGTAAAATCCGGTCTAGACGGTACCGGGTTTGAGCGGCCTCACTGCGCTTTTCAACCCACCATTTCACGGACGATTTGCGACACCCGAAGGAGCGACCGCATGTTCGACATTCATCAACAACTCTTCGATGAAGATGGGAACCGAAACGACGATGAGATCGCCGACTACATCGACGATCTGACAACAGAGTTCACAGACTCACCCGAAGCCCAGCCGATCATGGAGACCTACGGGGAAATCGGCTGGTGTCAATCGATGATGGACTTGTCCATCAACCACCTCGGAAGCACGCCGGCTGAAATGACCGTGCATGATTTCAATGAAGTCGTCTATGACCTCATGCCGCGCAAGGTCACGATCGAGTCAGAATATGCCTTCGAGATCATCGCCGAATTGAAGGCCTTCTGGAAGTTTGTAGCTCGTCAGTATGGATTGCAAAACGCCCAGCAAATCTATGACTCGATCGACGAAACAGCCGCGGACGATTTGGAAGCGGAACTTGGAGACTCATCCAACTTTGGCATGGCCAAGTCGTTCTTCACGATGGGACTGGCTGCCGGTTACGACATGACCACCGAGGCTGGCCTGCTCGCCTTTCAAGCCGCCTTTAACTCCCGCGGCGCAACAGTCCCCCTGCCGGGCTCAGACCCCCGGAATCCGACGATGGTGCATGTTTTTGATTCATTCGGATTTGAGAATACTCGTCCGCATCACGGCGCAGTCTTGAAAAAGAAGCGTCTGGAAAAGAAACGCCAGCGAGCCGCGAAGAAAAAGAACCGGAGATAGGCGATTTAAAACTCGCCGAGGACGTTGCCGTCGTTATGGATGCCGAAGTTTTGCCAGAGCGTCAGATTGATATTGTCACTGACGAAGCGGACTGAGCCATCACAGATTAACGTATGCACTCCGCCCACATGTCGGCTGCGAGACGAGAGAATCACGGCCCGGTTGTTCCAGGCTGAATACACTCCCGTACACGGAGCGTAGGTCTGATTACTACAGGCCACACCGGATCGAAAATTATCGGGAATTCCCGTGTTCGGTGTCCGGTTATGCTGATACAGCGGCCCCTCGGGATAGTGCATCACTCCGCGGAAGTCATCGGCCGGAGCCTTGACCAGTTCGCTGACCAACGCCGTGTTCGAACTGCCATCGGTGACATCTCGCAGCCCGCGGTTCACTCGCGTTTCGAACATAGCCACCGGCCCCCGGGCGGGAGCACTCGGATTGACGTCCGACGTATTCACTTGCGGACCGATGCCGTTGTTGCCGGCATAATTTCCGCGGCCGTAATAGGTCAAGGAAGGACCGCTATTCGGATCCGAGGGACATTGGAATCCAGGCACCAGCGTTTGCGAGATCGTCGTATTGTTGTTCGGCAGGCTCCCGAAATTCTGAGCCAGGTTTTGTGTCTTATAGAGGTTAGTCAGTTCGAGATAAGGATAGATCGACAAGATCCAGGTGTTCTCACCGACGGGATAGTAGTACCCATTGGGGAACATGTTGAAGGTGTCGTGATAATTGTGCAGCGCGAGCCCAATCTGTTTGAGATTGTTCTTACACTGCGATCGCCGAGCCGCTTCCCGAGCCTGCTGGACAGCCGGCAGCAACAAGGCGATCAGGACGGCGATGATGGCGATGACCACCAGCAATTCAATCAGCGTGAAACCCTTTCGAATCCGCATGCGAACCTCCGCAAACTTTGGAATTGCGTCTCACGGTGATTGATTACTGACTAATCAGTGGCGCTATACTGACAAATAGGACACTGACGATCAACCTCGCGAATTTGAGAAGTCAGTTCGCGACCATCCAGAATAGCGAATCCGCCCCGTTGCCGGTCAAGATCTATGCGATTCGATTCGGTGGTATTTCCAGGATCCCTGGAATACGAGATCAGCCGAAAATTCACGCCAGCGTGATGAAAATTCGGCCATCCATCCCAGTCCGTATGACTGATACGCATTGGGGAACTGCCCGATCCGCCGATCTGGGCCGAAAAGAAAAATCCTCGTTCGCGAAGTGATCTCCGCTCACGAGGATTCAATTCTTGTTCGGACTTGGTTGCCGAGCTGCTATAAGCCCAGCGATAATGACAATATGTCTACAGTAGATCACAGCCTGCTGAGGAGGGTCGACTATTTCGACTTCAAGTCGAAGTTTTCCTGGTTGCTGCCGGGCTTCACCACTAACGACAGATTCGATTTCTTGTTGTACTGATCGGGAATATACATTTCCAGATTGTTGACGGCCCCCCCCGCCGAAGGCCCGGTGGCCGCAGATCCTGCCACTCCTTTGACGTCAGTCTTCCCAGTCGAGCGCATCGCCGTGATCTCAACTCGATGCTTGCCCACCACGGGGCCCTGTTCGGCCGGAGTCTGGTACTTGCCGTTCTCAATTGAGGCACCAGTGGACGGCCCGACGACTCCCTCGGCTGGGATAAAGGCGATGGACCCGTTCTCAACCGGTTTGCCGTCAAATTTCACGGTCCCGTATAGGCTGGCACGACCACCTTTGCCTCCCCCGCAACCTGGCACACAGCAGTGCACAATCAGGAAGAGACCAACAACTGCGAGACGCGGAACGGACATCGATGACTCCACGCGCTGACGAGAAAAAGGAACGCTGATGGTACTGATTCGCGACCAGTATGCCCTGCAGCGCCGCTCGGCAAACCGGGGCGCAACTTGCCAGGTTTAGAACTCGCCCAGTACCTCACCTTTGTCTTGTGTTCCCAACCCCTGCCAGATCGTCAGACTGATGTTGTCGCTGATGAATCGCCCACTTCCGTCGCCCATCAAGACATGCACACCGCCGATATGCTGGCTGCGAGCTGACATCGTAATCTGACGATCGTTATAGGCCGAGTGAGTTCCGACACACGGTGCTCGCGCAACCGAAACACACAGACTGGTTCGAATGCCATCCGGAATTCCCGTATTGGGAGTTCGATCGTGCTGATACAACGACCCCTCGGGATAGTGCATGACGCCGCGAAAATCGTTACCGTCAACCTTGATGATCTCGGAAACCAGCACCGTATTGCTGGTCCCATCCAAGAAGTCCCGCATCTCAGTCTTGCTGTTCATGGTAAACGGTCCTGAGATCCGCGAGGGATCCTTCGGCGTGGTCAAGCTCTGCAGTGCGCCGATTCCCGAATTCGCCACATAGTTTCCTCGGCGGTAAGCATTCAGGGCGAGATCGACACTGCGATCGGAGGGACACAACATCATCGGAATCAAAATCGTCGTAATCTCATAAGACGGATTGCCCGGGCTGCTGGTGCAGCCGAAGCAGGAGCTGAAATTCGCCTTGTTGTAGATCGCCTGCTGATCAATATTCGGCAAGATCATCGAGATCCAAGTGGCCTCGTTCTGAGCATTGGTCTGAAAATTCTGAATCGCCCCCGGGGGCAGGGCCCGGAACGTGTCGTGATAATTGTGCAGCGCCAAGCCCAACTGCTTGATGTTGTTCTTGCACTGCGACCGTCGAGCGGCCTCGCGGGCTTGCTGCACGGCAGGGAGCAGCAATGCAATCAAGACGGCGATGATGGCAATCACCACGAGCAGTTCAATCAGCGTGAAGCCTTTTCGTTGTGACATCTTGTTCCTCATTATCTTTTAGACAAAAAGCAGAGAATGAATTGTGTTCAGATTGTCGACAATCAAAACGGAATTGTCAAACAAATTGTCGACAATCGACACCAAACCGTCCGCGTCGCAAATCGTGTGCGCAAAAGGAAACTCTGAGGCCAAACCCAATGAATTGTCGGCAACTCACGCACTGGAATGGATCAGTCTAGCGAGAGATTCTGAGGCCAGTAGAACAAAATCGGACTCCCATCCACCGACATACGATGTGGTGAGCGGTTTCTGATTTTTTTATATTCTGACTTTATCTGTGCAGGAAGAGCCAGCAGGGTGCTGAACGATCTGGCAAGTCGCCGGAAAACCGGAATTGCCTGGCCAATGATTTCGAAGGCGTGACACCCGACAGACCGCAGCGATAACATATCGGAACTCAATCATCCTTCAGGAGAGTCTCCCGATGCTTCGTCAGCCTACATCTGCCGCACCGTTGCTCTATCCGGAACATAACGACCTGTCGTACTACCTGGATCCGAACGGGTACCCGCGCCCCATTCTGACGCCCGCCGACTGGCAGATCCGCAAACAACACGTCATCGCTCACATGGAGCAGGTGATGGGCAAATTGCCCGATCGCACTCAGCGAGTCCCCCTGAATCTGGAGTCACTGGAAGAGGTCCCGCTCGAAGGGATCATTCGCGAGAAGATCGAATATCAGACCGAAGCCGACACGCGCGTGCGGGCCTACCTGTTCCGCCCCGCCAAGAAAGGCGCAGAAAAACTGCCGGCGGTGCTCTGTCTGCATCAGACGATCGGCATCGGGAAGCAAGAACCCGCGGGACTGGGTGGCAGTCCCAACCTGCATTACGCGTTACATCTCGCCCAGCGCGGCTATGTGACGCTCGCCCCCGACTACCCGTCGTTCGGCGACTACAAGTACGATTTCGCCCCGGCTCACGGTTACATCAGCGGATCGATGAAAGCGATCTGGGACAACATGCGGGCCATCGACCTGCTGGAAGGCCTGCCGCAAGTCGATCCCAAACGCATCGGCTGCATCGGGCATTCACTGGGTGGCCACAACACGATGTTCACCGCAGTCTTCGACGAGCGAATCAAAGCCCTGGTCTCGAACTGCGGGTTCACCCGTTTCCCGAAGTACTACGGCGGGGCGCTCAAAGGCTGGACCAGCGATCGTTACATGCCGCTGATCAACAAGAACTACGCCAACAATCCGAACCTCGTCCCCTTCGACTTCCCCGAAATCGTCGCCGCGTTCGCCCCGCGCGCCTTCCTGGCAAGCTCACCGAAAGGGGACAACAACTTTGAGGTCTCGGGGGTGGTCGACAGCATCGCCTCAGCCCAGCACATTTACGACTTGCTGGGAGTCTCGGACCGATTGCAGGCCAACTACCCCGATTGCGCCCACGACTTCCCGGAAGATGTCCGCAAAGTGGCGTACGCGTTTTTTGATCTGCATTTACAATCGTAGCAGCCGCCGTGGGACCATCATGGAAATACCAACAGAACTGGAAATCAATCCCCTCCCTGAGGACTTAGATGGCCAATGGGCCGTGCGGCATTTTCTCGGCAAGACCGTTGAGGATGCAGAGTTGATGTTTCGGCTGAAGCTGGATTACAACGGCGAAGACCTGATGCATATGGGACCGGTCGCGTTTCGGTATTACTTTCCTGCAGTCTGCCGATACATTCAAAGCCACCTGCCCGATGGCTCTCCCCAAATCTTTTCAGCATTTCTCGCACTGGTAAATTTCTGGTTGGAATCCGATCCGGACAGGTTGCGCCCGGTCGCCGCGCAAGCAGCCGAGTTGTTTAGCGAAATTCTCTCGCGCTCGACCGGGTTTGAAGAGTTCGAGGAGCTGATTCGCAACGTTCAAACGCTACCTGAATACAAGACTGCACTGTCCCAAGAGGACCGTGATTTGATTGCATTGGAGGCGAATCTACAGTCGCGACTTATGGATGCAATTGCGGCTCTGACAGCGTTGAATACCCGATGAATTTGAAGAGCATGAGACAAGATCCAACGTAAGTAAGAAGCGAGAGTATCCGTGTTACAGAACAAGCTTATGCAGTTGCTATAATACAACCGGTGTCGGATTCCAATCGCGGGCCAGGTGAAGGGGAACGTATGATGCTCGGACGAACTTCCCGTCGTGATTTCTTGCGAACGACCGCTGCCAGCGGAGCTTTGGTCGGTTTAGGTGACGTCGCATTTCTCTCCCAGTTGCGACCTGTGGCGGCAGAAGAATCTAAGCTCGATCCCAATATCGTGCGGTTCGACGCCGAAATCGAACCGGTAGTGAGACTCCTCGAAGAAACTCCGCGCGATCAACTGCTGGAAAAAGTGGCCGAGCGGATCCGTGGGGGACTCAGCTATCGTGAGGTTCTGACGGCACTCCTCCTGGCCGGTATCCGCAACGTGGAACCGCGGCCGAATGTCGGATTCAAGTTTCACGCAGTCCTGGTCGTGAATTCGGCTCACCTCGCCAGCATCTCGTCCCCGGACGAACACCGCTGGTTGCCGATCTTCTGGGCGCTGGACCAATTCAAAGAGTCGCAGGCGGCCGATGACCGTGAACGCCACTGGACGATGCCCGCCGTCCTCAGCGGCAAGGTCCCTCCCGCTGATAAGGCCCGGCAGGCGTTCATCGACGCGATGGACAATTGGGACGAAGCTGCGGCCGATGTCGCCGCCGCCGGTTTAGCGCGCACCGCCGGAATCGATGAAGTCTTCGAACTCCTCTTCCGCTACGGAGCCCGCGACTTCCGCGATATCGGCCACAAGGCGATCTATGTCGCCAATAGCCGCCGCACACTGGAGGTCATCGGCTGGCAACATGCCGAACCTGTCCTGAGATCTCTCGCCTATGCCCTGCTCCAGCATGAAGGAGGCAACCCATCCCAAGGGAACGCCCCGGCTGATCAACCGTGGAAACGCAACCTCGAATTGGCCGCCAAGCTGCGTCCCGACTGGCAGACCGGCAAGATCGATGCGGCCGCAACGACGGATCTGCTGGCAACATTGCGCCAAGGGTCTGATGAGGACGCCTGCCGCAAAGTGGTCGACTTAGTGAACTCCGGACTCGCCCCACAGTCGATCTGGGACGGCCTGATGGTCGGCTCTGGCGAACTCCTCGCCCGCCAGCCGGGAATCGTCCCCATCCACGCAGTGACCTCCACTAATGCGTTCCGCTACGCCAGCCAGGAGAGCGATCAAGACTCCACCCGCCGCATGCTATTACTGCAGAACGCGGCGTTCGTCCCCCTCTTCCGGCAAGCAATGGCCGGACGCGGGAAACTCGCCGACACACGTCTGGATACTCTGGAACCCGCAGCACTGGAACACGCTGGCGCTGAAGCCATCGGAGAAATCTTCACCGACGTCAGTGGCGATCGCCTCCGAGCAGCCCGCAAGATGTTGACCTATGTGAAAGACCATCCTCAACCGAAAGAGCTGATCGACGCCGCCCGGGTCCTGGTATTCCTCAAGGGAACCAACGCCCACGACTACAAGTTCAGCTCAGCCGCCTTCGAGGATTTCCAACACGTTTCGCCGGAGTGGCGCGACCGCTATCTGGCAGCCAGCGTCTTCAATTTAAGAGGCTCCAGCGGGCCGGATAACCAACTGGTGGCGAGAACCCGAGCTGCACTCAAATCGTAACGTGATTACGAATGAATACCCCGAAGGGGTTATGCAACATAGCCCAGGGTTGCCCGCACCAGCGGGCTACCCTGGGTAGGTATTCCAAGAGGCAGTGGTACCCTGAAAGGGTTCGTCTTCATACGCAACCCTTTCAGGGTAGGGTTCAATCTAAATTGGATACCCAGGGTAGCCCGCCGAAGCGGGCAACCCTGGGCTATGATGCATATCCCCTTCGGGGAATTCATTCAACGACCGCTATTACTACGTATAACAAAAGTCAGACGAACACTATCGTCCGGTAATGTTCCTTTTCATCACATCAGACCCGACCCCTGATTAACCCAAGGGCAACTCCATTTCGCTCCCGCGATCCATCTGGATCGCTACCAACTAACCTCCGTGTCAGGCAACGCGGCTTGCACTTCGGCATAGCCCTTCCTGCTCACGCGAGTGCGATCCAACGCAAGCGTCTTCAACATCGTCATTCGTTTCAAGATGGGCACGGCGGCATCCGAAACTTTGGTACCCGCGAGTCTTAATTCTCTCAACCGCGTCAACTTCAGCAAATGTGGCAAGCCCCGCGCGGTGATCTGCGTATCGTCCAGAAGCAGGTTTTCCAGGGCGGTGAGAGTCTCGAGATGCACCAGGCCTGCGTCAGTAATGCGGTTTTGAGTCAGGTCTAAATAGGTCAACGTGGTGAGAGCTTGCAAGCCAGCCAGGTCAGAGTCGGTAACCGATGTATCGATGAGCATCAGAGACAACAAGGGCAACTTGTCCAGACACGCCAGATTGGCTTCCGTCATCGTCGAATTCACCACTCGCAAGTGGCGAAGACTACGAGCCCCACTTAAATGCGCCCATCCCGCATCCGTCGCCTGAACATTCACCAGCATGAGATCGCTGGATGGCGGATGTGATGAATCGTTGTAGGTCAGTGCCAACAGCTCGGACGCCAGCTTCAGATCGTCACTATCGGCGGATTCATGGTCGATCATGGTGACGCTGGCACCTTGAATGACAAGTTGATCGGTCCGCTTCGTCATCCATTCCGGCCAGGTTTGGTCAAAGTACGGGAACCGATCAACCTGGAAATCTCGCGCGAGAAGCTCTGCCACAATCTGCTGCTGCCGATACAGGGGATAGGCTAACCGCAGCAGGCCCAGGACAAGCACAAGACAGACCATCCCGACAAGCCACCAGCCCCAGCGAGATCGCCCCCGTGATGGTCGCGGATCACCTTCAGGCATAGTGCGGCCTCCAACGACGATGGCGGCGCCAAAAAAACAGAACGTGACACGCCCGACACCCGAGCAACCCTTCAAGCAGCAGCGGTGAATTGCAGAAATTACGAAGAGGATTGGGAACACTGATCTTCGCTAATCAACACTACTCCAGATCATTTCAAGTCGAATTCTCGACTTGATTCTCTCTGTCTTGATCAGTGTTAATTAGCGCAGATTAGTGTTCCAAAAAATTCTTCGTTTTCGTCTCTCCGCATCCCGGTGTCGGTCGTACGATTTCACTTACAGCAATTCGGAAATGGGTTCGCCATACGGCAGAATCGGGATCGGACGGCCGCTGAAGTCGGGGAACGAGGTGTGCTGGTAATCAATCCCCAGGTGACGGAAGACTGTCGCCCACAGATCATTAGGAGTGAGCGGACGATCCTTGGGATGTTCGCCCTTGGAATTTGTCGAACCGATGACCTGCCCGGTCCGCATGCCGCCGCCGGACACCAGCATCGACATCGACTGCGGCCAGTGATCTCGACCAGGTTGCATATACCCAGTTGCCGTGCCGATCGCGGGGGTGATCCGCGGGGTTCGGCCAAACTCGCCGCTGACGACGAGCATCACCTTTTTATCCAGACCGCGATCATAGATATCTTGAATGAGCGACATGATCGCCCTCTCGTAAATCGGGAACCGCAGCAGCGAGTCATTGTACAAATGACAATTAACGGCGTGCGAGTCCCAGTTGTACGACACTTCCTTCGGCGAAACCTGACCGGGGGGAATGGGGTTTTCCATCACGACCGTCACGAAACTGACACCCGCTTCCACCAGTCGCCGAGCCATCAGCGCCCGCTGGCCCCACGGATGCCGGCCGTATCGGTCTCGCAGTTGGTCCGGTTCCTGCGACAGATCGAACGCATTGCGAGCCCGGTCGCTCGTGAGCAACGTGAGGGCCCGGCGATTGAATTCATCCAGCGCAGACATCGACCCGCGGGCATCGACGTCACGGCGAATCCGATCCAGCCCTGACAGGAGCGCCACGCGGTCGTCCAGCCGGCCTTCCATCTCGCGGGCGAGCGACAGATTCTGAACCTGGAACTTCGCGGCATTGGGATCGCCCACGACCGAAAACGGACGGTGATTAGCCCCCAGATAGGCCGCACCGAAACCGTACGTGTCGACGTTCTCGCGACCCGCATCGGCTTCCTGAACGTAGTTCGGAATCCCCAGATTCCGGCCTTCGCGAACCTTGGCCACCATCGACCCCACCATCGGATGGATCGTGATGAAGTGGCCTGGATCCCCAGGGGCCCGACCGGTCAGAAAATGCTTCATTCCGTCGCCGTGCCCGGCAAACTGGTGCGAGACTGACCGGATGATATTGAACTTGTCGGCCATCTTGGCGTGCAGCGGAAAATGTTCGCTGAGATCCATTCCAGGAACAACGCTCGGGATCGGCCGAAACTCACCGCGATAATCGGACGGCGCCTGCGGCTTCAGGTCGTACATCTCCATGTGGGGAGGACCACCCGGCAGCCAGACAAAGATCACCGACGTGTCCGAATTCGCTTGGCTCGGCGCGGCCTGGGCTCGCATCCGAAACAGGTCGGACAGCCCAAAACCCGCCATACCCAGGGCACCCGCCTGCAACAAGCTGCGGCGAGAAACGGGCCCGGGGCAACGCTTTTGCGATTCAGTCATCACGGAATCCAACAAGAAAACAGGGGATTTTCAGTGCTTATCGACGATTTCAGTCCATCGTCTGAAAAGCAGGGGCGGGAATCAAACTAACGCTTCCAACTCATCCAATATGCGACTATTGCTGTCGCTCCGGCAGGGTTTACCTATTCTATCACATTTGAACAACAGATCTCAATCCGTCTATGTGACGATAGGGGATAAATTCGGCAGATCAAGCCCGGGCCCCGTGGCGGACGCTGCTAGCGTCCGTGTCCCGATCTCCGAACTAAATTCCTTGACGAACAGGCAAGATGCCTATCCTACGGGCCTTTTACCAATCCAACCCGAGATCCAGCGCGGGTGCGGAATGAGTCAACGCACCGACGCTAATGCGTTCGATTCCGGTGGCCGCGATGGCCGCCACATTGCTCAGATTGATGCCACCCGACGCTTCCAGCTGCACCTGCGGAGCCTGGCTGTTTCGCATGGCCACCGCTTCGCGTAACAGGTCGGGGGCCATGTTATCGAGCAACACAATATCCGGCTGAGCCGTCAGGGCGTCGCGCAGTTGTTCCAGGGAATCGACTTCAACTTCCACCACAATTCCCGGAGCCACTTTCGCCCGAGCGGCCAGAACGGCCGATGCGACAGTATGATCGGCTCCGGCGGCCTTCCAAGCTGCCAGATGGTTGTCCTTAATCAGAACCGCATCAAACAAACCCATTCGGTGATTGCAGCCTCCACCGGCCCGCACGGCGTACTTCGCGAGAATCCGCCAGCCGGGGAGAGTCTTCCTTGTGTCGAGGATCTTGGTTTGCGTTCCCGCGACCGCAGCGACGAACTTGGCGGTCAACGACGCGATGCCGCTCAAGTGGGTCATGAAGTTCAACGCGGCCCGTTCACCCGCCAGCAGGATGGGCACCGATCCGGTCACTTCGGCAATCACGCTGCCGGGATTTACGGGCGATCCGTCCGGCAACAGGCTCTTGACCTGCACGTCCGGATTGAGCAGTTTCCAGACCGTTTCGGCCAAGGGAAGACCCGCGACGATACCCGTCTGCCGCGACACGATCCGGACGGTCCCCATCTCACCCGGCGGCAAGAAGGCCTGAGTCGTGATATCTCCCTCGCGCCCCAGATCCTCACGCAAGGCAACGGTCAACAACGGTTTCGCGGCAGCACGTTCAACGTCGGTAAATTCGATCGACATAAGATCTCGGGATTCGTTCCTGTGAAAGCTTTTTTTGGGGACACCACATCGAAGCCAAAGATCGTCACATCTCAGCAAATCAGAGTAAAGTCACATTGAGATTATAGCGGTTTTAATTTATGGCTGCGGCATCATGGAGTGATGCGCAGACTCAGACGAGGGGCCAACAGGAGAATCTGGAGAAGGCACAATATCCAAAGATTCGAAATACAAGATCTCACGCAAAGGCGCCAAGGCGCAAAGAATTCATTTCATTTCTTCGTTCTTTGCGCTTTGGCGCCTTTGCGTGAGATAATTCTTCGTCAAACCGCAAACGATCATCTACGAAGAAACGCGGGACAACAGATCATTGATCGCATAAACATAACCGTATTTACGCTTCGGAGTTCGATCACGTCCCCGCCGCCGACAGCGGTTGAGCATTTTCCAAGTTCGTGCCGCCGGACGTCATCGTGGTCGACGCCGCGACAAAGTCTTCGGGAACGAAGAACAGGCCGTGAGCCGTATCTCGCTGATTGTCCGGGACTACCTTCCAGGTCTTCACGATCGTCTGGCGATAGCCGTTGGAAAACGTGGTGATCAGATCGAGCGGAGCATCGTGGCTCGCAGTCTTCACGGTGACCAGTACGATAAAGTACTTGGGAATCGTCAGGTCGAAGTCGATCGAATCCAACGAGCGGCCCAGCGGTGACGCGGTGAACTGTTCGAGTGTCACACCACGATAGTAATCGTGGACAATGTCGTCATTGATCAGCGTCGCGAACGGCTGGGGTAAGGGTTTCGGAACGGTCATCGTCGTGGCGCAGCCAAGGCTGGCTGCCGCCAGGACAATACACGCCACCCACTGCAGATTTCGCCTCAGGAGATCACCCATGTCGGACTCCAGAATCGATCACGATCTCCGTATCAAACCACCCGGAGACTCAGCCCACCCGGCTCACCCGTGTCATCACTCTTGTCGCTTGATCTAGCATAACGTCCTCGTCGGCAATTTCATCGCCAGTCGCGACAGATTGCGCGACTTCGACTTCCACCAGATTATCAAAAAACGTCGCTCCGCCCCCCATATCTGACAATGTCGTCGGCGTGGTGGAATTCACATTGCTGCCGCCGGGAGAATACTTGTTCCACCAGATGCTTGGAGCCATCACCACCCCTTCGCGGACCGCGTCGGTCACTTTGGCCTGAGCGAGAAACTCGCCCCGGGAATTGAAGATCCGCAATTGCTGGCCCGATTGGATGTCTCGCGCGGCAGCATCGGCGGGATGGATCTCCACTTCCGGCTGTCCGGCCGACGCCCGCAATGCATCAACGGCAACGAAGGTTGAATTGAGAAAATGAGGCGACGGGGGTGAGATTAACTGCAACGGGTAGAACGACGCGATCTCGGGCATCGAGTCGACACTTTCCGCAGGCGGAATCCACATGGGCAGCGGATCGAGTCCGGCATCGGCCATTCGCTGACTGAAGAATTCACACTTGCCACTGGGCGTGGGAAACCGCCCCTCGGCAAAGGGCGTGTGCCGTAGGGGTAGATTCAAGCGTTGTGGTCCGTTCGAGATCAGCCTGTCGACTGTGATCCCCTGCAGTTCGGGGGGGACTTTTTCGGATCCTTCCCACAAGGCCACTTGGGCGAGTTGCTGGTCGGTGACTTCAAAAATCTCCGATTCGAATCCCAGTCGCCGGGCCAGGTCGCGGAAGACCTGACTGTTGCAGCGCGACTCGGCATAGGGAGGAATCACCGGTTGATTGACCTGCACCCAGTTGTGACCATACGACGTGTGCAGATCGAAGTGTTCCAACTGCGACGTGGCGGGCAGCACGATGTCGGCGTAGTCAACAGTATCAGTCGGCAACAGATCATGAACGACGGTAAATAGATCCTCGCGCCGCAGGCCTTCCAGGACCCGCTGCTGATCGGGAGCGACCGCTGCGGGATTGCAATTGTAGACATACAAGGCCTGCACGGGAGGTCCGGGAAGCTGGCCTTCCAAAGCTTCGGCCAGTTGTACCATATTGATGGTCCGCGTTTTCGGCGGAGACAGATGAGGCATCTCCAGGCCACGCGAATTCAACGGATAGAGACCACTCGTGGAGAGCAGGATACCACCGGCCCAGTGCCGCCAGGCCCCCACAATCGCTGGCAGACAAGCAATCGTCCGTACGGCCATGCCTCCGCCGTAATGCCGCTGCATGCCATAGTTGACGCGGATCGCTGCCGGCGAAGTCTGGGCATATTCGTGGGCCAGTCGCTCGATGTCGGCCGCTGGCAATCCCGTAATGCGGCTGATTCGGTCGAGACCGTATTCCTCGGCCACTCGTTCTCGCAGCGCCGCACTTCCCAGGCAATGTTGATCAAGATAGTCACTGTCGAACAGACCATCTCGGAAGATGACGTGCATCAGGCCCAATGCCAACGCCGCATCGGTCCCAACTCGCGGGGCCAGATGCCAATCACTGCGTGCCGCCGTCACGCAGCGATAGGGATCGATCGTGACAAGTTTCGCCCCGGCTTTTCGGGCCGCAACCATGTACGTCCAGAGATGCGAATTGGTAACGGCGGTATTTGAGCCCCAATTAATAATGTAGCGGCTTTCGGCGAAGGCTTCGGCTTGAGTCCCGATGCGGTGGCCGATCGTATACGAATAACCCAAAGCCCCCGCGGTCGCACAAATCGTCCGATCAAGCTGGGAGGCTCCCAACCGATTGAAAAACCGCCGATCCATCCCTTGCGACTGGATCTTGCCCATCGTGCCGCAATAGCTGTAGGGCAAAATGGCTTGCGGACCATGGGGGCCGTTCGAAATAGCCTGGAAGCGGGCCGCGATTTCATCCAGCGCCGCATCCCACGAAATCCGCTCGAATCGCCCTGCCCCCTTGGGACCAACGCGCCGCAGAGGATGCTGCAACCGGTCCTTGTGGTAAACGATATCCAGATAGTGCGAGACTTTGTGGCAGAGGAATCCCCGCGTATAGGAGTTCTCCGGATTCCCGCCGAGCGCCGTCGCGCGATCGCCCTCCACCGTCACCACCATCGAGCAAGTATCGGGGCAATCAAGAGGACAGACAGATTTCGCGGGGGCGGCACTGGGCATAGCGAGCTGAACCTTATTAACGATGCGAGATCCGCAGCCGGGCTGCTTTCTCTATCTTCTCTATCATAAACAATATCTCAGCCAAGGCGGTGCGGCTGCGACAAATTTGGCCGCCCCTTATCGGCATTTCAGCTTCCCAACTCTTCACAAT
This sequence comes from Planctomycetaceae bacterium, assembly GCA_021732415.1. GTDB lineage: Bacteria > Planctomycetota > Planctomycetia > Planctomycetales > Planctomycetaceae > JAKFVC01. Next base: position 16,773 of record JAKFVC010000017.1, read on the forward strand.
TGCTCTGGACACAAAAAAAAACTTCGGATACATCTCCGCACCTCACCGCTTTTCATGTCTTGTCCGTCACATCTCGTCTGCATTCCCCCCCTAAAAAAGCCTATTCCCCTTACATCGCGGAGGCCCCTCCATGCCGCCAGCGCCTGCGATCACTGCGCGCCGTTCGACCACTGCCAGCCTGGGATTCCTATTCCCCATGCTGCTGTGCGCGTCCGTGCTGGTGATCATCGCGCCGTTGCCGGCCATGTTGCTGGACCTCCTGCTGGCCGCCAATATCACCGCCGCGGTCCTGATTCTCCTCACCACAATCTATGTGCGACGGCCGCTGGAATTCAGTGTTTTTCCCGCGATTTTGCTCGCCACCACGTTGTCCCGACTGGTCCTGAACGTCGCCTCGACCCGGTTAGTCCTCTCGCGAGGAGCTATTGATGGCGAACTGGCCGCGGGTGGAGTTATCCGAGCTTTCGGCGATTTTGTCGCCGGGGGGCAGATTGTCATTGGATTGATCGTGTTCGCGATCATTCTGGCGATCCAGTTCCTCGTCATTACTAAGGGAGCCACCCGCATCAGTGAAGTGGCAGCCCGCTTCGCACTCGACGGCATGCCCGGCCGACAGATGGCAATTGATGCCGATTTGAATTCGGGGCTGATTACACTCGAACAAGCCCGCGCCCGCCGCGACGAAGTGTCGCAACAGGCTGACTTCTACGGTGCGATGGACGGTGCCAGCAAATTCGTCCGCGGCGATGCCATTGCCGGGTTGCTGATTACCGTCATCAACATCGGCGGTGGTCTGTTTATCGGCATCTTCCAGCACGGAATGCCCGTCGCTCAAGCATTGGAAGTCTTCACAAAGCTGACGATCGGTGACGGTCTGGTATCGCAGGTTCCGGCGTTTTTGATCTCTCTGGCTGCCGGATTGATTGTGACTCGCAGTTCCACTGACAGCGACCTGCCGCAAGATGTTGTCAGCCAACTGTTCCGGCATCCCGAAGCCCTGGCGGTCTCGGCCTGTTTCCTGGTTGGTCTGTCGTTTACAGGATTGCCTGTCGCTCCGCTGTTGTTTCTCGCCGCCGTGTGTGGCGTGCTGGCCTGGTCTCAATCGCGCAGCAATGCCGCTGAGCAAGCCATGGAAGCCCTAGCGACTGCGACACCACCTGCCTCTATCGAAAACAAGTTTGAAGACCAGCTCACGGTCCATCCGCTCGAACTGGAAATTGGATATGGTCTGATTCGACTGACCGATGCGACCCCCAGCGGTGATCTGCTCAATCGCATCAACCGTATTCGGCAAAAACTGGCTCAGGAATTGGGACTGATCCTGCCGAGCGTGCGGATCGGCGACAATCTGCGGCTGAAACCACACCAATATCGCATCAAGCTGCACGGTATTCCGATCGCCACCGGCGATGCTTACGCCGACCGCTGCCTGGCCATCAATACCGATTCCGTGTCGGGAGACCTCCCTGGAATTCCCGGTGTCGATCCCGCCTTCCAGCGACCGGCCGTCTGGATTGAACCGGCCGAACGCGAACACGCCATCGAACTGGGCTATCACGTGGTCGAAGCGGCTCCGGTCGTGGTCACGCATCTCACCGAAGTCATCCGCCGGCATAGCGATGAACTACTGTCGCAACAACAAGTTCATCAGTTGCTGGAACGCTTGAAAAAACAGAGCCCGCGAGTCGTCGATGATCTGATCCCCGGGACGATGAAAGTCGCCCAGGTCCATCAAATCTTGATCAATCTGCTCCGCGAACGGGTCACCATTCGCAATCTGGAAACAATCCTCGAAACGCTCGCCAACCATGCCGGACGGACGCAGGATCTCGGCCGACTGACCGAATGTGTGCGAGTCGGTCTGCGTCGTACAATCTGCCAGCAGTTCCGAGATTCCCAAGGCAATTTGCGGGTCGTCACCCTCGAACCTGAACTGGAAGATTTGTTACTGCAAAGCCTGTCCGCACAGCACGGTGACGAGATCACACTACTGTTGACTCCCCGCACCGTTGAAGCCGTCCAACAATCGATCGACTTTGAACTTGCTCAGCTCACGCTGCCCGGCCATGCACCGGTCGTCCTGTGCAGCCCCGCCTTACGAGCTTGCCTGCGACAACTCATCTCGGCGACCAGCCCTGCCGCTACTGTCCTCAGCCTGTCTGAAATCACGCCTGATACGAAAGTCCTGATCCACGGTCGCGTGTCCCTGCACGCGATTCAGGACGCCCCGCTCGTCACCAGCCGCTAATCCCATCCAGCTTCTTCCCCTGCCCTAGGAAGCCGCGAAGCCATGACCGAAGTCAGAACATTTCGAGCCCCCACGATGCAAGCCGCGATGGACGTCGTGCGCCGCGAATTTGGGCCGGAAGCGGTGATCCTGCACACCCGGGAAACGGCCGCGTCCAAAATCTGGCCGTGGTCTCGACGAGACGCCGCAGTCGAAGTCACCGCCGGCCGCGACGTGTTTTCCACATCGCGGTCCGATGCTCATCGACTACCCGTCGCGAAACCCGCCACAGTCGCCACTCCCTTTACCATTGGCGAGATGAAATTCGAACCCGTCCGCGTGGCCCCCCCGTTGGAGACTCCACGAGTCCCCCGGTCTCAAGCCGCTCGACAACCGGTGATCCAGGGACTGGCGAGTGCCCCTAGAATCAGCGCTCCGATCATCACGCAAACACGGTCGTTCTCTTCCGCCAGCAATCGAGCGGCCGGGAATACCAACGTCGCCAGCCTGGCCTCGCAATCCGATATGGCCCAGCAGGTCCTCGCACTGCAAAACCTGTTGCAACAGCTGACCGCCCGCCTGGAGCCCGATCGCACCAGCATTCCGACAGAACTGTTTCCTGTTTACACCCGTTTGATTGATGCCGAAGTTCCCGAAGAGACGGCGCGGCAATTGACTATCCGCCTGAAGCGAGAATTCCCGCAGGCCAACTGGTCAGACGCCACCCAGGCCCCCGCCCTGCTATCAGGATTGGTGGAGCGCGATCTGCGATGTACGGGGGCCATCCGCACCATCCCCAATCGTCGTAAGGTCGTCGCTCTGGTCGGCCCGACAGGCGTTGGCAAGACGACCACGATCGCCAAGCTGGCCGCCAACTTCAAACTACGGGCTGGTCTCCGCGTGGGATTAGTGACAGTTGACACCTATCGCATCGCAGCCGTCGATCAACTGCGAACTTACGCCGAGATCATCGATATCCCCATGAAGGTGGTCTCCGGCCCGCGCGACATGCCGCGGGTCTTAAGCGAAATGGCCGACCTGGATCTGATCCTGATCGATACTGCCGGCCGCAGTCCCGCCGACGAACTGCAAGTGCAGGAACTCAAGAACCTATTGGCCGAAGGACCCGTCGACGAAGTCCACCTGGTCCTCAGCCTGGCAGCCAGCACCCGCTCATTGATCAACACGGCCAGGCAATTCTCAGGCGTCCGCACCAGTTCGATGATTCTGACAAAGCTCGATGAATCACCGGGTCTGGGACAATTGCTAGCCGCCCTCCCCGAGTTGCCCTTCCCGATCAGCTATCTCACGACCGGCCAGAACGTTCCGGACGACATTGAACCAGCGGTCGCATCCAGATTGGCACGATTGGTCCTAGGGATGGAAACACTGCGAGTTTAGGTCCATGGGAGGGTGAGGCTCCTGCCGAACCGCAAGCGTCATTCGGCTCTCGATAGACTATGCGGTTCGGCAGGAGCCTCACCCTCCCATCAACCGTCAAGAAACAACGAAGAATCCGGGGGCTTACGCCGCCCGGCTCGCCTGGCCAATTTGTATTGCTCGTCCCGTTACCGAAAGCCCACCATCATGCCCGATCAAGCCACCATCCTGCGAGGTCTGATGGAACGGCACGCCCAGCCCCAGGCTCGGCCGGAGAGTGCCGCATCGAAAACGGGAACGCGCTGCTTGACGATCGCCAGCGGCAAGGGTGGCGTCGGCAAGAGTCACATCGCTCTCAATCTCGCGGTGCAACTGTCGAAAGCGGGACGCTCTGTTTGTCTGCTCGATGCGAACCCCGGACCGGGAAATCTCGAATTGATGTGCGGACTCAATGGCTACTGGAATCTGAAACATGTCGCCACCGGAGCCCGCCGTGTCGCGGATGTGGCATTAGAGGGCCCGCAAGGCATCCACATCCTGAGCGGTGCCGCGGAACTACTCGATTCACCGTTTCGTTCGCCGACAGCCTCCCAATTGCACATCTGGCACGAAGTCTCGGAGTTCCTCAATCACTATAAGTACGTCATCATCGACACGGCCAGCGGAGACCAGCCGGTCACCCGTCGCCTGATGCAGGCGGCAGACTGCACGTGGCTCGTGACGACGCCCGAACTCACCGCGATTGCCGATGCGTATAGTCTGGTCAAGTCGTGTGCAGCTCAAGGTCCGCTGCCGCAGATTGAAGTCCTCGTCAATCGTTCCGAGTCGGCCGTTCAAGCCCGTGAGATCATCGAACGGATGCAGCAGACGGCACGCAACTTCTTACAACAAGAAATCTACTCCGCCGGTTATCTGCCGCAAGACGCCAGCGTCGCCGCAGCGGTAACTCAGCGGCAACCGTTCGTGCTGGCTAATCCCAAGTCGGCAGCAGCCCAAGCCATCAGCCAACTCGCGACACAATGGACGAAACGCACAGTTGAAAGTCATTCCACATTTACACATCGCATGACGGGTCAGTCCCGTCGTGCCGCGTAAGAGAAGATGTCACTTATCTCCCCCCTCGCCCTGGTACTCCAGGGCGAGGGGAGCAAGTTTTACCTACTACTCAACGCAGCCAACCCAATCCAACTATAACCACCGTCTGTTGGGCCATTCGCTATCAACAAATGTTAAACCGGGCCGTTTTTTAGTCCTTGGCAAGATCTTCCTTAAACAACGATTTGATTAAATTCTCCGTCCGCAAATGCCGATATTAAAATATACGGGACAAAACCGACGCTGCATTTTCCAGCCGACCATGGCCGGGACTGCAGACAGGTCTGTCTCCATGGGTCACGAAATGCACGATCCGTCCTGATCGCCCGAGTGCGATGCGGACAATTGGGCAAATTAGCGACGGCTTTGCGGATCGAACAGCCGCCAGTTCCCCCGAGCTGGCAGTCGCGTCCACAGTGATGAAACATCCATACCGATTCCAACTGCTGGCTGCTCAGCCAACCCCGTTGCGAATCAACGTATATGGACTGCGACAACGCCTGATATCCACACAAGTCGACGCCACGATTTGCCACTGAGTCAACCACGGAGGGTTGTATGACAACACAGACAGAGAACGACGTCAGTGACATCTGGACGGCACTCAAGCTGGATCCTGAAAACCAGGATTTACGCAATGTCCTGATTGAGCGCTACCTTCCCTTAGTGCGTTACAATGCCGACCGCGTCTGGGCCAAGTTGCCGGACGGCGTTGACTTGAACGATCTGATTTCTGCGGGCGTATTCGGCTTGATGGATGCCATCGAAGCTTTCGATATGACTCGCGGCGTCAAGTTCGAAACGTACTGTGTGCCGCGTATTCGCGGTGCCATGCTGGATGAACTGCGAACGATGGACTGGGTCCCCCGCCTGGTCCGCAGCAAAGCCAGCAAGATGGAAGCCGCTCGCAAGCAGGCCGAAGCCGAATTCGGTCGTCCCCCGACCGATGGCGAAATTGCCGTCAAGCTGGAATTGCCGCTCCCCGAATTCGAAAAGATGAAGGCCGAAGCCAGTGCGGTGGGCCTCGTCAGTTTGAACAAGAAGTGGTACGAAACCGACAGCTATAAAGACGTGCGAGAAATCGATATCGTCGAAGATAGCAAAGGTGAAGATCCGACCCGCGGCATCCAAAAGCGGGATCTGATGAAGCTGGTCACCAAGGGCCTGAACCGCAACGAACGACTCATCATCATCCTCTACTACTACGAGGAATTGACGATGAAAGAAATCGGTCAAACGCTGGGACTGAGTGAATCGCGCGTCAGCCAGATGCATTCGAGCATCGTGGCCCGCCTGAAAGATCAACTCCGCCGCCGCCGTCCTGAATTCTCGTCATAGCACATTAAATAATAGTCCGACAACTTAATGCAGACAGGGCGAGGCAACACCTCGCCCTTTTTTCGTACACCGGACACCAGGAGTCAGAAAAACGAAGACAGGGAATTTTTAGAACACTAATCTCCGCTAATTAACACTGATCAGAACAGAGAGAATTCAATTGAGCTCTTCTGTTGAAATAATCTGAATTAGTGTTGATTAGCGGAGATTAGTGTTCCAAATATTCTTCGTGTTCCTGCAATCTGGCGCGGATTGGTGATCGGGGGTCGTATGGCCTACGGCACTCGTCGCGTTAGCGGCAAACTGAGTCGGAAGCAGGTTTGGGCGGATTCTCGCTCCCAGGTCAGCAGGCCGCCGTGATCGATGGCGACTTGTTTGGCGAGGGCTAATCCTAAACCGACACCTTCGGCTTTGCCCGTGACGAACGGTTCGCCCAGGGCGTCAGCCAGTTCCGCGGGGGGGCCGGGGCCGTTGTCGCGGACTTCTATTAGGACAGCGTTCGCGAAAGTTTGTTCGCTGACTTGAAGATGAACCTCACCGGAAGGCCCTGCGGCTTCAATGGCGTTTAAGGTGAGGTTGAGAACGGCTCCTCGGAGGCCCTGAATGTCGACTACCAGACTGGGTAACCCGGCCATGGCGTGGTGTTGAAAACGGACTTGGGCATGCTCGCAAGTGGGCCCGACCAGTGCGGCGATTTCGGTGATTAATTTCGCCAGGTCGCACGGTTCGGGTGGCTTTTGTTCCTGACGGCCTAACGACAAGAAGCCTTTGATCTGCTCTTCAGTCAGTGAGAGTTGCCGCAAGGCCACGGTCAGGCTGTCGTCCGTCTGGTTGGCGCTGGTGCAGCGGCGGAGATGGATTTGAACGGCCAGTCGGGCTCCCGTCACGGCATTGCGAAGTTGATGGGCCAGTCCCCCGGCTAATTGGCCCAGTAGGCGTGAGCGTTCCGCCTGCCGGATCGTCTGTTGCATTTGCCGCAGCTGGCGGCTCATTTCGTTGACGGAGAGCGCCAGCTCGCGGATTTCGTCCTGCCGCTGGCCCGTTTCGATTTCGATGAACTCGCCCCCCGCGATCGCCGCGACTTGCGTCTGGACCGATTGAATCCGGCGACTTAAGCGCTGCGCCAACCATGCCGACAAGATCACCATCAGCAGAATGGTCGCGGCACCGACGGCCAGCGGGGGCAGTGCGGCTTCCCAGCGGGCCTGTCGCAGGCTCTGTTCCGGATAGAGGACGATCAGCGTCGTACGGTCTGCACTGGGATTGCGGACCGCCGATACGAGATAGCGTTGTCCCAGCAGCGTGAGTGCGGGGTATTTCCGCAACGAGGCGAGCTCTTCCGAGGGCGGAATCTGCTCCAGTGCCGTTCGCAACTCGTCGGTCTCGCCGATGGTTGCCGCAATGAGTTTTCCCTGGGCATCACGGACCACAAAGTCGGCACCGGACAGCCCTCGCATCTTGTCGAGGACATTCGGAGCCAGCGGGAAGCTCGACTGGCCGAGCGTCGCGATGACTTCCTGCAAATGACGCAGCGTTTGTTCTTCGCTGCGTCGCGTCGCCAGCACCGCCGAAAAAACAGCAATCAGAGTTACGGCCGCCGTCAGCAGCGCGGCGACCGGCACCAGAATCTGATTGCGAATCGGCCAGCGCACAAATCACGCTCCCGGGGCAGCTTCTACGCGGCCGGCTCGGTCTTATCTGCCTCATGTTCGATCTTCGGCGGCCAAATCCACGAAGCCGCCATGCATGCAAACAGAATTCCCAAGATGATCAATAACGACCAGAACGGCGGAATCTTCCACGCATGGTTGTAGTGCTCGGCCACCATCTTGGCACCGACAAACGTCAGGATGACCGACAGGCCGTACTTGAGGTAGTGGAACTGCTGCATCAAGCCGGCGAGTGCGAAGTACATGGACCGCAGTCCCATGATCGCGAACACGTTCGACGTGTAGACGATAAACGGATTCTTGGTCACGCTAAATATCGCGGGAATCGAATCGACGGCAAACACGACGTCGGTCGTCTCGACGATGCAGATCACCAGGCACAGCGGTGTTGCAAACCACTTGCCATCAATTTTGACGAAGAAATTCTTGCCGTGATACTCCGGAGACAATCGAAAGAACCGATGAAACAACCGGAAAATGATATTCTTTTCGGGATGAATGTCATCGTCGTCCCCTTTAAACATCAGCTTGAGCCCAGTGTAGACGAGGAACCCGCCGAACAAATATTGCAAATAGGGGAAATTCTCGAGCAGTGACAGACCGGCCGCGATAAAGATGCCGCGGAAGACGATCGCTCCCAGGATACCCCAGTACAACACCGTTCGCTGATAGGCAGTCGGAACTCGGAAGAACTGGAAGATCAGCACGAACACGAACAAATTGTCGACGCTCAGCATTTCTTCGACGAGGTACCCGGTGACGAAGAGGAGCGCGTTTTCGTGGGCCAATTCGGTTTTTTCGGCGGGCGTCAATTTTGGCAGAGGAGCATTGGCTACCGGTTCGGCTTCCACGTGGGGCCCGTGCTCCGGTTCTGGATGCAGGACAGCCTGGACGTGTCGAATGTCGGCCAGACTGCCGCCGGCATCGATCAACTCAAAGTAGATCGCCCCGGCAAACACCAAAGCGCTGAGGATCCAGATCACCGTCCAAGTCAGCGCATTCTTCATCGTGACGTCTTTTTCCTTGCGGTTCAAGACGCCCAGATCGAGCAGCAGCATCACGATAATAAAAATCGCAAATGCTGACCAAGCAATGACTTCGTGCGTAAATACCATCCCAAATAATCCTTGCGAAGCAACCTTCGGCAAGACTTTGCAGCCTTCCAGATTGCCAGTAACGCTGAGGCCCGCGCGACCAGCGGCGTTCAAATGCCAACCGCTGCCCAATGTGGCAGCGGTCTCGTGTCGATTCTAACGCAAACCAAGACCAACGGGATCATCTAAATCCACGGGTTCGGTCGAAATCGGAACCCGTATCTAAGCAAACCCTCCGCACAGACACAACCCTGAGAGAATTTGTCACAACAGGAACCGGCAAACGGCATCGTGGGACGGGTCTCCAGGCCCGTCCGTCCGCCTTGGAAATTGGCAGAGCATTAATCCAGGTTTCGATCGCCAGAATCTTTGTGTCCTTTGTGTTCTTCTGTTCCATTCCTTTTGAACAGAAGGTCACAAAGGACACGAAGAAAAGAATGCCATGAAGCTGGACGGACGGGCCTGGAGACCCGTCCCACGATACTTCGCACTTCAATCCGCGCGCATCCGCTCTTCCGCGATCTGCCGCATTTGGGCCGCGATGTCGCAGCCCACTTTCCGGCCCCAGGCTTCCAGCAGTCGCTGATAGACCGGACCGGGTTGGCCATTGCCGACTGTCTGCCCCTCAAAGCGGGTGACCGGCAACAGGCAATAAGGTGTCGATGAGGTAAAGGCTTCACTCGCCCGGCGGACTTCCAAGGGCTGGATATCGGCCACCGTCACTGGAATTCCCAGTTCCTCCGCCAGCAGGAAGACGACGTACCGGCTGATCCCGCCAAGGATCGACTTCGGCCGCGGGGTGAGAATCGAATTGTCCTTCACTAGAAAAAAGTTGCCCGCCGACGTCTCAGTGAGATCACCCTTGGCGTCCAGCAGGATGGCGGTCCCCTGCGGATCGCGTTCCCGCACCTGAGCGTCTGCCAGCAACCAATGCAAACGACTGCGGTGCTTCATCGCCGGCGACAGGCATTCCCCGGGGATCTGCCGGATGTTGGGAACGAGCAAATGCTGTCCCACCGTGTACTTCTCGGCCCATAGCTCACATGGTAAGGGAAACGTATGACAGCAAACCGTCGGCCGGCGACATTCCTCGCGGCGAGCGGCCCCGAGGTAGGTCAGATTTTGTCCGGCAGTGACGAACTGGATCAAACCCAATTCGTGCCCGGCCGGCAACAGCCGAGCGTTATGAGCCAGCAATTTCTCGGCGATGATCGACAATTCCGGCAGCGCGTAAGGAATATCCCAGCCGGTTGTCTTCAGTGAAGTTTCCAGCCGCCGCAGGTGATCATCCAAACGAAACCAAGCTTGTTGAAAGGACCGGGTCATCTCGGTGACCGACGCTCCATGGACCAGTCCCAAGTCGGTCACGGGCAGTTTGGCCTGCGACGCGGGAATAAACTGGCCATTCAGCCAAGCTAACGGTTCGTTCGCGGAAGGAGCCATTTTCAATTCAAATCGAGTTTTGGAATTCGTTCACTCCCTCGATTGTAGCGAGAGGGTATCCAGCGATGTCATTTATCGGAAATACATGAGTCTCACGCCAAGGCGCCAAGGCGCAAAGATAGAAAATGCACTCCTCTGTTGAACTTTGCTCCTTGGCGCCTTTGCGTGAGATTAATCCCCAATTACCGTACGAAATGCTCTGAGGTTCACTCCAACCCACATCAGGAGTGATCAATGCGTCTTGACAGCAGGCACTCCTGCCCGAAAATGAATTTCTATCCCCGGTCTTCGCAGCGAATCGACTTTGAATCGACTTTACGTCGGGCCGAATCCCTTCTATCGCAGCTTTTGCGAAGTTTTACCGCACGTTGACAGCCAGAGGTACCCATGAAACTTCCAGCCATCCTATTGACGATCGCGGCACTGTGGTGCGGTCTCGCTGACATCGCCGTTGCTCAGACACCCCCCACCGACGAACTGATTCAGGCGGCCCGACTACGCGGCGTGGAATTCATCAAGTCCCAGCAGACGAAAGACGGTTTCTGGGAATACGACGACGACTTGAAGGCCGACACGAACAACGTGGGCCTGTCGGCGCTCTGCACGATTGCGCTCATCGAAAATGGTGTGCCGCACAATGACCCGGTCGTGCGGAAGGGATATGAATTCGTCCTCGGCAAATCGGGACAGTTGAAGAATACCTACGAACTGGCACTGGCCACGGTCATGCTGTCGCGCATGGGAGATCGCCGCGACCGGCTGCGAATCAAGACCCTGGCCGCGCGGCTGGTGGCGGGACAACTGAAGACGGGTGGCTGGACCTATACCTGCCCGGAGGCCGATGCCGACATCCTGCGGACGCCTCAAAGCCTCACGTTGAAAGAAGGCGTGGGTGACAATAGCTGCACGCAGTTTGCCGTGCTGGGCCTGTGGGTGGCCTCGCGGACGGGGGTGAATATCGAATACCCGTTGCGAGCCGTCTCCGAACGCTTCATCAAGAATCAGCGACCGGACGGTGGCTGGAATTATAACCTTGACGAAAAAGCGGGATCCGGCCCCAGTATGACCTGTGCCGGTTTGTTTTGCTTGACCGTCGCGCAGGCCAGCAAGATCAAAGCGGCCAAGCTGAAAGACACGGGAGCAACGCCCCCAGCCGACACCCCCGCCGCGACCAGCGTCGATGATCCGCCTGTGGAATCGCTGCTCGCGCACCCTGTCTTTAAGAAGGGGCTGGACCGAACCGGTCAATTTGTGGGAGGGATCGGCAACGGGACTCCCAAGTATTTCCTGTGGTCGGTCGAGCGTATCGGGGTCCTGTTGGGCCTGCAGAAGCTGGGGACCACCGACTGGTTCGCGAAAGGGTCGACCGCGTTGCTGGCGACTCAGAAGACAGACGGGGCCTGGGAAGAAGCAGGACACGGCGGTGGGCCGCTGGTCTCCACATCATTCGCCATCCTCTTTCTGCGCAAAGCCAATCTGGGCAGCGATATTTCGCGGTTGCTGGAGGGGGAATCACCTCTGAGCTTTGTCATTGTCGGATCAACTCCCCCGGCGCGCTTCAAGAGCATTGCCGAGGCCCTCAAGGGGAGTAAACCGGGAGACACAATCCGCATCGAAGGCAACGGGCCGTTTCCTCTGGAAAGCTTGGAACTCAATCAGGATGTCACCATTCAAGCGGGATTCGGCTACAGCCCGGTGTTCAACTTCCAGCTCGGAGTCGACCGCCTGGGAATCAAGCGGAAGCCCGAAAAGGATCCGCTTGCCCGCAACGCGTTGAATGTCACGAAAGGGAAAGTGACACTCGAAGGACTGACCATTCAAATGGATCCCCCCAGTCAGCGAGCCAAGGTCGCCTGGGGTGGGATTGGGGTTTCCGGCGGTACCTTGCGACTACTGAACTGCTCGGTGACGGAAGGCAACCGCGGTGGATTTGCGGGCGTGGTGTTCTCAGCCCCGGGGAAGCTGATCCTGCGGAATAGCGTTCTGGCCGGAGGCCGGGCGGCGCTGGAAATTGTCCCGAACGGTGCCCAGGAAGTCCTGATCGATAACTGCCTGCTCTTCAGTGATAGCGGAGTTCAAGTCATCCCGGATCCCGCGGCGAAAGCCAACGCGGCGGTCAAGCTGCAACTGCTGCAGTGCACGGTCCAATGCAATAACTCGTTCAATTTCCCAGGCGTCGTCGGTCAGATCGACATCGCCACGGAACGCTCGGTATTGCAAGGGAAATCGCTCGGTTTGAACCTGTTGGCGGGACCGACCAAGCAAGGCCGGTCGTTCCGCGGTACCAAAAACGTGTACGATGTGAAGGACTGGGTCGGAGCCAAAGGGCAGCGATTGCCCGAGATCACCAATCAAAAGTCGTGGGCCAAGTTCTGGGGCAGCGATTCGGACAAGAATTCGTACCTGCAACTGGCCAAGTTCTCGGTGCCACATTCCGCCGGCGGCTTCTCGCATCTCCTGCAAGTTCAGGACTGGGGCCTGGAACTCCCGGAATCGGCCGAGCCGATTTTGTTGAAGTCGAACGTGGGCATCGACCCCTACTTCGCGGGTGCCGGTCGAACGTTCGACCAATACCGCGATTCGGTGGGCTACAACGCCTGGTTGAAGGGCAACCTGGAATTGGATACGGAAGTGGCATTCGCGGAAGCCGCACCCGCGAAGCCTGCTACTACGCCCAAACCGAAGAAATAACGCCAATCAGGTGTCTGCATTGATCCCATAAGTCCCATCCGTCCCATTAGTCCCATGTGTCCCATCCAAAATACATGGGACTTATAGGACGGATGGGACCAATGGGACTTATGGGATCAGGCACCGTGATTTTGAAAGCCTGCGACCCGCGTGATGATCGTTAGCGCGGCCAGAAGCTGACAGATCCAGGCAAATAACCAGCGCCGCTGGGCATCGCGAATACCTCCTTCGCCCGGGCTGATCAGTGTGTCCCAACCGCTGCCGGCGGACCAGATGATCCACGGCATCAGGAAGATCCACAGCCGGGCCGCTTCGCCCATGTTCTTGCCGGTCAACCAGAGTAGCGACCATGTCACAAGACTCATCCAGAACGGCCCCGCGGTGGTGGCCCGTGGATTTTTCCACACCGACGAGACGCTCAAGAGTGCAACCACAATCAGCGGCAGTCCCGCGGCAAACCATAACTCGACCGGGTTGACCAGCAGCCACTTCCAGTAAGTCCGTGGGAATTGCGCGTAGAAGCCGGCGTGGTTGCGATAATTCCACATCCACACTTCCAGCAGATTGCACCCCGTCGCGATCGCCGTCACCGTGGTGAGCGTAATGAAAGCCGCTCCTCCTGCTGCCAGGCCTCGCAGCAGTCGAGCCACCGGCTGCGGGCTGCGATCCTCGGCGCGACATAGCCATAGGTCCCAAGCGGTCAACAGTCCGGCCAGACATGCGACCGGCAACAATGCCAAGCTGAGCGTCATCCCCAACCAGAAAACGCAGGCGGCAGCCAGACACAGCAGCAGTGAATTCTTTCGCAGCCCATGCAACCACAGCGCCAGGACCGCGCAACCTAGAAACGGAAAACAGGTATCCGACTTCGGCGAAAACATCGTGACGGCAGGCACTAGAGGCCAGAAGGCTGCCAATTGCCAACTGGTGATCCGGCGCGTGTGCAGACGGAGGAGACTGTAGAGAGGTATGACCGTCGCCGCGGCACACGCTTGCATCAAAATGGCCGCCAGCCACAGCACACAACGATCGTGCTCAGTCAACGGTGTCGGCGATTGCAGATTGGCTCCCTGAATAATGCGGAAGGCCTCACGCAAATCTGCGGGCTGTGTCGCCAGCAAGATCTGTCGCAACCATTTGGATCGACTGCAGGCCCACATCAGACCGCGATACCCGACGATCAAACCCGGGGGATGAGTCCCCTGGTGCAGCACGTCCCCCTTCTTTAACTCGTCGGTGTAGTGCGCGAGAAACTCACCGGTATCGCGAACCTTGCGAGCCTCGGTGAAATATCCGGATGAGCCCTGGTAATAAAGTACCCAGGCGACCTTCGCCGCACGGAACTCAGGTGGGGCGGCTTCTCGGAGAGCCCCTAGTATCCCAAAGCTGACCAGAAACAGTCCCGCCAGCCACGCGACCCGTTCCGAACGTTTGGCGATCTCGATGCGCCCACTGCCGATCCAGACCAGAATTCCGAAGATCGTGGCCCAGCCGCAAGTCGGAATCAGGCTAAACCAGAAGTCATCCGCGATCGGACTGCGAGTCCAGGTCCACTCGCCCGGGACACCCAATGGGATAGTCGAACACCAGATCAGCAGGAACCCAGCGATGACCGCACAGACCAGTTTCACCGAAGACCTCGGGGGGAAATGACTAATGTCTAACGACTAATGTCTAAAAGGACTTTGAAGCGACCGTCATGGCAATGTGTGACCTGCAAAGTACCCTATGATGAGACCGGTATCCATTCGGAATCGTATCCTCATCCTTTTAGACATTAGTCATTAGACATTAGTCATTCTTTCAACAACCTCGTTCCCAAATCCTACCCCGCCCCCCTTATCTCAGCCAGACCCATTAATCGGCACAAGAGTTGCAAACTCTTTTATCCTACAATTCCGACCGATTGCCGCAGCCCCTCTTGCTGATCACTTGATTTGCGTGATAAGCTGCGGCCAGGATTGGAGTTCGAGCCGAGTGCGCGGGGGGGAAACCGCGGTTCTGCGAATTTTAGGGGGAGGCCGTTGGGGTCGGCCGATTCGCAGCACGAGCAGGTAGGCGACGCGACAAGGAGGTTGGGCCTTATGAACGGCACCATCAAACGCAAGTTGGTGGTCGGCGCGGTCTTGGTATTCTGCTTATCCGCCACCATGACGGTGAGCGGCATCGTGGGGTTGGTGTCGTATAAAAACGTCATCTTCAATCTCGATCTGGGGTTGAACGTTGCGCCGCACAAGACGGAACTCATTGAGGCGGTTGGCGACTTATTCGTCCCGTTGCGCGTCCCCGTGGCCAAGCGGCAAGAAGTAGCGAACCGCCAACAGCAGGAATTTGAGTCGGCCCTGAAAAAAGCGGTCGCTGCGCATGATAACTTCTGGCGCCGTACCGAAAGTCTGCCCGCCTCGGAGGTCATCTCCGGCCGCCGGGCGGTCACGCAACCGATTCTCGTCGGGATGGCGACGAAGCTGAAGGAAATCGAACGCCTTCAACCGCTGCTCCGGAAACTCGATGAGCGCGATCACATCGAGCCAGTCCTCAGTCACCTCATCGCGTATCTCGTGACGGATGCCAATGAGCTACCTGATCCGGCCACCAGTCTGCGCAGCGAACTGGAGCACGCCCGGCGAGTGTACCGCACCACTTGGACGATCCTGATTACGACCTCGATTGCGGGGCTGTTCATGTTTCTCGGGCTGATTTACACCGGCTACGCCGCGATCTTCAGCCCTTTGAAGAAATTACATTCCGGAGCCGTCCGGGTGGCGTATGGCGACTTCGATTACCGAGTCTCGATTAACACCAAGGATGAAATGTCGGAACTGGCCGACGCCTTCAATAAAATGACCACGCGCTTCCAGGAGACCAAGTTCGGCCTCGACGACCAGGTCCGACAGCGGGTCGCCCAGTTGGTCCGATCCGAACGCCTGGCCGGTGTGGGCTTTTTAGCGGCGGGCGTCGCGCATGAGATCAACAACCCATTGTCAGCGATCCAGATGGCGGCCGACTCGTTACAGGATCGCGTGGGAGCAGTCGAACGGGTGATGGATCCGGCGGAAGCGGCTGTCGTCAAGCAGTATTTTCACTTGATCCAGAATGAAGCCGACCGCTGCCGGCAAATTACCAGCAAGCTGCTGGACTTTGCCCGCGGCCAGGATGGAACCCGCTCACGGACCGACGTCAGCAGCCTGATCCTTGAGGTGCGTGACATGATCCAGCTCCTGAGCAAACACCGCGGCAAGCAGATCGTGTTCGACCGCATCGAGCCTTGCTATCTCGAAATCAACGGCGCTGAGATCAAACAGGTCTTTTTGAACCTCGTCGCCAACGCGCTGGAATCGATGGACCCCGGCGGAACATTGACCATCGGGCTGCTCGAGCAAACTGATCAAATCCTGATTACCTTCCACGACGATGGCTGCGGGATGACACCCGAGGTCCGCGATAACCTGTTCCAGCCGTTCTTCACGCAACGGCGCGGCGGCCAGGGAACGGGTTTGGGCTTATCGATCAGCAACCGGATCGTCCATGACCACGGCGGCACGTTAGAAGCGAAAAGTGATGGTCCTGGTTCGGGGAGCACATTCTTGGTGCGATTGCCCCGTCGGGCACAAGCACAAGGTGCGGCGGCGTAACGTAGCCCGACTCTCCGAGTCGGGTAGACCTGACACGAAAAGCACCCGACTCAGAGAGTCGGGCTACGGGTTTGTCGCGACAAACCAACAACCACGACCGTCACTGTCGTCACCTTGCAATTTTTGCAAACTCGCATCGACCTGATTTGTAGTTTCTGCTACAAGACCGCCCGCGCCGCGGCCGATGAATGAATCAGTTCCCAATTTTGCATTGGTAGCCGCCATTCCCCGGTCCGGCGTGGCCCGACTCTCCTGAGTCGGGTGGTTGGTTGCGACGAAGACTCCCGACTCAGAGAGTCGGGCTACGGGCTGAATGCGGAGCATTCGGCCTCGTGTTGCCCGGGCCGGCAGCGCGGAATTGATGGGGAACGTTGCTCGACACAGATCGGTGCAGCTCTGGTCTCGGTTCTTGAACCGGCCAGTCGCTCAGCATCTCGTCGGCACAATCAAGCAAAGGAGAATGCGACATGAGTACCCCAGCCGTCAATAAATTGCGTGTGCTGTTCGTCGATGACGAGGCACCGATTCGCGAAGTCATGAAGAACGAACTCCCCCGCATGGGCCACGACGCCACCATCTGCGAAGACGGTCGAGCCGCCCTGGAAGTTCTCGAGAAGCATACGTTCGACGCGGCCATCATCGACCTCCGGATGCCGGGCCTCAGCGGTTGGGATGTGGTCGAGCACATCAAACGCGTTGCCCCGGAAACGGAGATCATCATCAGTACCGGTCACGGCAACATGGACGACGCCATCCGCGCCCTGCGGAGTGGTGCGTATGACTTCCTGCCGAAGCCCGTCAAGCTGGTCACGATCTCCAACGTGCTGCAGCGGGTCGCCGAAAAACGCTCGATGGTCAATCAGAAGATTGCTCTCGAAGTTCAACTGACTGCCGTCCAAGGAGCCCGGGACCTCGTCGGCAGCACGGCCGCCATGCAACGCGTCAAGAAGCTGATCGAACGGATTGCCCCGACGGAATCGAGCGTCCTCATCCTCGGTGAGACCGGCACGGGCAAAGAACTCGTCGCCCGGCGGGTGCATGATCTCAGCAATCGGGCCAACATGCCGTTTGTCGCGGTCAACTGCGGAGCTTTGCCGGAAAACCTTGTCGAAAGCGAACTCTTCGGACATCGCAAGGGAGCCTTCACGGGTGCCGATGCGCCGCGGAAGGGACTGATTGAAGTCGCTAACGGCGGGACACTGTTCCTCGACGAATTGGGCGAGCTCGACAAGTCGATGCAGGTGAAACTGCTGCGGTTTTTGGAATCGGGGGAAGTTCGTCGCGTGGGTGAAAATGAAGCCTTCATGGTCGATGTTCGCATCGTGTGTGCGACCAATCGTGATCTGCAGGAAATGGTCGAAGAAGGCAAGTTCCGCGAAGATTTGTTCTTCCGCGTCAA
Organism: Planctomycetaceae bacterium; assembly: GCA_021732415.1. Lineage (GTDB taxonomy): Bacteria > Planctomycetota > Planctomycetia > Planctomycetales > Planctomycetaceae > JAKFVC01. The sequence continues at coordinate 34,742 of JAKFVC010000017.1, forward strand.
CACGTTCGAGATCCACCTGCCGGCCCTGCGTGAGCGCAAGGAAGATATCCCGGAACTTGCTACGGCACTGATTGCCCGGCACCTGAAACGACGCACGATTTCAGAGGATTTCCTCACTCCGGAAGTCATCGAACTGCTGAAGAATCATCATTGGAGCGGCAACGTTCGCGAGCTGGCCAATGCCCTGGAGCACGCGGTGATCATGGCCGCTGGCAAGGCACTGACCGTAGACGATCTGCCGGCCAGCATCGTCGGCCGCAATCGCAAATCGGCCAAGAGCAGCACGGGAAGCTTCACCCGGATCGATGGCGCGAAGACGTTGCGCGAAATCGAAATGGATGTGATTCATCAATGCCTGGAAAAGCACCAGGGAGACAAACCCAAGGTCGCCCAGGAACTGGGGATTTCCCTGAAGACGCTCTATAACAAGCTGAATCAGAACACGAATTCCGCCGCCGCGAGTTGAATCCGTGGGACGGGTCTCCAGGCCCGTCCGTCCAGCAATATATCAGGATTTGGTCGTCTATTGCTCATCGAGCCAGACATTTTTTAACCACGAATAAGACGAATGACACGAATTTGGAAGGCAAACAGCCGCTCCAAAAAATGCGCTTTTCAGGATTTCGATTCGTGTCATTTGTGTGATTCGTGGTTCACAAATTCATGACTAACTGGAGGTGTTGTTCTCTAATCTTTTTTCAAAAGAAGGTTACGCAGGACACGAAGATCTGCTTCTTTCAAACACCAGAAGACTGGACGGACGGGCCTGGAGACCCGTCCCACGGTTACCGCAACCATCAATAAAAAACCCGGCTACTTTACAGTAGCCGGGTTTCTGTTTTCATTCAGACATCTTCTGTGGAGCGTGTTTCCGTTTGCTGGCTGCCGACATCAAACTTGGCCAGGACTTGCCTGGTGGCCCCTCACAGATTGTCCCGCCTGAACGCGATCTGCAAACGATTGCTCATGGTGGTGACGGAGCAATCAGCCATCGAACCGGCGACTAGAACTTGCGGATCACAGCGACAGCCTTGCCCAGAACCTGGACGCTGTTCGAGAGGATCGGCTTGGTCTTGCCGCTGGCTTCCAACCGGACACGGTGTGCTTCTTTGTAGTACACGCGGAGCACGGGGTCCGCACCGTCGATCAGCGCCAACACGATGTCGCCATCTTGAGCACTCTTCGTGCGTTTCAGAACGACGGTGTCGCCATCGGTGACGTGAGCATCAGCGAGAGTCTCGCCGGTGGCCGTCACGCTGAAGTTGTCTTCATTTTCGAACAACGGAGCGAAGTCCAACTGGTCGCCACGGTCGAGGACTTCCAACGGGTTGGCACCATTCAGGCGACCAACGCTGGCCAGAGACGAACGTGACAACGGCTGATCGGACAACTGAATGGCACGTGACATGTGGGCTTCGCGAGAGATCAAACCCTTGCGTTCGAGAGCCTTCAAGTGACACATGACACCATTGGGGGAACGAATTCCAAACTGTGCCCCAATTTCTCGCACCGTGGGACCGTACCCACGCTTCAGAATCTTCTCTTTCAGGAACTCAAAGATTTCCTGCTGGCGTTGGGTCAAAATTGGCTTTTGCTTCATCTTACTAGATCCTCCAAAACATCAAATACGGGGGGCCGAGTTGACACAAATCAACCTGTTTTTACTGCACTTCTTTCTGACATATCGCGGGCAATATCCTACCTGGAATCCAACACGAATCACCAACCAGGAATTGCCTCCGATGCTGTTGCTTGGCCGCAAAACCGCGTCTCCTCGCGAATACGACCCGACGGGTCACTTCTCGCTCGTTTCCACCGCTTGCTTCAGCATCACCTGCGCTGCTCCTGAACGGGGCCTGCACCCCTGACAACTCAGATCGCAGCTCATCCTCATTCCCATAACCATTCGCGTGGAATAGTCTCCAATAGCCGGCCCGTCCATCGGGGGAAACCACTAGCCCGTAATCTGCGTGATCAGAATCTCACTGGTGACGAGCTAAGGTTCACGTATTGAAGTTTCTGTCCACGCTACAGTCAACCCTAGAATAGCGAATTCTATTGAAGAATTTAGGAAATTGTGCCGGTCAGGCAGTTTTTATAAAATGCACGAAACCCGAGGTGTTCACGCACGCACGCTTGTCCCAAATCTGTACATTCATTAATTGATGACATGGGGATATAAGGGGAAACCCCAGTGTAATGCACAGTGACATCGCCAGTGCCGGCCTGTACCAGTGCTCTAGAAGTATTGCCTGCAGGGGAAGACTGAACAAGAACCTTGGCTCCCGCGAGCATGGGGCTTTGGCCTATAGACTTAAGCCATTCCGTCTTACGGGAATCTTGCTCTCAAGAGTGAGACTAGGGGAAAAGTCGTTAGACAGTTGGGAGGCGAACACTCCGAAATCGTGCCATCGATGCAGTTTTATACAATGTTAGGTTTCGGAAACATCGATGCGGACCGTGGGAGCCAAGCTGGCCTTGGCGAGACGAAGAAGTCCATCCCGGAGGGATTGCAGAGAGTAGCCGGTGGTTGAGGAGCGGAGCGACGACACCACCGGCTACTCTCTACGAGCCCTTCAGGCTCGGAATTCAGCCTGATATCAACCAGCTGAGAACGATGTTGCGCCATGAATGGCGCAACTTCAAAAAACGCAACCGAGTGCATTTCAACCTTTCACTGGAGGAAATGCACTCGCTTGCGCTTCGAGCTTGTATAAGTCCGACGCGGCCTGGACTTCGAGTCGCCACCCATGCGGCCAGAACTCTTGGCGAGTTCTGCTACACAATTCTTTACGGGTTGCTGGCCGTATCCCGTTGAAGACTGGCAGATGGCGACTCGGACGGCACGGGGTTCGCCGCGGCCTTGGCATCAGCGAAGACGTCCAACTGCTGCCCCACATAGACTTCCGGCTGCGACTGGTCGATCGCGAAGATGACCTGCAGGACGCGAGTGTCGACCCGCTCGGTGCTGTTCCCTGTCAACGATTTCTTCGGCTGCACATACGGCTCAACGCGGACGAATTCCAGCGGGATGGGGCAGTCCGAAGCTCCCCGGACGAAGGCGCGCGCCCGGTTGCCGACCTGCAGGCGAGGTATGTCGACCTCGTCGACATCCGCCCGCACGTGGACCCGTTCCATATCACCCAGGATGATCAACGTCTGACCTGCCGGTTGACCAACATATTCGCCCGGGCGGACATTCACTCGCAAGACCTGTCCCGAGATAGACGCTTTGACCGTCAGACGATCGAGATCCACCCGGATCTGATCGACCTGGGCCTGATTCTGAGCGACAGTCGCCCGAGCTACCAGCAGATCGGGCTCCCATGTTCCCGCTCGCAGCAACTGATCGTCAGCCAGGGCCTTGGCGTGTTGCTCCTTGGCAATCAGCCAGTCCTGCTTCGAGGCGACGATCTCTTCCGCGGTGATGACTCGCGAATCCCGGTCGAAGATCTTCTGCTGCCGACGGTAATGATCTTCCTGTTGAATGACCTTGGCTTCCGCTTCGCGGACCTTCGCGGCACTTGCGGGCAATTCCTCCGGTCGAGGTGATTGTTCCAGTTTCTTGAGCTGGGCTTGCGCAGTCGCCAGAAGTGCTGCACGAACGGCGAGGTCTGCACGCACCTGACGATCATCAATGCGGAACAACGGGGCGCCGGCTGGCACCTTGTCCCCCACTTTGACGAACACTTCCTGCACGACTCCCGTGACATGCGTACCGACCGAGATATCTTCAGTCCGGGGCTCGGCAATCCCCACGGCGGCCACCGACAAGCCGAACGGAGAGCGCGGCGGGGGCACCGGTGGATCGAGGGGCGGTTTCGCCTGGGCATTCCGCGTCACGTGATATCCCGCGACGCTCAGCAAGGACAACGCCATCATGGGCAGCAACCAGTTACGCAACATGATCTACACTCCCGAAGACACGATTCACAGAGAGCAACTCATTCGCGATCGGCTCAGCGGCCGGTTCTGACCTCACGGCAATTCGCTGCGCACGTGTTTCAATTTTTTCGATGCGACCGTCCGTCATGGAGACAATCCGATCACCGTACTCGAAGACTCGGTTGTCGTGGGTCACCACCAGGACGGCGCGATCAGGATGCACGGCGACCCGTCGCAACAACTCCATGACGGTCTGACCGGACTGAGCATCCAGAGCCGCAGTCGGTTCGTCACAGACCAGCAAGCGCGGTTCATGCACTAGGGCTCGAGCAATTGCGACTCGCTGCTGCTGCCCGCCGGACAACTGCGACGGCTTGGAATCAGCGCGATTCCCTAGTCCCACTGTTTCCAGGGTTTCCCGGGCCTTGGACACCGCCTGTCGACGCGGCATGCCGGCAATGATGAGCGGCAAGGCAGCGTTCTCCGCCGCAGTCAGCGCGGGCAACAAGTTGTACTGCTGAAAGACGAACCCGATGTTCTTGCCGCGAAACTGCACCAGTCGGGTTCCTCGCAGAGATTGATGCGACTCTCCGAACAATGTGATGTCGCCCCCCGTCGGCTCCAGCAATCCACAGACGATCGAAATGAGCGTCGTCTTGCCACAGCCGCTGGGCCCGACCAGCAACGTGATCTCACCGAGTGGAATGTCCAGATCGATTCCGTGCAACACGCGGATGCGAGTATCACCGTCACCAAAGTCACGGGTGATCCCGCGGCAGGAGACCGCGATAGCAGGCTCAACCAGAGGCGCTACGATTCTCATAATTGTTTACCTGAACACGACGGCTGGTTCCAGGACCAGAACTTTGCGAATACTGAGCACGCTGGACAGTACGACAATGAATCCCACCGCAACAGCCGTCATCAACGCCACTTGCCAGGGTGTCTGAAACCCAGCCAGGTGCGTCACATCTTTGGTCACCTCGAAGAACATGGCGGACATCCCGATCCCGATCGAATAGCCCAGGACCCCGACCACGACGGCTTGCAGCAGGATCATTTGAATGATGCGCAAATTCGTTACCCCCATCGCCTTCAGATTGCCGAACTGCTTGAGGTTCTCAATCGTGAAGAGATAGAACGTCTGCCCGGCAATGGCGGTACCGACAATAAATCCCAAGGCGACCGTAATCCCAAAATTGATCGGAATTCCAGTCGATTTGATGTAATACCACACCGTCATCCAGGCAAACTGAGACGTCGTGAGGGCCACCCGACCGGAACGCTGTTGAATCTGCTGACAAAGTTTTGCAGGTTCGGTCCCCGGCATCATCTTCACGAGGACGAACGACAAAAAATTGCGATCGCGAGGTGCATATTGGCGGGCGACATTGTAGCGCGCAAACAAGATCGGAAAAGTCTGGAAGGGGGGCGACGCCTTGCAGATGCCGACGATCACGGCGCGGCGGTCATTCATTTCCAGCGTGCGCCCCAACTGATACGGCTGGTTGGGAAACAGGTAGGAATAGCCGGCTTTGTCGATGATCACGGCATCCGGCTGACGTAAATCGGCCAGGCTGCCATAGAGCATTTCACGCGGCGCACCGACTAGTGAACTGTCATCTAATCCCATCAAGATCAGTTGTCGATGCAATCCGTTCGGCTGCCGTGCCGTCACCATCCCCTTGTACAACCCCACAGCCCATGCCACACCAGGCACACCGCGGACCACGCTGACTTCTGTATCGGGCAGCGGGCGCAGTTCATCGACGCTTTGGACGTTCTCGTTCATGACCCACACATCAGCATCGGCCACATCGATGATTTGGCTGACCGTGCGCCGCATCAGGCTGACAAAAATGGAGGTCTGATGGGCGATCAACACCGACCCGAACGCCACACCAAACACAATCCCCAGGTACTTGGTGCGATCCCCGGTCAACATTTTCCACGCGACCCAGTTCATGACATCTGCTCCAGGCTGCTGGTGGCGGTGACGGGTGCCCCCTGCCCCAGCGCCGCCAGACTGAATCGGGTGATATGTTCGGCGATGACCGGTAAATTGAAGTGGGTATACTCGTCACGTCCCACCAGCAATTCGGCAATCGGCCGATGGACTTTGTAGAACAGACACTGACTGACAATGCTGAAGCCGATCATCCAGCCTTGTCGCTCGGCTAGATCGTCTGGGGTCAACTCACGGATGACGCCACGCAACGTTTCAGCCATCGGACGGATGTAGGCTTCCACCAGCTTGACGCAGGCGTCTGTCGGATCGGCCATTTCTCGCAGCATCAATCGCATATGCCAGCTCGGTAAATCCTCGGCCAGTTGCTGCTCCAGCCACTGGCGGATGAAGACCCGCAGTTTCTGCTGTGGCGTCCAACCTTCAGGCCAGACCACATTGATCAAGCCGGCCGTGTTGCAGTGAGCCCGTTCGACGGCCGCGATATACAAAGCCCGCTTGTCGCCGAAGTAGTAATTCACCGCAGCCACATTCGCTTTGCCGCGTCGGCAGATATCTCTGATTGTGGCGGCTTGAAAACCGTATTCCGCGAAGATCTCTCCAGCGGCTTCCAGCAGGCGGTCCCGGGTTTGTTCTTGTAAGGCATCCATGAGGTGTTCGAGCGCCTCCACCGAATAAATCGGACGTTTCAATCAAGTGTATGAAACAATTGTTTTAATTCAAGAGGTGAATTGGCAACTGAGGAGTAACACCAGCGATTGATTCATCGCAAGTATTTACTACCAGAATGGTTGTGAGTTTTATAAATTCCGCAGGGTGCCACTGGCTGTGCCAGTGCTAAGTCTTTCGACTCCCGATCCGGCAAAGCACTGGCACAGCCAGTGGCACCCGAATTCAGGGTCTGCACGCGGTTTAGGGCCGTATTGATTGACGCCGGGGACTGGACAAAGAAAGAACCGGCGGCTGGGCCGCGCACACATTGCCGACGCTAGCAGCGTCGGCCACGGGCTGTGGTTAGCGCCCTGCCAAAACAGGCAGCTCTGCGGGATCGACGATCCAGCCTCGACAACGAGGACTGCGGCAACCACAGCGGATTGCGGCGTCGGCTGGCCAGCAGTAGTCAATTGACAATTCTTCGCCCGGTTCGATGACCCGCAGGGCCTCCACCCAAACGGTGTTCGGTAGCGGATCGCTTTTGCTGAGCGGCTCGTACCACGTGAATCGACAGTTCGGCGTGCAACTGTGGTTGATGAAACGGAACGGGGCCCCGGGTTCCAGACGACGGGGGCCGCCGAGATCAATGCAATAGTTGGAATCGTAGCCTTCCGTATCGATCACCTCACCGGTCACTTCTCCGACCGCCGCCCCTTTCTTGAAGCGTCGACGCGCATAGACTCCCTTACCATAGGCCGCCTGACCAACACGCACAGTTTCGAAGTCATCCATAACGAACATTACCTCTGCAAACGGGGAACGAACTCATCGCGTCAAGACCGAGCGGCTTTCAGCAGTGCATTGTCGTTATTGGAAGTTTGCTTTCAAGAGTGGGGAATCTGCAGGTCGGATGGGAAGCATTGATCCACAGATTTCACAGATGACGCAGATGAAATTCAGATTCGAAATCGTCTGCCTAGAATCGCTCACAGCGTTCCAGGACCCTTCGTGTGTCATTGAGAAGCCCATCGAAGAATTCTCCGAATCCAATCTGCGCCATCTGCGAAATCTGTGGATGTTGGTCTGCCTTCAACCCATCGTCAGGCACAGCCTGACCTACGATGACTGGAATTGATCTTGCAGAAAACGCCACGTTGACGTATGAACCGGCTCCCTCCGGTTGACAGCCTTCGTTCTCGACCATCTCCCCAAGACATCCCATGTTACCGGCATCCTCTGACGCCCGATGCGTTTGGTTGCGCCGCCATTGGCCGGTTGGGGTACTGCGCTGGTGGATCGTGTCACGGGCTGTCTGCGTCTTGCTGTGCCTGCTCAGCATGTTGGCTGGCAGCAGTTTCTCGACCGGTGCGTTGTGGGCAGAGTCCCCTCCGGAACGCATATCAACCGAAACTGAATCAGGTGCCACCCGCGAGGCATTCGCGATCGATCAGGCCCAACTCCCGGTCAACGAACTCGCACTGGAGTCCGGACCGTTGTGGAGTACCAGCGCGAATAAAAACAAATGGCTGGCGGATCATCTAAAACTCGTGGCTGACGATGAGCCGGATGATCCCGCGAAGCCGTTTTCCGAGCCTGATATTACCGAACCTGGCCCGGACATGGGTGATTATCCGAATAGCGCATTCACGCTGCCGAAAGGCCGGGCCTATGTCGAGTTCGCACCGCTCACGTTACAGACCGCTGACAAATTCAATGCCGCTTCCTATAATTTCCCGTTCCTGCTGCGGTACGGTATTACCGACGACGTGGAAATCCGATTGATCAGTTCCGGATTGGCCAGCGTGTTCGACCAGGGTAACACGGTTTCCGGCTTCACGCCGTTGATCATCGACACCAAGATCCATCTCTGGGACGACCAGATGGAGCGCTACATTCCGGCGGCCTCACTGGAGGTCTACGTCCAGACCACTTTAGGAACGCCGGCGTTTCAAGGTGGCGTGGAACCGTCCATCAATCTGAATCTCGATTTCCCGATCACCAAGAAAACGAATGTCGAGATGACGTTTGGCTACACCGGAGTTCAGGATGCACTCTTCGTATTTGGCGGGGAACGCTTTATCCCCCGCTTCAGCCATGAAGTTCCCGTCATCCATCGCGAGAATCTGAATGTCAATCAGTTTTCGTATCAATGGGCGGTTGAGCATCAGCTCACTGACGATTTGCAAATCTTTATCCACGGCTACTTCAATGGGCCCGTGTACCTACAGAGCGGCCCGGGGAAGGTCATCGGAACCGGCTGGTTCTATAAGGTGACGCAGCAAATCATGCTGTTCAGCTCTTACAATTTCGGCCTGGACTCGTCTTCGCCGCCGTTCTCGACCCAACTGGGGATGGCGTTTGCGCTCTAGAGAGTGGCTGGAAAATGCGGTTTCAAGACGCATTTCCGCCGGGATCAGGCGATCGGTTGCGCTGGCTCCCAATACCATACGATGACAACGATCTCTTTGGCGCATGCACCAAGTGCCACGCTGCTGCCGATGCCCGTTGTGTAAGACTCGCTCGGATCTACGACCGTGTTGACTCCGATCAAGTTTTCCTGACCGATGCGAGTGATGTACTCGTTCGCTCGGATCAGGACCTCCTCATGCCCCTTTGAACCTCGTATGGTCTTGAACGCACTACGCATCGAAGTATTCTCACAGCGCAGAGACTAACACTAATTGTGTGAGACCTCGAAATTCACACTTGGGGAACGGCAACCATCGCGGCCAGAACTCTGGGCGAGTTCTGCTACACAATATCCGCGTTGTTCGCCTTGCGTTGTGCCGCGAGATCCTCGGCCTTCTCGATTTGCGCTGCCATGAGTTCCGCTAAGCCGGAGAGCAGGCTCCCCGCGCGCTGGCTGCTTTCGACCAGGACGGGACCAAACGTTGTAAGCACTTTGGGCAGGCCGGCACCGACAGCCACACCAGCAGCAATGCCACCACCAATTAATAGCCATTCTCGCTGTGTCATGTTATCCGTGTCTCAATCTTACTGGCACCTGGGAAGAACCGAGTGTCCACAAATCTGCGTTCGAGATATCGTCGTACAACCCCCACCAGCGAGGCGTCTGGGGTCAGAACCGATCACTCAAGGTGCTGATGCAACACTGCTCGCCAAATTCGTTCGGGGACTCGGTGGTCGTTCTGCAGTTACAGAAATCGACTTTCGCCGGCGTCAAGCATAATTCTGCGCGGCAGCGATAATGCTGCACGTATTACAACGACTGGAGCGAAATTGCCGAAAACGGGCAATGCAGGCGGCATTGCGTTTTGGGAAGCATGAGTGCATCGTTCGGATCGGACCACTCGAAACAACCGGGTAAACAAATTATCTGGGTGAACCCAGTGCCGCGAGACCGCGCTCGACACAAATAGGGTCAGTTCGGGGCAAATTTGCGCCGCGAGATAAGAAAGATTCTAGCTCCCCTCGCCCTGGTACTCCGGGGAGAGGGGCTGGGGG
>JAKFVC010000066.1 GCA_021732415.1 Planctomycetaceae bacterium
CATTTTACAGCGCGACACTTCGGTCAAAGACAACATCCGCGGCAAACGACTCCGCGCCGGCTGGGACGAGGACGTCCTCGAACAAATTTGGACCGCTTTTTCCGCGGTTTAACATGCAATTGCCCTGGGTGCGGAGCGGCCAATTGATGATTGTATCCTCGTAAGGTGATTATGGCAGCCGACAGGAGTTTTTTGACGCTTTGACGCGTTGTCGGATCATTCTGAAATCAATTTCGGACATGGTCGTTGTGACCCCGATACCGTTGATCAACTGTAGGTCGATTGAATGATCCACCGTATCCGACGCTGGAATTCGGATGAAAATCGCCATGCACTGGGTCGTAGGTTCCCCGTGTCCGGATCACCGGCGTGACCGGACGATATGCCCATTGGCCAGGATTTGAAAGAGCGTGACTGTTACCGATGCCGTAGTTCGAGCCCGAACCAAATCCGTTCCCCGAATGTGCGTTCAAGTACCCAGTGCCGCCATAATTCTGGTACCCATTTTCGTAACGATTGTTCGGCCCACAGTTATTGGATTGTGTGTTGCCGTATCCCCAGCCTTGCGCCAAAACCGGAGTACCAGCGGAGGCCAGAATGGCGGCCAATAAAAAAGTCTTCATTGCTTACATCCTTCAGCGGTTTGAGTCGAGTTTGCACCGCACATCGCGGCGAAACCCTGTCATGGCGAAGCATATGCCAACGAAGAAATTTCCAATCTGCATTGCGTTTACTGCGAATTCTTGCGAATCGCGTTAACACCAGACAGCCATCACAGGCATTTCGAAGTCCAATTGATTTACTCGAAGTCTCTCTGACGACGGAAGTCGATGTTGGATTGATCGCTACGGAAATTGTCATCAAAGTGACATCACACTTGTCATTCTGACAACGCTAGAAGCGAAGTGGGGAGACAGCGCTGTCGCTTGATTTCTCGACAAAGCGACGCATACCGGCTAATTCGGCGGGAGGGCACACCGGTTGCGTATCGAATTGCTGAGAGGCCACCTTGGTCGCGAAAAAGGGGTCGTGAAAGGAACTGTTCTTCAAGACGGAGATTCGACGATGAAAGCGGTTGTTACAGCGGGCTTGTTGTTGATGGTTAGTATTGTTGCCGCGCCGGGAGAAGCCCCGGCTTCCGATCACCACGGTCACTATTCATCTCATCATCATGGGCATGGACACTATCACCACGGTGGGTATGGCGGCATCTCGTTTTACGCACCGAGTTACGGTGGGTCAGCCGGGTACTATTCGCCGCAGTACTACCCCTCGACGACGGCGTACGCGCCTTCGTCTATCTACTCAGCAGCACCGGTCTATGCGCCCGCGCAAATTTACGGACCCGCTTATCCCGCTTATAGTTCGCCACAGTTTTATGGCGGCTGGCACGGTCTCTACTCCGGGCACAGTCACCACGGCGGCCACGGGTATCACGGCGGGCATGGACATGGTCACGGTGGGCATGGCCATCATTAAGTCATGCACGTGAATAAAACAAAGTATGGCTGGCAATCGCTGATGGACACTTAACCGTCATAGGCGTGTTCAAGCCATTCTTAGCGCGGGCACGATTTCCGCTCGGGATGCTTGCCAGGCTGGGACAACGCCCGCCAGAAGGCCAACCAGCAAAGAGGCTATGACCCCTATCATTGCGAGCGATAATGATGGCATGAACGCAATCAAGATTCCTTCAGTACCCAATGCCAAGCTCCCTGATTGAAGAATTGCTAAAGCGGTACCCGTGCCGAGGATGCCGCCGACTAGGCTGACAACGAGGCTCTCGCTGATGATGAACGCGAAAATGTGCCAGCCTGTAAAGCCGATCGTTTGCAGGACCGCATGCTCGCGGAGACGGTCTTGCACACCCATCACAGTCGTCGTGGCAACGAGTCCTAGAACCATCGCGACGCAGGCCAGACCCAGATAGCGAGTGAAGCCAACCAGTTCGACAAGATCACCCACAGCTTTCGCCTGAAAGGCTCCTTTTGTGCGCGTATTGGTCGCGATGGGTCCGCTGCGATAGAGATCATCGATCTGCTTGCAGGCCGCTTGAGCATCAGCGGTTTCATCCAGCAAGACTTCCACTTGCGTGGCCGTTCCCACAGAGTTCAACCCGCGGGTCCGTTGCAGGAATTCCAGGTGGGTGTAGATCATGCTCTCCTCCGTTGGCACGGACGACGAGAAGATGCCTGCGACAGTGACGGTCAGCGCGCCGATCGAAAATTTCTGCCCAACGGACAACTTTCGCCGTTGGGCGACCCCTCGACCAACCAAGGCGGCATCGCGCTGGTGCTCGAATTGTGACCAGTCGCCTTCACTCAGTGCGATCGGTCGGACACTCCGGAGCTTTTCGGCGGGTAGGCCGTTGAAGACTACGACATCGAGGCTCGCCCGGCAGTTGTTCATGTAGACCTTGATTGGCACCGCGTCTTTCACTCCGGGCAACTTACGGATGCGGAGCGCATAGTCTTCGGGCAACTTGCTCGTGCTGGGGCAGAAACGATTCGCCTGAAAGACGATCAAAGATCGATCCTGACGCTGTTCATAAAGCAGGCGATCCAGTCCTTCTTGAACTGCCCCTACAAAGGAGAATACGAACATCGCCACGGCTGTCCCGCTTACGGTGAGCAGGGTTCGCGTGCGATGACGCCACAGGGTCTTCAGAATGTAGGGAATGAAGCGCAGCATGTCTTATTTCCCTCCGACAGCGGTCAGTGACCCCATCGGCGACGACTCGACGAACACACCCTTTTCCAAACGAAGGCGGCGCGTAGCAATCAGTGCCGCATGGGGGTCGTGAGTGACCATTAGCAAAGTTATCCCCAACTCAGTGTTGAGTCGTTGCAACAAGGCGAGAATTTGCTCAGTTGTTTCCGCGTCGAGATCGCCCGTCGGTTCATCGGCCACGATGATGGTAGGATTGGCGACGAGTGCCCGCGCGATACCCACGCGTTGTTCTTGACCGCCAGAAAGTTGCCGGGGATAGTGGTCGGCCCGATCCGTCAGACTCACCGCTTCCAAGGCAATATTGACGCGTTTCTGTCGGTCGCGGGATGACAGGCCCAAGAGCAGCAGCGGCAGTTCGATGTTCTCGTAGGCCGTCAGCACCGGCACGAGATTGTGCATCTGGAAAATGTATCCGACGTTCTCGGCCCGCCATCGGGCGAGGCGTGTGCGCGACAATTGAGTGATGATTTCGCCATCGACGCGAATCTCCCCTGATGTTGGCCGGTCGATACCTGCAATCAAATTGAGCAGCGTGCTCTTGCCTGAACCGCTGGCTCCCATCAACGAGATGAAATCGCCACGCTCAATCGTGAGGTCGGCATTTTTGAGCGGCGCGATCTTCTGGTCGCCCTTGATGTACTCTTTGGTGATTTGCCGGACTTCAACCAAGGACATGTTCCCACCTTTACTCTTTCGCGCCGTGGCGATGAATCTGTGACGACTTGACGGCGGGCTTTTCGGCCGAAGACGCCGTCAACGAGTCGCGGCCCAAGGTCGGGTCTTGGCCCGTAATGCGAATCCGTGCGCCGTCGACGAGGGTTTCACGCCCTCCGGCAATCAAGCGATCGCCGACGTTTACCCCGGTGACGACCTCGACCTGGCCATCGGCTGTTGACGAGCCAACTGTGATACGGCGCACTTTAGCGGTTCCCGAGGTTTGATCGGCGAGCCAGACGGTGGCTTCGTTTCCCGATCCTTGAATAACCTCACGCGGGACGAGTAAACGCAGCGGCGGCGTGCTGCCTTCATTGCTCGGTCGCGGCGGCGCGAGAAAGGTAACCTGCACCAACATGTCCGGCTTGATTACCGCCGGTGGGTCATCGATCGTCAACTTCACTTGCAACGTGTTCTTCTGGATGTCCGTCAGGGCGGTTGCGAAGAGCACGTGGCCAACCAGTGCTTTCGGACTGGCGGGGGTTTCGATTCTCACAGCCTGACCGGTCAGAACTTGCGGGACATCATCCAACCGCACGTCCGCCCGAACCTGCAAACTCTTCGGATCGTACATCGTGACGACCGTGCTGGCGTCGTATGCTGCAACCTGCGTGATCCCCATCAGTCGACTCCCCGGTTTAGCCACCAATGCCAGGATGTGACCCGCCGACCGGGCCTTTACTTCGGTCCGTTCGAGTTTGAGTCGAGCGGCATCACGCGCGGCACGGGCCTGTTGGACCTGGGCTTCCGATGCCTGCACTTTGGCCTGCATCTCGGCAACTTGGCGCGTTTCATCAACTTTGAGTTCCAACTGCCGGCGCAGCACATCGCGTCGCTTTGCCGAGGCTTGCCGTTCTCGTTCCAGCGAAATGGCTTGTTGCCGATACTCATCGAGTCGGGCGGAGGCAGTCTCCAATTCACTTTTGACTCGTTGGACGGTGATGGCCGGAACAGCTTCACCCGCTTTCTGCTTGCTCGCCAGTTCGGCCACAGCAAAATCCCGCTGCGCTTCGCCCGCGCGAGTCAAGGACGGCAATCGAGCCAGTTCTGTTTCTATCTTCGACAAAGTCGCTTCGGCATCGGCGAGTGATGCCTGCAACACAATTGGTTCGTCGAAGAGGGTCTTTGCCGCTGCTAAGGCGGCCCGCGCCGAAAGGACTTCCGCTTCACGTAAGCGAACATCCGCCTCGGCGCGTTCCAGCTCGATTTCCGAATCGCGGCGAATCAGGCGGGCAACCACTTGTCCGGCCTCCACAGCCTGGCCTTCGACGACCAGCATCTCCTCAATGATCCCTTCCGTCAGGGCGGACACGACGACCGCTTGGGGACGCGGTTCGACCCAGCCTGCGGCTTGAAAGAGCGGCGTGTCCGCGGCAACGACTTCAGACCGACTGGCCATGACGGAAACAATGGTTACCGGCTGCGCTGGCCATAAACTGTCGCGCAATGACCAGCCCAACACTCCGGTGAAACCGGCGAGGATCACCGCGGGCGCAAGGTACCGCGTCACAAGGTTTCGCGGACGACGAACGACGTGCCCCGCAGTGCGCGGGGCACGTTGAACCGCCAATTCCTGAAGATTCACCGGCATCGTCATCGGACGAGTCCTTGCCAAGACTATTTCGATTCTGCTTCGGGCACGATGAACACACCGCTGGCCAATACGGTCAAGTTTCCGGCTTCGTCGCGTTTGGCTTTCCCCTTCACAACGACCGTCTGCAATTCTTTCACCCCCAGAAGTTTCCGGGCATCCTGTTCGACCGTGCCGCCCGCGGCGTCGACAACTTTAATCATCGCCCGGTTCTTGGGGAGTTGATCCGTCGAGCAGCAGTAATCCCAAGGGGTCGGGCAACCTTCGCTCGGTTTGCACGGCTCCAGTTTTGGATCGACGATTGTAAAAGCCGCACGACCATCGACCCACGGACTCGTCCCACCCCCGATGCGACCCAGGATTGTCACGTCAACGCCGTCTTCGGCTGACTCGCGCACTTCGGCGACGGGTTTCGCATCTACCGGTTGCTCGCTCAACAGCATGTCCGTGCCAGCCGCGGAAGCGGCGGCTGGGGTAGTGGTTGTTTGCGTTGTCGGCACCGTGGCGGAGTGCCCGCAACCCACGATGGCCAACGTCAGACTCATCAATGCTGTCCAAATTCCCTTAGCCATTGTCTCATCCTTCGGTTGAAAGTGAAAAATCAGATGGCCTTTAGGCCATCCACCACCGGCATCCGCAGCGCCCGCCAGGCGGGAGGGAGCGAACCCAATACGCCAATCGCGAGCCCCGTTGATAACCCGTACAACAACGACACGCTGTCCAATCGCAGCGTGAAAGCTCCCATCGTGAACCGCACGGCCAGCCCGTTGAGCAGGGGCAACGCCGCCGCCGCCGCCAGCAGTGAGCCTGCCGCGGCCAACAACACGCCCTCCTGCACGATGCTGAGAGCGATTGCCCGCCGCGAGAAGCCGATCGTTTGAAGCATCGCCAACTCGCGCACCCGCCCCACAACCGCTCCATACATCGTGTTGAGACCCGCGAACGCACCGGCCCCCGACACCAGCAGCACGATCAGCCAAGCCACGCTGCGAACCGGTCCATAGTGCGTTTGCAGCGATGCGTAATAGCTCAACTCCGGCGTGGCTTCCCATTCGAGATCGACGCGTTCTTTGCAGAACTCGCTAACATCGGCGAGACCTTTGAGTTCACTGACCGCGACCGCGACAAGACTCAAGTCCTGACGCTTCATTGCCTGTTGCAGGTCATCGACGAGGCACCAGATTTCCGATTCGAATGCCGCTCCCGCGGCGGCGAAGCGACCGCTGATTTTCCAGGGGCGGCCTTCAATCCGCACCGTTCGACCGATCACCAATTCCGCGGGATCACACCCCAACTTGGCCGCCGCCAGTCGTCCCACGATGGCTTCCCCCGCGGCTGGCCAGGTTCCTTCGATCAGTTGGAATTGGCGACGGACGAGCGGGGCGGCGAGCGTGACGCCCCGCACGAGTCCCATCGCGGGCTCTTTCACGGATTCCGTCGTGATCTCCGTTCCGAGGTACAACTCGGGAGAAACGTGCTTCTGGCGGTAGCGCGTCTCGACCCGTCCCAAGCTGGCGGAGAGCACTCCGGCCCCTTGACCGGGAATCGTGGAATTTTCAATGTTCTCGCCCGCACCGAGCGAATGCACAAGAACGACCAGCGGATCACCGCTGACCGCGAGCGATGTCTCCAAGCCACGGACGAATGCCACGACGAGAAAGACGAGAAAGACCACCGTTCCCAGTCCCAGCAGCGTGAGCGCACTGCGACCGGGTCGCCGCAACAGATTGCGAATGCCGTAGTCCCACGGGAGCGGTCGAAACATCAACATGGAGATCGATCAAGTGGAAGCGGTGTATCTGACGCAGAAGTTAAATTCGCGTGGCAGGCAGTTTCTAGGCTTTGGGTTTAGACTTGAACGTGCCACTCGGTCCGGTGAGAGAGGTTGGTGTCTTACCAATGCTCTCCATCGCCTCCCACAGCGTTTTCGGGGACAGTGTCTTCCCGGCGGCCGGGGTTACGGTGACCGTTTTCGTGGGAATATCGCACGTAATCTTGCCCACCTCAGGCATCAGCTTCAGCTTTGCCGTGATCTTGGTGACACAGCCCCCACACATTTCTCCCACGGCCATCACCGTCTCTTGACTCTTCACAACCGGTTCCGCGGCCGTGTTCACTTCCACCAGACCAACCAACAGGAGACCAATCGTCATCAACCACTGTTTTGCGAACATGCGTAGCGTCCTCTTGGAAGAGAGTGAAGATAATGCTGGAAACTGAAGGCGCGGTGACGTGCCGCGGCGACTTCTGATGCAGCAGGGCTGAGCTTCGTCACCGCGGGATGTGACCCCATAGCAACGCAAGCGACAACGGGGTGAGACAAGGCGATTAGAAATCACCGCCAGTGAGATTCACGGGTCGATGAGAAACCCGCGAAACAGGTCTTTGTGAATTAGACCTGCAAAGAATGAAGCGCGAGATGCAGCGACCGCCCTAGTCGCAGTCGGCTTATCGCCGAACGATTATCCTGGCTCTCTTCCGTGTGGAAGAGCAGACCGGGAGCGACAATCAGGAGAGGACCGACGTGACAAGACGACGGGCAATCCAAATTGACCACCACACTATCGGTGATTAACGCACCGTTACAGATGCAGTCGCAGCGCTGCTCAGTAGGATGCGTCGGAGTCGGCGTGTCCGAATTGGTTTGATGGCGTGAACAGCAACAACACCGACCGGAGCAAGTGTCCGTAACACCGCCAGCAGTCATCCGGCCCATGCAATCGAACGGGCAGGCAATGAGGCTCACAAGCATCAGAAGAATGAGTGTCCACTCGCGCATGACAACGACATTAGCGATTTGAGGCGGCATCAAGCAATCCCAGATTCTATTCGGAGACTAGTCCCGGCGCGAGATAACCACCAAGCACCAAGGTCGCCAAGCTCTTATTGCGTAAGATTTTCGAGAGGGTTTTGACTCATCAAAAACAGTCCGCGCAGTCGATTAAAAAATAGAGCGAGTCGGGGGCACTTGAGCCGCAACATTTCAAATGGTGAAAACGGAAGAAGAAAAACCATGAGCGTTTGTTGCCGATTCGCCATCGCGCTGCTGTTACTGACGACCTCCCTCTCGCAGGCAGAAGAGCGAGTGACAGGTTTCTCGCCCGACGCGGAGAGTCTCTTTTCGTGGCGAGAGTCCCCCTGGGAATCGCCTGCCGTCGAGCGTGATCGGTTGGTCACGGACCGGCCGCATCTTTGTGAGGCCACCAGTCTTGTGGGCTTGGGGCGCGTGCAATTGGAAACGGGCTATTCATTCTTCAATGATGACGATGGAGGCAATCGGTCCCAGACTCACTCCTTCCCCGAACCGCTATTGCGCTGGGGGATCTTTGCTGAATGGTTCGAGCTGCGGCTGGGATACAATTACTTGTCACAGGCGGAGAAACCGGCTGTCGGCCCCACCGCACGCGTCTCCGGAAGTGACGACTTTCTGGTCGCGGCTAAGGTCGCGCTGTTTAAGCAGCACGGTTGGCTGCCGGACTTCACCGTGTTTCCGCAACTTAAAGTTCCGACGGGTTCGCCAGGGATTACGGCCGGCGAACCGCTGCCGGGAGTAAACCTCGCCTACAGTTGGGCAGTGACTGAGGTCATTGAGATCGAATGCAATACGGTGCTCAACCGTCGTCGGGATGATGCTTCCGACTTCTATCTCGAAGTCTTTCAAGCGGTGAACTTCGAGTATGACCTCGGGGATCGATGGTTGCTGTTTACGGAGTACGCCGCCTTTGTGCCGTCGGGTAGCGATATCGCCCCGTTCCAACATTATTTCCACTACGGTGCACAGTATTTTATTACCCCCAATGTTCAAGTCGACGTTCATTCGGCCGTCGGCTTGAATCGTGCCGCCGACAACCTTGCATTCACGGGCATCGGACTGTCCTTCCGGCGGTAGCTGGTCGCGTGAGTCCGCCTCTAGTCGGATCGTTCCGCAAACTTTGCCGATTACACAGAGTCTCGCGGTTGCGTCCACATAGTTGGGCTGACGACCTCATCTCGCCGATGACGGTATTGATGCGAATCGTTTGGTGAAGCGATGGAATGGAAGCCATGCTTCGGGTCATCCTTTCTTTGTTGCTACTCGTTCCTTGCCCAGCCTGCTGGCTGCATGGGATGGTCAGCGCGCCCGTTGTTCAGGTTTCAGAAGCCTGTGCGGAAGGTTGCGACTGCGGCGACCACGAAGGGATGGATGGTCCCGTCAAGCCGCATACGCCCCGGCCACGATGCAATTGCAAGACGCCTTCGATCATCTCGTTGCATGATCAACCAACCTTAGCTGGCCCGTGTCTGCTTGGCTGCACCGGCGTGGTTGTGAGCGAGTCGCCAATGCTCTCGGGGAGCATCGCGCGCGACCGTGACGTGTTCGCACTCTGCACAACCGAACTCGGTAGAACCTCTCCCTTGCGCCGATGATCCGCCTGCTGTGGTATCGCATAGCCACGGTTGGGTCTCGGACAATTCCTTTTCGTTCCCAGGGAGGGGCACATGTTCTCCATTCACAAGCACATCGTTTTCAGCGGTGTCTTCAGTCTGTTATTGATTCTTTTTACTGATCTGCGAGCCGACGAGCCGGAGGAAGTCCCGCCGAGTCCGGAGATTGAAGTGCAATCGAGCTTCACGCTAGAGGCGCTAACATCCATCGCAGAATCGACCAGCCCGAACCTCACCCAGGCTGCGGCAGAGGTGCAGGCCTCACGAGGCCGTGCCCATCAAGCCGGTCTCTATCCCAACCCCGTCGCGAACGGCGGGGCGTTGCAATTGGGAGGCCGCGACAGCCAATACTTCGGCCAATTGAGCCAGGAAATCGTCACCAAACACAAGCTGCAACTCTCGGAAGCGGCCGCGAGCCGAGAGGTCTTTCAAGCCGAGTATCGATTCGTGCGGACGCGCTTCGACCTGCTGACTTCCGTTCGTCAAGGTTACTACTCTGTTCTTGCCGGTCAAAAACGGGTTGCGGTTTTGCGGCAGTTGGTGGGAATTGCCAACAAATCGCAGGTCGCGACCGCGCGCCTTCAGGACGCTGGCGAAGGAACTCGCGGCGACTTACTTCTGTTTCAAATTGAACTGGAGAAAGCGGAAGTCGCCTTGGAGAATGCCGACGCCACGCTGGCTGCGGCGTTGCAGCAATTGACAGCGAGCCTCGGCACACCCGAAATGGCTTTACGGCAGGTTGTCGGAGATTTGCGAGTCTCCTTAGCTCCCTTCGCCGAGCAGGTCGTCATTGACAGCTACATTCCCTACAACGCCGACATTTCAATGGCCGAGCAGGAAGTTGATCGGAATCGACTGCTCCTGAAGCGGGCGCAAGTGGAGCCGTTTCCCAACGTCACAGTGAATGCCGGCTATATGCGGCAATATATCGGGAATGACAATATCGCAATTCTAAACTTGTCCGCGCCACTTCCGCTTTGGAACAGGAATCAGGGGAACATCAACGCCTCCGCGGCCAATGTGACGAAGGCTTCGGCCAACGTCTCGACGGTCAGGAACAACATTGCCAAGCAGATGGCCTCGGCGCGGGGACGTTATCGAGCCGCCGATCAACTCGTGGTGCGTTACGAGGAGAAAATCATTCCGCTCGCTCAAGAAAGTGTGAAGCTGATCCAGAAGGCTTTTGATCAAGGGCAATTCGACTTCCTGCGACTGTTGCAGGCGCAGCGGGCGTTGGTGGAATCTCAGTTGGGATACATCGGCGCTTTGGAAACCCGCTGGATGACTGCCGCCGAATTAGCTGGGTTGGCGCAAGTGGAAGCGTTTCCTTGAGCCGCCGAGATCGTCCGAGCTGCTTTCAAAATTGCTGACGCTTCTTCGCGATGTTTGGCCATCGGCTGGCTCGCGACGATGGCCGGCAATAGAAATGAGACGGTGGTCCGATCGCCTATCCATCCTGCCTGCGAGTCGATTGCAAAATGAATACAAATGAAATTTATGAAGTCGCCCAAATCCGAGAAATGCTGAGCCAAGCGGGTCTCCAGACCACTGCTGTGCGCCTGGCCGTAATGCGGTTGTTACTTCAGACAAACTCGCCGATCTCGTGTGCGCAGATTACAAAAACAATCGTTCCTTTCGGATTCCAGCGGTCAGCGTTTCCGAAGGTGCTCGGACGGTTGGTGGAAGTCGGCTTGATTCAGCAGTTGAAGCACGGAACGGCGGCGACGCAGTTTCGATGGACGGATCCTGCTCTAAATCACTTCGACTTTGAACGCAACGATTTTGCGATTACAGATGTTGCGTAACTGGGTGGAATAAAAAGAGATGCGCTGGATTCCCTCTTGACCTACCACGGTCTATGACGATAATTCACACGCAAATACAAGGAATTGTTTCGTGCGTACCTGGTTCACACTGCTTGCACTCGCTTGCTTCTTGCCACAGCAATTTACTTGCTGTGCGCAAAGCTGCGCGACCTGCGTGGAACCTGAAGAAACCCATGAGGAAGGTTCGTCGTGTGAGCATCATGGTGAGCACGGCCACGAAGCACCGTCGGCTCCTCATGATCATTCTTCCCACCATCTCTGCGTCGCCACACACCTGTTCTACCTGGCGCGAAGCGATGCCGGTTCTCAGTTGCCCGATTTAAGTTGGATCCATGCGATCCTTCCCATTCAGGAGGCCGTGGTCGATCTGCACTTCGGCAGCCCCCGCGTGGTCATGGCTTCCCATTCGGTCCCGCCACCCGAAGCGGGTGAAGCCCGCGCTCTCCTGAGCGTGTGGATTATCTAATCGCGCCCAGGCCCGCTTACGCCTGCGAGCTGCGCTCTGTCGCATGACGGACCCCGAGTCGGTTTCGCCTGCGCTCATCCTTCGCTGACCGTCTGTAACGGCGGTCGGTGGTTGCTATCGCCTCACGGATCTTGTGATCCGTTGATGGCACGCTTGAATACTCATTGTGTCTACAGCCTTCAGCCGTCACTTGGTAAGCCTTACTGGTTTCCGTGTGTGGCTGTGAAAGGACTCTTTCATGAATTGGCTTTTGTTGTCTGCTCATGTTCACGAGGATCTTAAACTCCTAACACTGGCTACGGCCGCCCTGCTGTTGGGGGCGGCTACGCTGGTTTATTTAGCTCCAGCGGTCGCCGAACACGCTCATCGCGGGAAGCGTCCCTATGGCGGTCCACTACTGGAACGGAGTGATCAAGAGCCTCATATGGTGGTCATGCCTAATGAGACTGCCGCTTCCAAACTCTCCAAACCGAACAGCGATTCGTAGTCATCTGCCTGCACTACCTGTTTTGAACTGAAACCGAATGCCGCCTGCGGACACATGCCGCGGCGTCCATTTAGTGTGGCCTAGTTTCCCTCGAAAGGACTCTCTCATGGCTGGAATTTTGTTGTCGCAACGCGGCCTTCTGGACCGCGTTCTCGTCGGGATCGTGTTCTCGCTCGCAACGGTTTCTTATGTTTGGTCAGCCCCACCCGCCGCGGGGCACGCGCATCCCGAGAAGGGACCGCATGGCGGCCCCCTGCTGGAACTGGGTGACGAAGAGTTTCACATCGAAGTCATGCTCGATGAGAAGACGAACGTACTCACGCTCTATGTTCTCGATGCCGCCGCCAAGGCGTCGGTGCCGACTGAAGCCAAGGAAGCGGTGATCAATCTCAAGCATGCCGGGAAACCGGAACAGTTCAAGCTGAAAGCGGTGCCATTGAAAACCGATCCCGCGGGCATGGCTTCGGCGTTTCAGTTGAAGGACGAAGAACTGGTGCATGATCTGCACCACAAGAATAACGATGCCCGGCTGTCGCTGAAGATCAAAGGCAAGCCCTATACCG
Source organism: Planctomycetaceae bacterium (assembly GCA_021732415.1). Classification (GTDB taxonomy): domain Bacteria; phylum Planctomycetota; class Planctomycetia; order Planctomycetales; family Planctomycetaceae; genus JAKFVC01. The sequence goes on from JAKFVC010000066.1 coordinate 12,803, forward strand.
CCAAGTTCGAGCTGAAGCACGACCACAAGCACTAATCGTTGAGGGCACTTGTTGACGCGCCCGGTTCTGCCCGGTGTCGACGATCAGTCGTCGCGCCGGGTGGCGCTGGGATTTTTCCCGCAGACCACGGATTGCTGCCAGCAGCCTCCGAGGCAGCGATTTGCACAACAGAAACTTGTCAAAGAAACTCGATCATGCGTCTGCCCAAACAACTGCTGACCGTTGGAGCGTTTGCCATCCTGGCGGGACTCACCGCCGGAGGGACTCTCGCCACGCGCAACCGCTGGCTTCCTTTGCTCACCGCGAAGAAGCTCCCTTCCGCTCACGAGGCGGGCCATGATGAGCATGCCGGTCACGATCATGGAGCCGAGGGGCACGGAGGAGGCAGCGATCAAAACAGTGTCGCTTTGTCAGAACAGGCGCGGGCGAATCTAGGGCTGAAAGCCGGTCCGGTAGAACTGTCAGACTACACCAAGAACCTTGTGATTCCCGGTACGGTCGTCGAACAGCCCGGACACAGTGAACGCCGCATCACGACCTCACTCGCCGGAGTCGTGGTCAAGGTGCATGCTTTCCCCGGCCAAGCCGTCAAACCGGGCGATCCGCTGCTCGACATTCAGCCGACGGGCGAATTATTGACCAATGCTCAAGCCGAGTTGCTCAAGTTGCTGCAAGACATTGAGCTGGTCGATATCGAACTCAAACGACTCACCCCCTTGGTGGAAAGCGGTTCAATCCCTGCACGTAACAAGCTGGAGAAGGAATACGAGCGCAAGCGGCTCGATTCGCAAAAGCTGGTGCAGATTCAAGAACTCTTGGTCCGCGGGCTGTCTCCGTACCAGATTACCGAGATGGTCGAACACAAGACCTTGCTCCGTGAGTTCACGATTCATGTGCCCGGCGGCCCTCCGAAGGCACCATCCAAAGAGGAAGGTCACAATCATCCTTCGATTGTGCCAACGGGAATGCGCCGTGCTCCCGAACGATTGGAATCCGTGACTGCCGACACGGTCTACACGGTCGAGAACATCGACATTTTCCCCGGCAAGCTCGTGCAACCGGGCGATGAGTTGTGTGACCTCGGACTGCATACGGAACTCTATCTGGAAGGTCATGCCTTCGAGCGTGATAGCCGAATCATTGCCCTCGCTGTTCAAGAGCAGCGTCCCCTGACGGCCCTGTTCGAGGGAGAAGGCGACGAGCCCGAATTGCGGGACGGCCTGCATATTCGTTACGTCGAGAATTCACTCGATGCGGCCACCCGGACGCTGCGGTTCTTTGCCCCGCTCAAGAATGAAGTCGTGCGTGATGCTCAGGCGGATAACGGCGTGATCTATCGTTCATGGCGGTTCAAGCCGGGTCAAAAAGTGCGACTGCTGGTTCCGGTTCAGAAACTCACTGAACAAGTCGTTGTGCCCACGGAAGCCGTGGTCAGCGAAGGACCGGATGCCTATGTCTTCCGGGTGAACGGCAAGCTCATGGAGCGAGTTCCTGTGATCGTCGAGCATCGCGATCCGCGATTCGTGGTTCTCCGCAACGACGGCAGCGTATTTCCTGGTGACGAGATCGCCATGAATCAGGCGTATCAGATCAGTCTCGCACTGAAAAAGCAGCAAGGCTCCGGCGTCGATATGCACGCGGGCCACAATCACTGATCCTTTCTCGTTTAAGTCGAGGCTTGCGTGCGGAAGACATTCCGATCTTGAATCGCCCGCCCGTTGGAATTGGAAGAAAGTCGGGATTGTGCCAACTGAGTTGAAACCAGTCACTTATGCGTTTCGTGTCAATGGCATGGACTGCGCCGAAGAGGCGGACCTACTCCGCCGGGAATTATCCCCCGTCGTCGGTGCGGATGTTTTGGCATTCGATTTTCTCAACCGCAAATTGACGATTCACGCCGTACCGATCGGCATGACGCCAGAGGCTCTTATCGCGATTATCGCCCGCACCGGTCTGCGAGCTGAGCCGTGGCGCGATGCCTCGCTACCGTTGAGTTCACCACATCCTTTTTGGTTGGGCACGCGAACGGCCAGCACGGTCCTTTGCGGTCTTCTTTGGTTGATCGCTTGGGCCATTCAACTGTGGTTCTACCGTAGTGAGTGGGGCAGTGTGTCTACCGTTGCATTGTGGACGTTTCGAGCGATCTGTCTGGCTTCGATCGCAATTGGCGGATGGCCCATTGCACCGCGAGCATGGGCCGCGGTGCTTCGCCTGCGGTCGGATATGAATCTTTTGATGACGGTCGCCGTAGTCGGTGCCGTGTTACTCGACGATTGGCTCGAAGCGGCCACCGTTACCTTCCTGTTCGCCGTTTCCCTCGCCCTGGAAAGCTGGAGCGTCAGTCGCGCCCGCCGCGCGGTGGCGGCCTTGCTGGAGCTGACACCGGCCGTCGTCCGCACGGTGGACGAGACTGGAAATGAGCAATCACGTCCCGCGGCAGAGATTTCCGTGGGAACGCTGTTCGTGGTGAAGCCCGGCGAAAAGTTTCCATTGGACGGTGAAGTCACCACGGGCCGAAGCGATGTCAATCAAGCCCCCATCACCGGCGAAAGTGTTCCCGTTCCCAAGCAGCCCGGCGACGGCGTGTATGCGGCCACGATCAATGGCGATGGCCAGTTGACGATTCGGGCGACGAAAACGGCCGGTTCCTCCACATTGGCCCGCATCATCCATCTCGTGACCGAGGCCCAAACGCAACGGGCACCTTCCGAACAGTGGGTGGAGCAATTTGCCCGGATCTACACGCCCGTCATGTTCGTGGCGGCGATTCTCCTCGCGATCATGCCACCTCTAGTGCTGAGTCAACCAGTCGCACCGTGGGCCTACCGCGCGCTTGTCCTGCTGGTCATCGCCTGCCCGTGCGCGCTGGTAATCTCCACGCCGGTGACCATCGTGGCAGCGCTCGCGGCCGCAGCTCGACAAGGTGTGTTAGTGAAGGGGGGAGCGCACCTAGAGCAAGCCGCGCACATTCAGGCGCTCGCGCTCGACAAAACCGGAACGCTCACACTTGGACATCCGCAGGTTGTTCAGATCATTCCCCTGAATGGACACTCCGAAGCAGAACTGCTCCAGCGCGCCGCGGCTTTGGAAGCGGGCAGCCTGCATCCGTTAGCGATTGCCATCGTGGAATACGTTCGCCAGCGCGGCCTCGCTTACGAGCCGGTTACAGACGCCCGATCCATTCCCGGTAAGGGAGCAGAAGGACGCTGGGATGGCCGCCTGTTCTGGCTTGGCTCGCATCGTTGGTTGGAAGAACGCGGACAAGAAACGCCAGAAATCCATACGCAACTGGAGTCTTTAGCTAACGCGGGCAAGACGGTCATAGTCGTCGGCAATGAACAGCACGTCTGCGGACTGATCGCACTCGCGGACACCGTGCGGCCCGGCACGCGAGAGGTTCTTCAGTCGCTGCGAAATGTCGGTGTCGCATCCATCGTGATGTTGACGGGAGACAATCAGGGCACGGCGCAGTCAATCGGCCGCGAAGTGGGAATCGATGAAATTGAGGCCGAGTTGCTCCCCGAAAACAAAGTCGCTGCCATCGAGCGGCTCCTGGCCCGGCACGGAACTGTCGCGATGATTGGCGATGGTGTCAATGATGCGCCGGCTCTGGCCCGCGCGTCGTTGGGAATTGCGATGGGAGCCATCGGGAGCGACGCCGCGATTGAAACGGCCGATGTGGCGTTGATGTCGGACGACCTCACGCGATTGCCGTGGTTATTCCAGCATGCGCGACATGCCCTGTCCGTGATTCGTCAGAACATCATTTTCTCGCTCAGCATTAAGGTTTTATTTGCCGCGCTCACGTTTTGGGGCTGGTCTTCGATGTGGGGGGCGATTGCGGCCGATGCGGGGGCTTCGTTGCTCGTCGTCATGAATGGTCTGCGGCTCTTGCGTAGTTCAACGACATTCAAAGCTCCGAACTGATGGCAAAAGGATTGGCGTTTTCATGAACTGGCTCATTCGCTTTTCGCTTCATCATCGTCTGCTGGTCGTTTCCCTTGCGATGGTTGCAATGGTGCTCGGGACACGGACGATGATCGGGCTGCCGATCGACATTTTCCCGAATCTCACGCGGCCGCGTGTGACCGTGATGACCGAGTGTCCCGGTCTCTCGCCGGAAGAGGTCGAAACCCTCGTAACGTTTCCGTTGGAAACGGCCTTCAACGGCGCGACGGGAGTGGAAGCCGTTCGCAGTTCATCTGGGATCGGTTTATCGGTGATCTATGTCGAATTCGGCTGGAACACCGACATCTACGTCGCACGGCAGACGGTCAATGAGCGCCTCGCAACGGTGGCCAGCCGGATGCCAGAAGGGGTGAAGCCGGAACTCGCACCGATCAGTTCCATCATGGGCCAGATCATGATGATCGGCATGTATAGCGAAGGAGGCAAGACGCCGCCGTTGGAAGTCCGCACCCTTGGGGATTGGGTTGTCCGGCCGCGGCTGCTGACGATTCCCGGTGTCGCACAAGTCATCACGATGGGTGGCGGGCGCAAGCAATTTCAGGTGCTGGTGAATCCCGAACAACTCACCGCTTTCGGCGTGACACTGCAAGAGGTCGAAACCGCCCTTCGCGAAAGTAATGTCAACGCCACGGGGGGCTATGTCGAGCAAGGCTCCCTGGAATTTCTGGTCCGTGGCGTGGGACGCATTCAGTCGGTAGCCGACCTGGAAGAGTCGGTGGTAAAAGCGACGGCGGGTCGTGCCGTTGTGCTCCGCGACGTGGCCAAAATTCGGGAAGGCGCACAGCTCAAACGGGGTGATAGCTCCGTCAACGGTCACCCTGCGGTCGTTTTGACCATCGCGAAACAGCCACAAGGGGATACGCGGCATCTCACGGATGCCGTGATCGCGGCGGTCGAAGAGGTCAAGAAGGCGCTTCCTCCTGATATCGTCATTGAAACCGAAATCTACCAGCAGCGCGAGTTCATCGACCGGGGCATCGAGAACGTACTGGAAGCGCTGCGTGATGGTGCGATTCTCGTGCTGATCATTCTGTTTATGTTTCTGCTCAACTTTCGGACGACCTTCATCACACTGACGGCCATTCCGCTGTCCATCGTGTTGACGGGACTGTTCTTCTATTGGACCGGCATGTCGATCAACGTCATGACGTTGGGAGGACTAGCCGTGGCGATGGGTGAACTGGTAGACGATGCCATCGTCGATATCGAAAACGTGTTTCGGCGTTTGGGACAAAACGCGGCTTTGCCCAAACCGCGACCCGATCTGACCGTGATCTACGAGGCGAGCATCGAGGTCCGCAGCGCCATCGTCTATGGCACGATGCTCGTCATTCTGGTGTTCGTCCCCTTATTCGCTTTGTCCGGTGTCCCGGGCCGGTTGTTTGCTCCACTGGGTGTGGCTTACATCGTATCGATTCTAGCCTCCTTGCTGATCTCGCTCACTGTGACGCCGGTGTTGGGGAGCTTGCTGTTGTCGAGCAAATCCTCTCAATCTCACGGAGCCAAAGACAGCCCACTGTTGCGGTTCTTGAAAGCACTCGCCACCCCCATCGTGCGGACCAGCATGCACCCGTGGGGATTGACGGCGATTCTGCTGGTGGTGGGAGCGGCAATGGTGGGCAGCGGCATTCTGGTCATGCAACTCGGAACCGATTTCTTGCCGAGTTTCGATGAAGGGGCCGCGCAGGTCAACATTGTCTTGCCGCCGGGCTCATCGTTGGAAACCTCAAACCGTGCCAGCCAAATGGTCGACAAAGCATTTCGTCGTCACATGGTGGACAAGGAGCATCCCGCCGGCCTCGTGCTGCATTGGGTCCGCCGCAGCGGGCGTGCGGAACTCGACGAACATGCCGAGGGTGTGAACATCACGGAGTACATCGTCACATTCAACCCGCAGAGCGGTGTTTCGCGCGTGGACGGCTTGGCCACCCTCCGCCAAGAACTGGAAGAGATTCCGGGCATCGAATACGAAGCCGAACAACCGCTGGCCCACCTGATTAGTCACATGTTGTCCGGGGTGTCAGCACAGATCGCAATCAAGCTCTACGGCGATGACCTCGATGTCCTGCGGCGCAAAGCGCAGGAGATCAAGACGGCGATTGCGGGAGTCGAAGGTCTTGCCCCGCCGGTCGTGGAGCCGCAGCAGTTGATCCCCCAACTGCGCATCGATCTGAACCGCGAGCAACTGGCCGCATATGGATTGACGGCGGGGTTCGTCAACGAATTCATCGAGACGGCCCTCAACGGCCGCGTGGTCTCGACGGTCCTAGAGGGGCAGCGGACCTTCGATCTCATGGTCCGTTTGGAAGACGAGTACCGCACCGACTTTGAACAGATTCAGCGATTGTCGATCAACCTGCCGCAGGGGGGACGGATTCCCCTCTCCACCGTGGCGCGGATTTATGAAGCGGGTGGCCCGAACACGATCAACCGCGAAAATGTTCGTCGTCGCATCACGATTCGCTGCAACACGACCGATCGCGATCTCGGCGGCGTCGTGGCCGATATCAAGCAGGCCATTGAGGCCAAAGTGACGTTGCCGGAAGGGTATTTCGTGCAATACGGCGGGCAATTCGAGGCCCAGCAAGAAGCCACGCGCATGATCACACTGCTCAGTTTCGTGTCGGTGGGCGGCATGTTTCTGGTGCTCTATACGCTGTTCCCCTCGGCCCGCATCGTATTGCAAATCATGTTCGCACTCCCCACGGCCTTCGTCGGCGGCGCGATCGCCCTCTGGTTGACCGATCAGACGCTAACCATCGCCAGCTTGGTCGGCTTCATTTCGCTCGGCGGTATTGCCGCACGGAATGGCATTCTGCTCGTCTCCCACTACATGCACCTGATGCGCGAAGAAGGTGAAGGCTTTACCGCGGACATGGTGCTTCGCGGCAGTCTCGAACGTCTCGCTCCCGTCCTGATGACCGCTCTCACTGCGGGAATCGGCCTGGTACCGCTCGTCATTGGCGGCCATCAACCCGGCAAGGAAATCCTTTACCCCGTGGCGACGGTGATCCTCGGCGGCCTCATCACCTGCACAATCTGCGAATACGTCGTCCACCCCGGCTTGTTCTTCCAATTCAGCGGACAGGACGCCAGCCGACTGACGAGTGGAGAGGAGATTGAAGCGGAACAGAGTCCAGCACCGGCTAATTCCATGATTGAGGGATTGTGATGAACGAAAAACGTCTCCGCGGCCGCCCCCCCGACATATTCCGCGGCATATCGCCAGCACTTTGCTGAATTGGTTCTGCAATATGGAATTCGGGGCACATTGCGGATCATTGAGACGGCCATCTCACCCCCCACTCTATCTACCATCGCACGTGAATTCGGCATTTCATTGCGTCCGGGACGGCGCAGAAGTCGCCGGTTTACGCCATCACAAAACACTCGTACTAGCTAAGGTGCTACTGAGGACAACACATGGCCGCAGACCAATCGGAGCCGGTAGTCGCCCGGCTTCTTGCGAACCACCGGCGTTTTCTGGATTTCCTCACAGCCCGCGTCCGAACGCGCCAGGACGCTGAGGAAATTCTTCAAGACGCATTCGTTCGAGTGATCCAAAAAGTCGGCGACATTCGTGACGATGAGAGTGCTGTCGCTTGGTTCTATCGGTTGTTGCGAAACGCGATCATCGACCACTACCGCCGCGTCGCAACTGGTGTGAAGGCGCTTCAGGACAAGGCGCGCGATGCGCCGGAGTTTGATCCCGGATTCGACGCCGATTTGGAGCGAACGGTCTGCGCTTGCGTCGATGATCTCGTTCCACTGCTCAAGCCGGAATACTCTGATCTGATCCGTCGCGTTGATCTCGGCGGGATCGACGTAACGGTCGTCGCGGACGAAATCGGAATTTCACCAGGGAATGCCCGTGTGCGACTTCATCGAGCGAGAGCCGCACTGCGAGCCGAACTAGAAAGATCCTGTCGTACCTGTGCCACGCACGGATGCCTCGACTGTACCTGCTCGCGCAGTGGACCAGCCTCGTCTGGGTAGCCAGTCAGATTTTTCCATCCGGCACATTTTTTTGCGATTGAGTGTAACGCACCATCAAGTCGGCCGTCTGCTCCTGTGTGCGACCCGACTTTGCATGTTGGGTCTCCATCGGGCGGGACTCGCCCATGTCTCGATCAAGGTCGGGCGGCACTAGCCCGCTGCGGAGCATACGCGATGACGGCTATAAGACAGTTTCAAACCAACTTACGTTGCGGCAGTTGTGTCGCGGTAATCAAACCCCATTTGGACGATACGCTGGGAGTGGGCCGATGGACGGTGGATATTGAGTCCGCTAACAAGACGCTGACCGTCGACGCTGACGCCCCTATCGAGGCAGTCAAGGAGGCCGTTGCTCAAGCCGGTTACCAAGTTATTAGCGAGGTCACGACACCCTCTCCGCCGGCCGTTGCTGAGCAGCCCACTGAACAAGAATCTGCTACGACGTACTATCCGCTGCTACTCCTCGTCGCTTTCCTGGTTGGGGTAGTGGCTCTGGTGGAGGTGCGTGCCGGCACCGCTATCTGGGGCCGAGCAATGGCGAACTTCATGGGGGCGTTCTTCCTCGCCTTCTCGTTCTTCAAACTGCTCGACCTACAAGGATTTGCTGATAACTACCGCAGCTATGACGTAGTAGCCAAACGAGTGCCAGCTTATGGGTACGTCTACCCCTTCATCGAATTCTTACTCGGCGTGGCTTTTATCACTGGTCTCCAGCCATTCGCAACAAACTTCGTAACGCTTGTTCTGATGTCAGTGAGCAGTGTTGGCGTGATCCAAAGCCTGCTCAACAAGCGGAAGATTCGCTGCGCGTGCTTGGGTACGGTATTTAATCTCCCTATGTCGACCGTGACCTTAGTTGAAGACGGACTGATGGTTGCAATGGCGGCGATTGCGCTCCTGGGCACAGGACACTAGTCGTGCAGCAACTCGTTACCTTTCGGAAGTGCAATTGTCACGCTCCGTTGCAGTTCCTAGCGCCCGCAAAACGACATGAACAGCCTGGGACACATGGCAGCCTGGATCTGACGCCTGTCTCGCGAGTTTCTGGGCACTCGTGGAAAGCCTCTTGCTAAACTGGGCTTCTTTTCCTTGACTAGCAATGATATGAATTAGAGTGGACGCAATGCCCCGGAGGCGTTGCCCAAAAAGAGACTAACCGTGTGGCGCTACTTGCTCGTGCTGTGGCTGACGACGACGATCCTTGCCGGATCGTCGGTGTGCTGTTGCACGCTGGCGGCGTTGAACGTGACGGCATCGGCTGGATCCACGAAGGATTGTTGCTGTTCGTCCTCTTCGGATTCAACGGAGGGATGCCCCCGTCGCTCCAATGGCGAGAAGCACGACTGCCCATGCAAAAATGGCAAAGCGGCGTCGGCACTAGCGGGCACGGAGCGAGTTCTCCTGCCGACGGCCCCAACGAGTACATCCTGGCAGTTCTCGATTGGTGAAGTCGTTACCCCAATCCGGGTTGAGCGGACATTGCTTGGTCACTCATCTCGATTTGGTTCCTCTGCATTTCCCCATTTGGATCGCAGGGGAATTTTGCGCGCCGTGAATTCATTGCGCTGCTGATTCTTTGGCCTGGGTGAGGCTCCTCTGCTGAGCAGAGTTGATGCGTACGCCGCTCTGGCCGTTGTCGATGACGGACGCAGGGATTGCCCCGTCTTCGTTTTCCACCCGCTTTCCTGCTAAGTGCTTGGTCTGCGCCAGTTTGTGCTGCGCGACCATCACGAAGGAATCTTTCATGCCAATTCGATCCTGGTCTTTAGTCGTTGGAATTATGGTGGTCGGCGCTGCACTTTCGCTGATTGCAGGTTGCGGACAGACTCAAGTCGGTCAATCGCCCACAGTTCCTGTTCCCACCCTAGCCGCTACCAGTAATCCATCGCCTGCGTCGTCCGAAGGCGAGCATGGCCACAAACCGGGTGCGCATGGCGGCACGATCATCTCCATCGGTCTGGATAGCTATCACGCGGAAGCCATCGCCGAAAAGGGCGGACGATTGCGGTTGCTGATGTTGGGAAAAGATGAATCCCGCATCCAGGAAGTCGATGCACAGACGCTGACCGCCTATGTGAAAACAGTTGGTGATGCGGAAGCAGTCCCTATCGAATTGCCTGCTGTCCCACAGGAAGGCGATGCAGGGGGCAAGACATCGCAATTCGTGGGACAACTCCCAGAGAGTGTTGTCGCGCGCGAGATTGAAGTCACCATTCCGATGCTGCGCATCGCCGGCGAGCGGTTTCGGGTCGGCTTTACGACGGCGATTCCAGCACACGATGAAGCGATTCCGGATGGGTTGCCACCGGTTGAAGAACAGGCTCTTTATCTCACACCCGCTGGCCTATACACCACGAATGATATCGCAGCGAACGGCAACGTCACGGCAGCCCAAAAGTTCCGCGGCGTCATGGCCTCTCACGACATGAAACCGAAAGTCGGCGACCGCATCTGTCCCATCACTAACACGAAGGCCAACCCAAAGTTCACTTGGGTGGTGGACGGCAAGCCCTACGAATTCTGTTGTCCTCCTTGCGTGGATGAATTCGTCAAACTCGCGAAAGAAGATCCCGGCGCCATCCGAGCGCCGGGAGATTATGTCCGTCGTTGAAACGCTGACTGATCGGCTTGGAGCTTGGAAAGGGAGGCTGCCCACCTCGGAGACGACACGACTCGCACCGGGAATGAAACGAACCAAACCGATACCTGATATGGACCGACGATCTGGATTGTCGCCTGCTCCATGCCATCATCGGGCTCAATGAAATCGAAATAACAGCGGGCCGTCCGGCCCTCTGTTCTAACTCATATTAAGGAATCTTGATCATGAATCGTCGACAAGTGATGGGAACGCTGGGGGCCGGTGGTATCGCAATGCTCGCCGCTGGGACGGCTTCCGCCGCACAACGCGATCAGGGTGCGCACGGCGAACATTTCGATATGTGCGCGAAGGCATGCGCCGACTGTCAAATTGAGTGTCAGAGCTGCAATCACCACTGCGCCCAGCTTTTGGTGGATGGTCAGAAGCAACACCTGCAAACGATGAAACTGTGCGCTGACTGCGGTGACATTTGTGCTGCCGCAGCGAATATCGTGGCCCGTCACGGTGCGCTTTCGGCCACGATCTGCGAGAGCTGCGCTAAAGCCTGCGATGAATGCGGCAAGGCGTGTGAGAAATTCCCGGACGACAAGCACATGAAGGCTTGTGCCGAGGAGTGCAAGAAATGCGCTAAGGCATGTCGCGAAATGATGAAACACGCCGGCGCGCACCACGCTGAAGAGAAATAGCGGACCGCCCGGCGATGCGCTCGTCGCCGGGATGAACGATGAGTGCCCCGACGGCATTCGCGCAGTCGGGGCACTCATTCAGTTCTCTCCATTCGACTCGATCAAGGACGTTTCTTCATGGTTAGCAAGTCAAAGCTCTGGTGGACGCTCGCAGGTGTTGTTGGGCTGGTAGGCTGTCAGCAAGGCGTCGCCCCACGTGCCGGTGGAAACGCGGATTCACGCATCACGTCGACATTGGCGCAACTTAACGAGACTGACCGCCCACTCGCCGAAGAGCAAGCGTATTGCGCTGTGCAAACGCACGAACGGCTCGGATCAATGGGAGTGCCGCTCAAGCTCGACGTGCAAGGGGAACCGGTGTTCGTCTGCTGTAAGGGGTGCGAAAAGAAAGCCCTTTCGGATCCCCAAGCCACCCTTGCGCGGGTCGAACAATTGAAAGCACGGCCCAAGTAAACGCTTGATCCCCCTTATCCGATCACGGTCTCGATCGACACAGCCGTTCACAAGAGGATTATTTATGTCTGCTCGCATTGTGATCGCCGCAGCGGTTGCAGCCGGAATGTGGTGTGCGCTACCTGTGGTTGCCGCCGAGCCGGTGACCATTGCTCGTGAAGAAGGGAAACAGCCCTTTAAGCAGCCGCAAGTCGCTTGTGCCTCCGATGGCTCGATTCACGTGGCCTATGGTGCCGGCGACGCCGTGTTTTACAGTCACTCCAATAATGGCGGCCAATCGTTTGCCCCTGCGACGGAAGCCTTCCGCTGCCCCAATTTGTCATTGGGCATGCGCCGCGGACCGCGCATCGCTCTCGTCGGCGTGACACCAGTCATCACCGCGATTGGCGGGCCGCAAGGCAAGGGACGCGATGGTGATCTTCAGGCTTGGCGGTTGAGTTCCGAAAGTGGCTCGTGGTCAGGCCCCGTCAATGTGAACGACACCCTGGCGTCCGCGCGGGAAGGTCTGCACGGCATGGCGGCTGGTCCCGACGGCAGCGTGTGGTGTACCTGGCTCGATCTCCGCTCTGGAAAGACCGAAATCTACGTCGCTCGTTCGACAGACGCTGGGGCAACTTGGGGGGCGAATCAACTCGTCTATCACTCACCGAGTGGCAGCGTCTGCGAGTGTTGTCACCCTTCGATCGCTGTGGATGTCGCAGGCAAGGTCTCCATTCTGTTCCGCAATTCCGTGGGCGGTAACCGCGACATGTATGTGACCACTTCAGCAGACGGCAAGCCGTTTACACCTGCCAAGAAATTGGGGACGGGAACCTGGAAGCTGGATGCTTGTCCGATGGACGGCGGCATGCTCTCGGTGGATGGTAAGGAGCGACTCTATACCGTCTGGCGTCGGGACAAGTCGCTCTTCCTCACGAGCGGTGGTCCCAAAGAGACATCGGTGGGGTTCGGCGAACAACCGTGGCTGGCCGCGACCGCCGCAGGACCGGTCGCGGTCTGGACCAGCCGACGCGAGGGGGATTTGTGGATGCTGCGCCCGAGAGCCAAAGAACCAACAAAGATCGCGTCAGACGCGCGCGACCCGGTTGTCATCGCTGTACCGGGCAAAGATCAAGCTGTGGTCTGCTGGGAAGGCCGGACTGGTGGCCAGCGAGCTTTGCTAGCGTCCGTCGTCGATATCAAGTGAAACACCACGAACTGGAAGGCAGGCTTGTAATGCTCTCGCATCGATTTCTTTCCGCCGCATGCTGTGTCTGCGTGCTGACGGCTGCATGCGCTCCCACTCCGAAGCCCCCTGCGTCAACCGTCGACCATTCGGCACATGAGCACAACCACGCTCATGGCTCATCCACTCCGGCGCTCGTCGTCTTTGAGGACTTGGCGGGCGAATTGCCAGCGGGGCAACCGACTTTGGTCACTTTCCATCTCGAACAAGACGGAAAGCGAGTAGAGAAGCTCGAACCCACGCACGAAAAGTTGATGCACCTGATCCTCGTTCGCGATGCGCTGGATGAATTCCTGCATCTTCATCCTCAAGTGTCCGACGAGGGTCAGGCTGAGATTGAACTGACCGTTCCAGAGCCGGGTTCTTACCACGTCTATGTGGATTTCCAGCCGAAGGGAGGACAAGCGGGCACGGCACGCACGACGATGAAAGTCGCGGGGGATGCTCGACCCGCAACTGAGTTGAAGACCAACGCTCCCGGCGAAGTCATTGCGGGCGAACTCCGCGCCGAGATTGCGATCACTGCTGGTGATGAGGGGAAGTCGCAAACCATCACATTCCATCTCAAGGATGGACAAACCGGCGAACCAGTGAAAGACCTGGAGCCGTATCTTGGGGCGATGGGACATCTCGTCGTCATTCAGGCCGCAACAAAAGATTACATTCATGCCCATCCCGAGCATGGAGCCGCCGCAACATCCAATGTCGCATTTGAAGTTCACACGCCGGCTTCGGGTCAGTATGTCGGATGGGCACAGTTCCAACGCGGAGGTGATGTTATGACAGTCCCGTTTGTGTTTGCCGTGCCTTGATTCTGCGAGCGCTCCTTGACGCGATCACTCCGCCGAAGCGAGAATTGAGGGTTGTATGAATGGTTGCTGCCCATCACTGACTTGTCGATGCGTCCGAACGACGTGTGTTTCGGCTTTCGTCGTCTGGTTTGCGCTGCTGGCCGTAGCCCCGCCGAAGATTCGGCATGAGCATCCCGTCGCCGAATCATCTCAATCCGCTGCTCAGCACGTCCATCACGATCATTCGCACCACGGGCATCACCACCATCATGCTGGCGAGGCGAATACAACCACGATTCTAACGCGGCCGTTCGTGCATTGGCATGTGTGGTTAGCGGGTGTCGAGTGGACGATTCCCGCGAATCACAATCCAAACGATGGACCCGAGGATGAGTCAGCACGGTTGCTTATCGTCGTGGTTCTGGGTCATTTTACACCCACCATCAGCCACGGGGGTGATATTGCTCCGCCGGGGCTGATGGCAATCTCGCAGGAGTCCTATCCGACTCCGGTGCCTCCTGCATTACTCTGGCGCGATCCCTGGCGAACGGGTCCGCCCCTGTGTGATGTCGCGCGCGGACTGCGGTCCGGTGTGCAACGGGTCTAATCTCCCTCCACGAAGCTGCGCCGAGCGGACGCGCCCGATCCAGTGATCGCGCTGCGCGCCGGAATTCTCGGTTTTCGCGCGTTCTTCGTCTTCTTCAGGGAGTTTCTCATGCGATCCTTCACGATTGCGTTCGCGTTAACAGTCTTGACGGCCCTTCCGATGGGGTGTGCGCCGAGTGCGCCCGCCCCATCCCCCACGGTTCCGGCCACCGCCCCGTCTGCCAGTGGTACAACACCGGCGACCAGCGATCACGGCCACAGTCACGAGAAAGACAAAATGCTGATCGCCGACGCCGGCGATTACCATTTTTTGCTAACCGCTCACTTGGCGAAAGCCGGGAACGAACTGGACATTTTCGTCGAGACGCCCGTCAGCAAAGATCCCCAGCCAGTGGCCTTGCTGCTGAAGTCTTTTACGGCTCAGGCGACCGTGGGCGACGGGGAGGCCCAAACGCTGACCTTTGAACCCGCGCCGCCGGAAGAGCGGCCCACCGGTGAAGGCGACGACAAGTGTTCGCACTTCGTCGCCAAGGCGGGATGGATGAAGCCCGAAGACACCCTCTATATCGTCGCGCGGATCACCGTCGACGGGAAGGAACTGACCGCCCGCTGGGAGAACTTCCTGCCCAGCAAATATGCCCATCATCACGAGTAGCTCGGTTGTTTCGCCGGGAGGCGCAGCGCTTCCCGGCTTCTTGGCGAAAGGCGCACCATGCGTGCAGTTTTGTTGTCGATCTCCGCAGGGTTGTTGCTCGCCGGAATGACCGCGGCGCACGAAGGACATGCTCCGCTCCCCACGCGGGGGGCAGCACTCGATCCGGCCACCGGAGTGCTGCGTCTCAGCCGCGAAGCGCGCGGGACGTTGGGATTGGAAACCGTCGAAGTCGAATCCCGCGAGATTTCCGAATCCACCTTCGCTTACGCCACGTTGTCGGCTCCGTGGCTTGGGCAAGCCTTGGTCAGTTCCTTGCTGCCAGGACGAATCGTGCGGCTGCATGTTCGCGCCGGTGACTCCGTGAAGCAGGGACAGGTGCTCGCCGAAATCGACAGCCAAGAACTGCAAACGCTGCGGATGGAATTGCTGACGGCCCAAAATGAGGCCCAGCTTTCCCGAAAACTCGTCGCGCAACTCCGACCGGCGGCCAAGTCCGGGGCCGTTCCTGCGCAACGATTGCTCGAAGCCGAGACGAAGCTGCGGCAGGAAGAGAACGCGCTGACCCTTGCCAAGCGCCAATGGCAGAACTTGGACTTACCTGCGGATCGACTGGAAAAGCTCCTTGCCGGGGAGGATCGCGAACCGCTGCTCCTGGCAGTTCGGTCCCCCCTCGATGGCACCGTCATTCATGCCGATCTCTCGGTCGGAAAGATTATCGATCCGAAAGAACATCTGTTCGAGGTGGTGAACCCCGCGACCGTGTGGGTCCAGGTCGATGTGCTGGAGAAAGATTTGCAGCGCGTCAGCTTGGGACAGTCCGTGGAACTCAGCCTCACCGCGTTCCCTGGTAAAACGTGGTCGGCCACGATCGATAAGCTGGGACAGTCACTGGATCCGGCCACGCACATCGGGCGGGCTTGGGCCACACTGCACAACCTAGCGGGGGAGACTCCGCAACTTCTGCCCGGCATGTCGGGGCAGGTCCGTTTGCAGCAGACGATGGCGGCCAAACGTCTCACCGTCCCCCTGGCGGCAGTGTTACGCGATGGAGCCGAACGCTACGTGCTCGTGGAAACGGCCGCGACCAAAGAGGGCTCGGAATTCAAAAAGCAGAGCGTTATCCTGGGGCGGCGGATGGGCGTCTACGCCGAAGTCCGCGGCGGGGCGCTCCTGCCCGGCGACCGGGTGGTCACCAAAGGCAGTCATGAGCTGTCGAGTTTCTACGTCAAAGGCTCGTTACGGCTCTCGAAGGAAACCGCAAAAGATATCGGCCTCGAAGTCCAATCGGTCGGGCCACAGATCATCGCGGATGTCTTTGAGGCGGATGGCATGGTCGACGTGCCGCCCGACCGACGTTCCATTGTGGCCTCGCCGTTGTCCGGAACGATCGTGCGGATTCTCGTCGACCGCGGGCAATCCGTGCGAGCCGGAGACGTGATCGCGGAAGTTCGTAGCCTCGAACTTCAATCCCTGCAAATGGAGTTGCTCAAGGCCCGCTTTGACGCGGAGCTTCAAACCGAAGTGCTGGCGAATTTGCAGACCGCGGCCGAAAACTTGCCCCAACGCCGCCTGTTGGAAGTCGAGTCCGCATTGGCGGCGGCCCGGATTCGCCAAGAGGGCTTACAGCAACGGCTGCGGACATTGGGATTATCGAGCACGGAATTAGACGGGCTAGTCGAACGGGGAGAACTGGTCTCCGGGCTATCCTTACGCGCACCCATTGACGGAGTAGTGGTGCGTTTCGACAAACTTCTGGGGCATGTGGTCCGGGCGGATGAACCCTTGTTTGAACTGCACGATCTCTCCCGCTCCTACGTGCAGGCGTTCGTGTCCGAACGCGATGTCAGTCGGATTGAGATCGGACAGTCGGCACGACTCCGCTTCGCCGCTCGGCCGGGAGAAGTGCTTCTGGGCACGATCGCTCGCAGCGGCCAGATTCTCGGCGATACGTCCCGCACCCTCTCGGTCTGGATCGAAACTGCCAGTCCGAGTGATGCTCCGCTCCCTCATAACGCCCTGACACGAATAAGTCTCAGCGGTGAGCAATTTTCCGCTCCGATGGCTGTACCCCGCACGGCATTATTGCAAGAGGGAAGCCGCAGCTACGTCTTCGTGCAGTTACCGGAAGGTCTCTTTCAACGGCGACTGGTCCAGCTTGGTCGGAGAGATGACTTGTTCGTGCAAATCCTCGCGGGACTCAAGAACGGCGAAGTGGTGGCCATACGCGGCGTGTCTCAACTCCAAACCGGCTATGCCGCGATTCGATAGGCTTCCCATGCTTAATACCATCATCTCCTGGTCTCTGCACAATCGCGGCATCGTGTTAGTGCTTGCACTCGCAGTGCTGGTCGGCGGCAGCTACCAGTTGTCGCAAATGCCCGTGGACGTTTTCCCCGATCTCAACCGGCCGACAGTGGCGATTATGACCGAAGCGCCGGGCCTCGCTCCGGAAGAGGTCGAAGTCCTTGTCACCCGGCAATTGGAATTTCTGCTGAATGGTGCGACCGGTGTGCAACGGGTCCGCTCCGCATCCGGCATCGGTCTGTCGATTGTGTGGGTCGAGTTTGAATGGGGCACGGACATCTACCGGGATCGACAGATTGTCGCCGAAAAACTCCAGATCGCCCGTGCGCAATTGCCACGTGATGTCAATCCTGTGATGGCTCCCATTTCGTCGATCATGGGAGAAATCATGCTGCTGGGTTTGCGCTCCACCAAGCAAGCCGTCACTCCCGCCGAAGCGGCGGCGATCGCGATGGAACTCCGCACGCTGGGCGAATTCGATGTCCGCAACCGTTTGCTGGCGGTGGATGGGGTTTCGCAAGTCACGGTGATGGGAGGTTTGTTCAAGCAGTATCAGATCGTCACGTCACCGGCCCGCTTGGCAGCGCAGAGTGTCTCCTTGCAACAACTCGTGGATGCGGCCGGGAAAGCCAACGTGCTGGCCGGCGGTGGGATCGTTGTGCGGCCGCCCCGTGAGGCTTTGATTCGGATCAGTGGGCAAAGTCTCGCGCTGGAAGATTTGGGGAACACGCCCGTGGTGTGGCGCGAGCCCCGGCCCGTCCTCATCAAGGACGTCGCCGATGTCCGATTTGATGGTCCTGTGAAACGCGGTGACGGCAGTGTGCAAGTCAAAGAGGGCGACCGGATCGTCGGCGGCCCCGCCGTGATGATGACGGTGCAAAAGCAACCGGGGGCCGACACCCTGACCTTGGATGCGGCAATCTCGAAAGTGCTCGATCAAATGGCCGAAGACCTGCCGGACGGCGTGGTCATCGAACGCCGCATCTTCAAGCAGGCGGACTTCATTACCGCCGCGGTCGACAATGTCGTGGAAGCCATTCGCGACGGCGCAATCTGGGTCATCGTCGTGCTGTTCCTGTTCATGTGGAATTTCCGCACCAGCATTAGTTCGTTGACCGCGATGCCCCTGTCGATCCTGCTCACCGTGCTCTGCTTTCATTGGTTCGGCATCACGATCAATACCATGACGTTGGGCGGCATCGCGGTGGCCATTGGCGATCTGGTCGACGACAGCATCGTCGACATTGAGAACATCTATCGCCGCCTTAAAGAAAACCGGCACAAGCCGAATCCCGAACCGGCGCTGAAGGTGGTCTACGACGCTTCCTGCGAAGTCCGCAATTCGATCGTCTATGCCACGCTGATCGTCATTCTGGTCGTCTTTCCACTGTTTTCGATGGCGGGATTGGAAGGCCGCATGTTCGCTCCGCTAGGGGCGGCCTACATCACGTCGCTGCTGGCGTCGCTCGCGATTTCTCTGACAATCACTCCGGTCTTGGGCTACTACCTGCTGCCGGGGGCGAAGTTTCTCGATGAGGCCGGCGATCCTTTCTTGTTGCGATGGCTCAAGCAAATCTCAGCCAGGGTGCTCAAGCTCACGCTACGGCACGCCAATTGGGTTCTGGCTGTGACCGCGGTTGGCGTCGTGATCTCGTCAGCCGCCATGTTCTGGATGGGGGGCGAGTTTCTGCCGCCGTTCAATGAAGGGACGCTGACGATCAGCTTGCAGACCGAACCGGGGACGAGTCTCGACGAAAGCCAGCGGGTCGCCGGCCGTGCCGAAGCCTTGATTCTCGAAGTGCCGGAAGCGCTGGCCGTCTCACGCCGCACGGGTCGCGCGGAACTGGATGAGCACGCCGAAGGAGTCAACTCTTCCGAGATCGACGTCCGGCTCGTCGAACACACCCGCCCCAAGCCCGGTTGGTGGCCGGGGGCGCTCCGGATGATTCCCATCGCCCATCTGTGGGGTTATGAGACGGAAGGCCGTCCGCGTGACGTGGTGCTCGCCGATATTCGTGACCGCATCACCGCGATTCCTGGCGTGAAGGTCAACATCGGCCAACCGATTTCGCACCGCATCGACCACATCATGTCGGGGGTGCGAGCCCAGATTGCCGTCAAGGTCTTCGGGACGGATCTACAAGAGTTGCGAATCGCCGCCCAGGACGCTTTCACCGAGATGAGCCAGGTGCGTGGCGTCGTGGACCTGCAAATGGAACCACAAGTCGAGATTCCCCAGGTGCGGTTGCAGGTCCAGCGCGAAGCCGCAGCCCGACATGGTCTGGCTCCCGGCGATGTCGCCACGCTGCTGGAAACCGCGTACAAGGGCCAGGTCGTCTCACAAGTGCTGGATGACGATCGCTATTTCCAAATGATGGTCTGGTTTGATGAGGAATCACGCAGCGATCCCGAGGTCATCGGCCAGACGATCCTTGATACGCCATCCGGCCGTAAGGTGGCACTCAGCGAAGTCGCCGAAGTGCTCGACACCACCGGCCCCAACACGATCAACCGCGAGCATGTCCGCCGCCGGATCGTCGTGTTCTGCAATGTCGAGGGCCGCGACTTGGTCAGTGTGGTGCGCGACATCCGCCAACGACTGCTACCACTCGAAGACCGACTCCGCGAACTCCCCGGTAACTACTACGTCGAACTCGGCGGCCAGTTCGAGGCGCAACAGGATGCCAATTTCCGCCTGCTAGTCCTCGGCAGCGCATCGGTGATCGGGGTCTTCCTGCTGTTGTGCAAATGTCTCGAATCCTGGCGGGCCGCCCTTCAAGTGCTGGTCAACATTCCCTTGGCCGCGATGGGATCGGTCATCACACTCCTGATTGTGAATCAACCCACATCGGAAGCCCTGGCAGCGGTGCCGTGGTGGGAATGGCCGCGGGTATGGATCGGCGCGACGAGTTTGTCGGTGGCTCACTGGGTGGGGTTCATCACGCTGATCGGCATCGTCAGCCGCAATGGCATCATGATGATTTCCCACTACATTCATCTGATGCAACACGAAGGCGAACCCTTTGGCGAAACGATGATCATCCGCGGTACTTTGGAACGGCTCGCCCCGGTGATGATGACCGCCGCCACGAGCTTCATCGGCTTGCTGCCGTTGCTGTTCGGGGCGGGACAGACGGGCAAGGAAATCCTGCATCCGCTGGCACTGGTGGTCTTTGGTGGCATGCTGACGTCGACGCTGCTGGACCAACTCGTGACCCCTGCGCTGTTCTATAAATTCGGCCGCAAGGTATATCAAGCGGGGCGGTCTTCGACGATCGTCCTCAATCCCGATGCGGTGTCGTCTGTTCTCATCGAAAACGACACGCCAATGGTCAGGCCACCATCGGACCGACCGATTACTCCTCCGCCGGGTTAACGACCGACAACGCATCCGCGCCCTCTTCATCCTCAGGATTAACCATCATGCTTTGGACACTTGTTAAAGCCGGCATCGCCGCGGCAGTTATCGTCGCGGTATCCGAAGTGTCGCAGCGCGCGCCCCGCCTCGGAGCGTTGCTGCTCACGCTCCCGCTGGTCAGCATCCTGGCGTTCGTCATGAGTTGGCAACAGCATCACGATTTGGCGGCCATTTCCCGTCTCGCCCGAGAGACACTAATTCTCGTGCCCTTGGGGCTTCCTTTCTTCGTGCCCCTGGCTTTTGCGGAACGGCTGGGGCTGAGTTTCTGGAGCGCCGCGGGCTTGGGTGTGATTCTTGCCGCTGCCGCGATCGGAATCTGGTTTGTCGTAGAACCCCGTTTTTTCCGGTCGTAAACTCTGCCGCCGCAGCGTATCCGTCGGCGTTCCTCGCTCGGATACCCGTCGCGGGCTCAATGCGCCGAAGTAGCGTGACCTTTATCGAGCGGCCAAAAGTGTGAGCAAGCTGATCATCCGCGGGGGGCGGACACGCCAAGTTGCGGCTTGTGAATGATGCACCTGTTTCGATAGAGTGCGGGTTGAGGAATTCAATTGTGCGATCGTTGCTGACATGGTTGACGTTGCTACATGTTCTCCACCTTCCGGTGCCTGTTCCGGATTTAGATGGCGAATGTCGGGGTCGACCTATCGAAAGTTTGTCCGAGTGTCACGCTTGGCAGATTCTGTTGATCGGCGTCGAACCGAGTGATGATATAGACCGCGGACCGCTCCGAACATCGGGGGAAGCGCCGACGGATTCTTCGTATTCGTCTCCGTGGGGCGATGCCGCGATTCACTCACGCACCGTTTCCACAGTGCCCCATTTGGCACTGTCGCTCGATCAAGACGGGCTCTCCGTCGACTGCGATCACGCTAAATGTGGATTCGCGAGCCTCAATGATCACGTGGCTGATGCCAATCGCTGGAAGCCCCGTACTCTCGCGCACGGTGTTCTCTCACGTCTCTGTCGATGGCAAGTCTAACAGCAGGGATTCCATCCTGTTGATGGGTTCGGTCTTTTGTCCCGTCCAGTGATGGTTCTCACCGTTCTTTAGCGTCTGGCCAGCAAAGCTGCCGGAAATGCGTTGACGGTTCTGCACGAGCGGCGCTGTGCGATTCGGCAGCCCCTCGCGCTGACTCTCAAACCAATACTTAGCCATCACGGAGAAAGTTTCATGTCCTGTTTCCATGCTTCTACGATTCGACGCGCCTTCACCTTGATCGAACTCTTGGTGGTCATTGCGATCATCGCCGTTCTCATCGCGCTGCTACTGCCGGCGGTCCAGCAGGCCCGTGAAGCGGCCCGCCGCACGCAATGCCGTAACAATCTCAAACAAGCGGGCTTGGCACTGCACAATTATCACGATGTTTCTCAAACACTTCCCCCTGGTTGGGTTGGCGTGACGTCCGGTCAACCGGACGTGGGGGGAATCAATGGCTGGAGTTGGTCGGCGCGGTTGTTGCCGCAGATCGACCAAACCCCCTTATACAACACGATCGATTTCAACTCTCAAGTTGCTGCCGCATCCAATCTCAAGCCGCGGACGACAGTGGTCACGGTGTTCCGCTGCCCTTCTGACGTGGGGCCGCAAACATGGGTGATCCCGGCCGCGGGAACATCTACGCCGCTTGCCATGATCGCAACCGCCAGCTATTCGGGAGTGTTCGGCAAGGATGAAGTCGAACTCTGCAACGTGTTAGCGCCAGGATCGCCCTGCTTGAGTAACGGCCTCTTCTTTCTGAATAGCCGGGTACGGTTTGCGGATGTCACCGACGGACTCAGCACGACGCTGATGGTGGGCGAGCGGATCACCCGCGAATCTGCGGGTTGGTTTTACACTTGGACAGGAGTCATCGCAGGCGGTGACGACGCCATTGTACGGATTGTCGGCGATACAGATGTCACGCCGAACCGCGACCTGATCCGTATGGACGAATTCGCGAGTTACCATACTGGGGGAGCACACTTCGTCCTGGGAGACGGCGCGGTCCGCTTCATCAGTTCAAATATCGACCTGGGCGTCTACCGCAACATGTCATCGCGTGCGAGTGGCGACATTGTGGGAGAGTTCTGATCAAGCCGCGGACCAGAATCGCCGTAGCCGCTGGTCGGTCCTGTAGCCGACCAGCGGCTCGACGGGATTGGAGGTCACGTCGATGTTCTACGAGTTTGACCGCAAAGTGGATCAGTTGACGACTGAGAGCGGAAGGGCAAACCGTCATGATCGTGGCGATCAACAGTCAGGTCGCGGGACTGCTGGGAGTCGCCGATCCCATCAAATCCACCATGCCGGAGGCACTCGAACAACTGCACGCCGAAGGACTACGAGTCATTATGCTGACCGGTGGCAGCCGGACGACTGCCGAGGCGGGCGCTCGCAAGCTGGGTATCGACGAGGTCATTGCGGAAGTGCTGCCTGAGCAGAAGAGTGAAGTGGTTGCACGCTTGCAACGAGAAGGTCGGCGGGTGGCGATGGCCGGTGACGGCATCAACGACGCTCCGGCACTCGCCAGAGCGGATGTGGGAATCGCGATGGGGACCGGAACAGACGTGGCGATGGAAAGTGCCGCCGTCACGCTGGTCAAAGGCGATTTACGCGGCATCGTGCGCGCCCGACGGCTGAGTCGGGCGACCTCGAAGTCGATCCGTCAAAACCTGTTCTTGGCATTTGTTTACAACGGTATCAGCGTCCCGCTGGCGGCATTCGGAATGATTTCGCCAATGTGGGCCAGTGCGGCAATGAGTTTGAGTTCGGTGAGTGTGATCGTGAACTCGCTGCGATTGCGAGGTCAGAAGCTGTAGTGGTCGGGCATAAAATGTCGCGTAGTGCCTGGAGAATCCGGCTTCGGAGCGAGTGTCGGGCGCTGGGGTCGGAGCATGAGTTGTTGTGAATCGGCAACGGCCCGTGCCAGTTTGGCGAGATTGCAGTGATCATGCGGTGCCGGATTGTTTAGCAAGGCCCTGCGAAGTAATCTTTACAGTCAGCCGCCGCGCGCAATGACCGTGATGCTATCGAAAGGGACAACGGGTGAATCGTCGACAAACTTTGCTTCGGACCTTTCTGGTCTGGGCTATGGTGCCGTTGACGGTGTTGAGCGGTTCGCCGCGGACGCTTTGCCGTTGCGCGATCCGTGGTCAGCAATGCTGCTGCACCGCGACGCAAGAGGAGCACTCCTGTTGTTCGGACAACGAAGACTCGGAGTCGCCTGTTCAGCCGAGTTTGCCTCTGAAATCGAAAGGCTGTCGAGGATCTGGCAGCGTCCCCATCGCCTTTACCAATCGTCGCACGATTGAGTGTCACTGCACGCCGATCGTCGTACCATCCGAAGCCTCGCCCGCGACGAAAATCTCGACGACACTCGAGTTGGACGGCGTTTTTGACTTTTGTCTTGGCAGGAAGATATGCGGAACTCTGCGCCCGTCGAAGTTCACGATGGGCATCACACCCGCTCGATCAGAGATTGGTCGGGATCGAGTGATCTTGTTGGAACGCATGCTCGCGTGAGGCCTGCGCCTGAGAGTTGCGCTGCGAGCTGAGGCTGCGTTCTCCGCGTTTCTGAGCTGAAAGCTGTCGCAAGACACTGTCTGCTCGCGACTCCATCCCGTTCGCTTTCCTCAATCACTGACCCTTTGGGATTGAGGCTGGCATTCTTCGCTGCGCCGCGAGCGTTAGTCCGATCGATGTCCTGCGTCCATCCCGTTTGAGGGGAAAGGTGCGTCATGCCTGGTTCGACAAAACTGACCGACGACAGCGATGGTCTGAGTAGCGTGCAGATGGCTGAGCCCGATCACAGCTCGTCGCACGCCAGTGACTCAAGACTCTCAGACCGGCTGGCCTTTCTGGGGTTCGGTGTCTCAGACTGCGACCAACTCAAGGGCCTTCAAGAGCCCTTCGCGAAAGTGGCGGACGAGTTCTTCGGCGAGTTTTATCGACGACTCACGGCCAATCCGCAGGTGGCAGCCCTGTTACAAACTCCGGGGACTATTGACCGGCTGATGGGATTGCAAAGGACGTATTTTACACAGTTGCTCTCCGGTCCCTATGACCAGAATTATGTAGAGAGCCGTCTCAAAATTGGCGCTACGCACGAACGCATCGGTTTAGAGCCGACTTGGTATCTGGGTGCGTACTGTCTCTACACGCAACTGTGTTTCCCTGGATTTGCCGCGGAGTTGGGAGCAACCTTTCCGCCCGCGCTTCTATCCTTACTCAAAATCATCTTCGCCGATATCAGCTTGGTACTCGATACCTACTTTGCCTCCGCGACGCAACAACTTCGGGAACGCAACCTGGAACTCGAAGTCGCGCTCAAGATGTACTTTCAGGCGGAAATGCAATTGCAGCACCACGCCCAATTGGCGAGCCACGAGATCCGCGGCACGTTAAACGCGCTCGCCAATGCGTGCGACGAATTGTGTGATGACTTGTCTGACAGCGTGCCCACGGATGTGGCATCGATTCACGCACAGATGCGCGGCAAGCTCTGGCAACTTTGCGGTGTCGTGGATGAAATTCTCCAGCCTTCATCCCAACCGGGAAAGCCGGTCGCCGTTTCCCTGGACAGCCTGTTCAAGGAAATCCAACGGCGAACCAGTCTCTACAGTGAAGGGCGGTCTCTGTCGCTCGTGATTCCCGACGCGACCCAGGCGGTGCTATGGGGCGATCCCGTCGCCTTGCGGGAGGCCGTGGCCAACCTCGTCGCCAATTCTTTTCGCCACCATCACCGCGACGCCGGGACGATTAAAATCACCTACACACAGCGAGAGTGCGGGCATGAAATTGAGGTCATCGACGACGGACCCGGAATTCCTGAAGCGGTTCAAAGCCGAATCTTTGAGCCATTTGTTCGTGGGGCCGCCGTTCGCCCGTCAGGCCGCGGCTTGGGCTTGTACTTCGTCAAACGGATCGTCGAAGATCACGGTGGCCATATCCGTCTCTGGTCTCAACCGGGAGTGGGAACGAAGTTCACCATTCAGCTTCCGCTCCAGAGCTGTCATCCTGCCCCTACTGAAGCCGATCCCGTTCCGGAGATGTGAGCAGTGCATTTATTGCTGGTCGACGATGACGCCGAATATCGCGCCACGATTGCGCGTCGATTGCAGCGACGGGGACACACCGTTCAGGAAGCGGAGAATCTGCAATCGGCAATGGCGGTGGCCCGCGCGGAACAGTTTGATGCCGCGGTAATCGACCTGGAGATGCCCGACGGCTCCGGCGTCACCTTGCTGCATCAACTGAAAGAAGATGACCCCGCGCTGGAAGTCCTGATCCTGACAGGGCACGGCTCGATTGAAACCGCCGTGGAAGCGATGCGGCAGGGGGCCTACGACTATCTCACGAAGCCGTGCCGGTTTGAGGAATTGGATACGCGGCTGGCCAAAGCCATTGATCGCGGTCGACTGAGCCGCGAGAACCAGCGGCTGAAATCCCTCGTGGAGAATGCCACAGCGACAACCGATATGATCGGCCGGTCACCCGCGATGCTGGATGTGCTCGTCTTTCTGCGGCGGATTGCGGTCACCGACCATCCCGTCATCGTCTATGGGGAAAGCGGCACTGGCAAAGAATTGGCGGCTCAGGCCCTGCATCGCTTCAGTCCGAGGGCCGAACGGCCTTTAGTGGCGATTAACTGTGCAGCGATTCCCGACGCGTTGCTGGAGAGTGAACTCTTTGGACATGAGCGGGGGGCTTTCACCGGTGCCGACAAAGCAAAGATGGGATTATTTGAAGCAGCCAGCACCGGGACGTTGTTCATCGACGAGCTGGGAGAATTGGCGCTGGGACTCCAAGCCAAATTGCTGAGGGCGCTGGAAACACGCCGTATTCGCCGGGTGGGGGCGATCAAGGAAACGCCGATCGATGTCAGGATTGTCGCCGCGACCAATCGTGATCTTGTGCAGGCTGTGGCGGCGGGGCGTTTTCGCGAGGATCTGTACTACCGACTGAACGTGTTGTCCGTCCAACTACCGCCGTTGCGCGAGCGCCGTGATGACATCCCGCTGTTGGTCGAACACTTTCTCAAGCGACCGCCTCTCCGAGACTGGACCATTGTCCCAGCGGCATTGGAGAAGCTGGTAGACTATCCGTGGCCGGGCAATATTCGCGAACTGGCCAATGTGATCGAACGGGCAAAAATTCTGGCCGACGATCTCAAGATTACGCCTTCCCAACTCCCGGACAACATTGTCCGGCCTGCCCCGCCGATTCGCGTAGCAAGCTCTGGGTTCGTGACTGAGGCGACCAAGCCCGACAAGTTGGTCACCATCGAGCGTGATCACGTCGTAGCCGTTCTCCAGCGCGAGGGTGGAAACAAATCCCGCACCGCCACCGCCTTGGGCCTGACGCGCCGGAGTCTATACCGCCTGTTGGAGAAATATGGGTTAGCACCAGATTGTCCAACGGATGCCAATGCTGATTCTTAGCCAACCGATGATGAATCAGAGCTAAGCCTAATCAATTTTCTCGGTCCAAGCCCTTATTTAGGTTGGGTCGTCGGTAGGACTAGCGCGGCGGCAACTGCGGCAGAGATCGCACTGAACCGGACCGGCTTGTAGAGCTGACGGCCGGACGGAATTCCAAGTTCCTCAAATTGACGGCCAAGACGGCCGTTCAAATGAGCGCTGCAAATAATGACTGGCAGGGCTGGTAACCATTGACGCAGGCATTTCAACGTCTCAATGCCATCCATCCCTGGTAACTCCAAATCGAGTAATGCCAGCGCTGGATGGATATCTCGCGCCACCCGAAGCGCAGCCTCGCCTGAAGCAACCGCCGTGACGTCGTGTCCCAATCGCCGCAGCCGGTTTCCCACTGACTGGCGCGTCAAGTCATCATCTTCGACGTAGAGAATCGAGGACATCGTCGTGCTTTGGTTCGCGGAAGGACACCACTCTCGGCAGACATCATGACGGCGGTCACGCAAAGCTCATTCCTCAACACCCTCTCCAGCAAAATCGGCTGGGATTCCAAGAACACCCTTTCAATTCCTTGAAAGCAGGGATGATGCGACGGGTAAAGTGGGCGGCCGCGCGCGCGGTTTCGCACACCGCACACAGCAACACAATCAAGTCTTTGCTTGCCAGACCTGGGATTCGTCAACAACAGGCTGCTTTTCAGTGATCGCGATGGATTCCGCACGTTGGCACAGGTCTTGCGAATGTGCTCAGTCAAGCACCACACAACACGATTCTTCACCGACCCGATGTCCTGATGAGACATCAACCGGTGGTTAGCCGCGGGTGTTCGCACCGTTTAGCGAACGTGATGCGAGGATTGAGTTGTTCAACAAAATCAGGATCCTGAGCATGTGGCTCAGGCCGGTTGAACGTCATTGGACAGTCTGAACGAAGGACAGGATCATGAAAGTGTCAGCAATGTTTGTCGTCACTGCGATGGCATTCGCAGTGATGGGGCAGTCGGCCTCTGCGCAAGCGACCGGTGGATCGAAAGCGCGCGGCGATGTTTACAACTTCTGGCAAGCGCAGGGCTGGCAACAGCAGACCCACAGCCAAGCTCGGGCGCTCTATTACTACGGCCAAACCGCGCAGCCGACGCCAGCCCAGTCCAAGGAACACGCCACCGCCGCTCGCCAAGGCATTGAGAATGCACACAAGAGCCTCGCCGAGCTGAAGAAATCCAACCCGGACAATAAGGAAGCCTTGGCAGCCATCGCCAAGATTGAAGAGATTCAGAAGAAAGTGTTGGGGCATTGCGACATGATGGACAAGGCCCTCGCCAAGGGAGATCACGTCGAAATGTGTTCGTGCTGTGCGGACATTGTCCACGAAGTCGATGCTGTGAATGCAGAGATGACGAAGCTGCAAAAGGCCCTGAAGATTGAGAGCCCGGCATTGCCCAAGCGGTAATTTCATCGCGACAGTTCTTGAAGGTCGCTGTTGATCGAAACGATCACATAGTCAACGGGGTCGTCCGACAGGGACGATCCCGTTCATTTTGTTTGCAGTCCTACAGAATCAGAGATCGATCATTGCCTGTTGTTTATTGCCCCACTGGCACTGAGGGCGGCCCAAATCGCCTGCTGATTGGATCCGGGCACGCCTGTAAGATTCTTATCACGGAGGGCGACTCATTCCGTGGTCGACGGTGCTTGCCGATCCTGATACTGCTGAATATGCCGAGTGACGGTGGGGCTCGACACATTCACTGCCGCAGCAATTTGCCCCGTCGGCAATCCCTGCTCGTGCAGCGCCATAATTTGCTCAATTACAGATCGTTTCGTGTACGCTTGGGGCTGAGGTGAAAATGGGGCACTGCCAGCTTCGGCGAACACTGGGCCGAGGTACGTCTCGACGACGCGGATCGCGCGAAACACTTTTCCGAAGGGGCGGTTCGTATATGCGTCCGACAGCGAGTCCGTTTTGACCGGTTCGCCGTGGCAGTCAAACACGCCCGCAATTTCCCCGTCCGAGTGGCGCTTGATCAGATCGCTTGCCGTCTTGCGAAGTTTACCGAAGGACAAGGGGCGAATTTCCTGCCCGTCATCGCGGATGCGCTCGATGAGCCGTGCGAATTGGTTGGGCACGGCTTGATTAGAATTGCTGCCTTTAGTTTGTTGATCGAGCGGCGTTCCCCTCTCATTGAGAATCAGGCGGGACGACTTGGCGAAGCCCGGAAATTGCTGTCGACGTTCTTGAGCCCATTCCAAGCCTTGAACCGTAAGAGGGAAGAGGATGTGTTCGCCATAGACGCCGCTCTTACGGCGGATCCGCTTGATAAAGCTGTCGTTGTCGTTAGTGGTGAACCCGAGGATTTCCTGTTCGCGGGGCGAGTGTCCTTTCCGCAGATGGACTTCGCCCACGAGCAACGAAGCGATCTCGGCTCGTCCGAAGCCGCAGTTCAATCCGAGTAGTAGCAACAGTCGGTCGAACGGTTGGCCGTAACGCATCAACAGTCGCAATTCTTCCAGCGAGAAAGTATCGACCTGCTCCAAACCGCGTTTGGCATGGTCGCTGGGGAGCCGACGAATGCGACGATCAAAATCGTTGAAGGCTTGGGGCTTCGTCCATTCAAATTCACTTGTAGCGTGCAGCCACGTCAGAAAACGCATTAGCGTCCCGAGGTAATGACTGGCCGCTTTCGCGCTGATGGGCTCGGTACTCCCGAGCTTACACGGACGACGACGCCAGTACCCGATCAATTCACCAACCGCTGTCGCGTCGAGGTTATTCAGCAATTCATCAGAGTGATGCCGTTGCAGGTTCTTGATCTGCCGGACTTGGGTACGGCCCCACGGAGAAATATGGCCCGTTTCCTGCCGGAAGAATTCCTTTTGCAAATAGGCTTGATAGCGCTTGAATGCTTGGTGAAGAGTTGCCGATGGCGACTTCATTGCGGAGATGGATGGGTTGGAGGCACCGGTTCTTGACGCAGCCGTCATCGAGAGCGGCTGCGCGCTTTCGGAGGAACGAACCGCGGCCGGATCACTTGGCTTGAGAATCCCCAGTTCGTGGAGGGGACTTCGAGAAACTTTCCGCAGGGCTGGCGCGATTCCGAGAGCGGGATCAACCGTGATGCCTGCCTCTCGTGCGAGATGCTGAATCTTTTCCTGTGCCAGCACTTGGTCGTCCGTTAGCGGTTCGACCTTGAAGTCTGGGACGGTGATCGGAACGGCCTCAAAAAGTTCGAGCGCCGCCTGCCCGATCTCATAAGCGTGTTGGTCTTCAGGAATGAAGCAAATCACCGGATACTTCGCCTGCATCCGCTGGAGACGAGCCGCATACTGGTGCTGCATCTCACGTGGCGCGCGGGGGACTGGGATATCGGGGATCCCTTTGGCAATCCGCGCGGCAATTTCTACTAGTGCTTCCGGCCAGAGAGGGCGGGGTTCTGTGCTGGACTTCTCAAACTGGTCCCACAGTTCTCGAAGTTTTCGTTCACGGATTTCCGCCTGCTTGCGGTCCGTCCCGAGGAGGAACTTGTGTTGTTGGAGCTTGCCCGACTTGCTGCGTTCCCAGCCGATCTGGCGGGTATAGTAACCGCGGGAGTCCGGAGCCCAATTGAGGCGGCTGCGAGTGGCCATTGCACCTGAATCCTGACTCGCCTTATCGGAACATTCAGTCCGAAAACGGGCCTTTATCGGAACAATTATCGGAAATCCGGAGGTCGGCAGGAAAGGAGCCGCTTGCCGAAACCCCAGAAAACACAGGATTTCCAATAAAAATAGCCGCTTGCGCGAAAAACGCAAGCGGCTTTCAGATGGAGGCGGCGGGAATTGAACCCGCGTCCTGTTGTCCCTCGGTGATGGCCTCTACGTGTGTATCAGGCTGATTAATCTCGTTGTGGTCGGCTCAAACTTGCGAAGCCTTCCACAACCAGGTCCCCAC
>JAKFVC010000107.1 GCA_021732415.1 Planctomycetaceae bacterium
CGTGACCTTATACTTAAGTATCATGGATATCCCTTTCCAAGCTATCGGATCGACCTCCGCGATCCAGTGGAAAGGGAAATTCTCACATTCATTCAATCCCGTCAATCGACGATTGATGGGATACTAGTGCTTCGTCAAAGCTGGGAATTGGGGTGCCACTGGCTCTGCCAGTGCTTTGCCGGACAGTCGAAAGACTACCGGCACTGGCAGAGCCAGTGGCACCCAACCCAAAGTTTAAGGTGTGATAGAGCAGTAGTTTCCATCTGCGTTCCTCTGCGAAATCTGTGGATCAACAATTCCTTTGATGATTTCTGCGATTCGTTTTGGGTGTCGCCGAGATTCAGACCGAAGAAATACGAAGTGAGTTATCCACAGATTTCGCAGAGGAACGCAGATTGTGCCTAGACGTCAATTCAAGAGCTCGCCGCAGCCCGGCACGCTGCAAGATGTGTTTCGAGGCAGCCGTGCGTTACGATGTTGGCGTATTCCTGCCCCAGAAACTCTGTGAAACACCATGACCTCTGAACGTCGATTGCGCGTGGCCGTCCTGATTTCGGGGGGTGGCACGACCCTGGAAAATTTTCGCTTGGCGATCTCCGCCGGACGCTTGCACGCCGAGATTCCGCTGGTCATCGCCAGTCGTCGCGATTGCGGTGGCATCGCCAAGGCGGCGAAGGCGAACATCCCCTGCGAAGTCGTCGTTCGCAAAGAGTTTTCCAATGTCGCCGAATTCAGCGAGGTGATTTTCGCTCACTGCCGCCGCGTCGAGGCGGATGTCGTCGCGCTGGCCGGCTTTTTGTCCCTGGTGCGCGTGCCGGATGATTTTCTCGGCCGCGTGATGAACATTCATCCGTCGCTGATCCCGGCCTTCTGCGGGCATGGATTCCACGGCCATCGCGTTCACGAAGCGGCGTTGGAGCGGGGGGTGAAAGTCTCGGGCTGCACGGTCCATTTTGCGGACAACGAATATGATCATGGGCCGATCATCGTCCAACGGTGCGTTCCGGTGACCGCCGAAGATACGCCCGATACGCTGGCGGCCCGGGTGTTTACCGCGGAATGCGAGGCCTATCCTGAGGCCCTCGAGCTGTTTCGTCAGGGAAGACTGCAAATCGACGGGCCGCTGGTACGCGTTTTGCCTGCTACTTAGCAAGTAGATTAACGTTGCGTATCGTGGGACGGGTCTCCAGGCCCGTCCGTCCAGCAAGTTTCAAGTTCGAACTGTACTTCTTCGTGACGTTCGTGACCTTCTGTTAAAATGATTTTGAACAGAAGGTCACGAAGATCACGAAGAGGAGGGACGGACGGGACTGGAGACCCGTCCCACGAGACGCGATGAATACCTATGGATGAACCCCAGATTCCACCTGCACCGCAGCCACCGAGTCAGGTCAGTTGGCCATTCCGCTGGGCCTGGCAGGTGTTCGTCGCCATCGCCGGGATCGTGACCATCATCTTGGGGATTGTCCTGCTTCCTTTACCCGGCCCAGGAAGCGTGGTGATCGTGGCCGGTATCGGTATCTTGGCAACCGAATTCATCTGGGCAAAACAACTGATGACCCGCATCCGCATCTGGGGCAAGCAACAGTTGCGACGATTGAAGACCTGGAAGAAACCGAACGGCAAGTGATCTCTGTAATCCCATCCGTCCTATAAGTCCCATGTGTCCCATCAGTCCCATGCATTTCGGATGGGACTTATAGGACTAATGGGACACATGGGACTTATGGGATCAGTCTTCAAACACTCTCACAAGTTTTGCCTGGCCCCACGGTGCGACGGCAATCTCTGCAGAGAGTTTCTTCGACCGCATGAGGTCCTCCAGCGCTTTCCCTTTGCCTTCCTGGACGTAATACGCCTCGATGCCGTATTGCAGCGGTTGACGGTAGTCGCTGACGACTCGGCCGCGGAGGAATTTTTTGCCTGCTGGCCGCGATAAGCTGGCTGTGGTTCCGGTCCAATGTGCGCCATCGCCTTCCCGTTCCAAGGGCACGTAGACATTCTCGTCGATGTGCTGGTACGGATGGCCCCAGCGTGTCTGGCCTGTGGTCTCGGCTTCCTGGAGCGTCAAGCGA
This sequence comes from Planctomycetaceae bacterium, assembly GCA_021732415.1. Lineage (GTDB taxonomy): Bacteria > Planctomycetota > Planctomycetia > Planctomycetales > Planctomycetaceae > JAKFVC01. The sequence continues at coordinate 2,076 of JAKFVC010000107.1, forward strand.
TTGATGTCATAGTTCAGGATGACATAGTCACCCCGGAAATAGTCTCGCGGATCGACGGGGGTGACTCGCAGGACGTACCGCTCGCCAATCATCAACGGCAGGCTTTCGATCAGGATCATCCCGCCGAGCAAACCCACCTGGGCAATCGCGCTGCTCACGAGGATTGGCGTCTGATTGCGTTGCCACCATTCGATGGCCGCATTGATCCAGGTCGGTGTGGTCAGCGGTACGGCGATTTGGGGACCGGCCTCCTTCTTCAAGGCTTGCCGCTTGCGACTCCAGAAATTCCCCACGACGACCAGGCCGCCACCACACAGAGCAAACACCAAAGCCGCTCCCAGCAGGCCACCCGATTCGCCGAACAAATCGATGTAACGAATCAGGGCCCACAGCAGAAACATCAGGACTCCCGCGGCAAATGGGCGTGTCCGCTCTTCCTGTTCTCCCACTTTGACGAGATAGAGTGCCATCCCCAGAGTGACCAGATTGGCCACGATAATCGGCAGCCCGCTGGCCATATTGCCGTCTCGAATTGTCAGGCTCCAGATCGACATCAGCATCAAACTGCCGACCAGGATAATGGCATACCAGCGACGGCGGACACTGTCGATCTCGGACGCTTCGCCCTGCAGATCGAAGGCTCCGACGCCGCGGAAGATGAACAGCAACGCGGCCGAAATCACCAGCAGAATCATGTTGGCGATGACTTCGGTGAACATCGATCGGAGGTAATAATCTTCCGACCACATGTCGCCGTAGGCCACCGTTCCCCTCCAGAATTCGACCGATCCCAAGGCTAACAAAATCCCCGAGACCAGTACGACTCCCCAGAAGCGATACGGCACACCACGTGGATCGCGGGGGCGATGAGCTTCGGCAAACAGGATTAGCAATGCTCCGACGTTGCCGATCCAGAACATCGAGCGTCCGCCCAAATGCAGCGCGAACGCCTGCAACACCACCCACCACGTAAACAGCGCGACATACAACGCGACTCCCATCGGCGACTTACGCTGATAAGCCCACGCCAATCCAGGAGCAGCCAGCAACGGTAACGAATAGGCTCCGTTGGGCACCTGCCACCAACCGGGCAACCACCAGGGAGACATGCTCCAGAAGCCAAACACCTCCATGCCGCCCCACAAAGCCACCAGACCTACAAACAGCAGATGGAGCAGCAGCGAATCCAGGCAGAGGGCAAACGGCAAGACGCCAATCGCCCACCACCAGACTCCATCCGGGTAATGAGCTTCCAGATGAAAGGCCTGCGCCACCAGCCAGATACCGGCCCCATAGAACAGACACGCCAAGAAGGAAACCGTCTCCGACAAGGCCAGATGGTGGCCGCCACGCCGCAAACGAAACGCGATCAGATGGGTGCTCGTCACGACGGTCAACACGACGACGAGTTTGACCGTCCTTGATAACTCTTCCCAATTGAAGCCAATCAGCAACAGGACGGCCAAGCCAAACAGAAAGGCCGCCATCGCAAACAGGGCCTGCACGGCGACCGAACGTTTCCGATCATTGATATCATCGGCCGAGTCATACCGCCCGCGAATCTGTCCCGCCTGATCGGCATTCACAAGCTGATCGGCTTGCCATAAAGACAGTTCGTGGTCCAGCCACTGCTGCTGAGCCGCCGTTAATTTGGAACGCGCCATGACATGTCACTCCGGAAAACAGCCTGCCAGGCCAATGAGGCCCCCTTACAGTCAGGCGGAACCGGCAACAGAATATCACGCAGATTTTTTGGGGGCGAATAAATTCACAAGATTCTGCATGTTTGACCGTAGGACGGGTCTCCTGGCCCGTCCGAGCCTGTCAGCAGCGACGTAACACAGAATGAGTCCCCCGCGAGCTTCGCGCAGCGCACGGACCAGTTTTCATAGCGAAGTCCGCGCGCTTCAATACGGCCGAATTCGGGTGCCACTGGCTGTGCCAGTGCTTTGCCGGATCGGGTGTCCAAAGACTATCTGCACTGGCCGAGCCAGTGGCACCCGGATTTTGGCCGTATTGAAGCGCGCGGACCTCGCTAAAGAAATCGCGCTGTGCGCTGCACGAAATTCGCGAGGGATGAATGCTTTTTGACGCCGAATGTTACGGGCTCGGACGGGCCAGGAGACCCGTCCTACAAAGGAACCGCCGCATACATGCAAACAGCCCGGTTGTCACATAACAACCGGGCTGCAAATAGACTTCTAATCCAAATAACACTTACTTCACGCTGATCCGGAATGGCATCAGAACCAATCGCGGTTCCTTCGCCAAACGTGTGAAGATCTCCATCGCGCCCAAGTGCTGTTGCAGATCGGGGGAGATTTCATTCAGTGTTGTTCGCAGCCACTGGGTCTGAGCGGCCTGCATCCGGGCATTCGCATCGATCGGCCCGAACAGCGATTCGAGCGGGCTGGTCGGCTTCGGCAATTCCAGCTTTTCGAGCTTCTCGTCGGCCTTCAGTCCGGCCAGCTTCTTCGCTTCGGCAATGGCATCCGCGAGCGTCCCGATCTCGTCGATCAGTCCCAGTTCCTTGGCTTGCAGACCGGTATAGATGCGGCCACGAGCCAGTTTTTCCAGCTTTTCATGGTCCATCTTGCGACCGGTCGCCGCCTTCATCGTGAACTGCTTGTAGATGTCGTTCATCAGGCCCTGCATGGCGGCCCGTTCGCTGTCGCTGAACGGCGTCGTCATGCTCATCACACCGGCGTTCTTGCCGCGAGTGATAATACTGGTGTTGATGCCGATCTTGTCGAACAAGCCCTGGGTAGCCAGCTTCCCGCCAACCACGCCGATGGAACCGGTAATGGTCCCCGGTTCCGCGTAGATCTTGTCGGCACCCATCGCAATGTAATAGCCGCCGCTGGCTGCCACGTCGCCCATGCTGATCACGAACGGCTTCTGGACCAGTTCGAGTTCACGCCACATCAGGTCGCTGGCCAGGGCGCTGCCGCCAGGGCTGTCGACACGCATGACGATCGCCTTGACGGTCGAATCTTCGTTCGCCTGGCGGATCGCCTTGATCATTGTATCCGAGCCAATCGTCGACTCACCGGAGAACGTATCCGACGAGCTTCTGCCCGTCATGATCGGGCCCACGGCATTGATGATCGCCAGCTTCGAATTGGTGGTCTTCCGCTTGGGTGGCTCGATCCCCATCAGCAGATCCATGAACTTCACCATGCCGGTGAAGCCGCTGAAATCGGTGTCGAGCTTCTTCTTGCCGTACTTCTTGGTGATCTTCACCTTCGAATCAGGCCCGCCCTTCACCAGTGAGTCCAGTTCGTCGGGATACGCAATACGATCGATCAGTCCCAGTTCCTTGGCTTTGGCCGAGGTAAACGGACCGGCATTGATCGCGTCTTCGATTTTCTCGGGAGTCTGGTGGCGGGCATCGGCCACGATCTGCTTCATCTGCGAGAAATAGCTGTCGAGGATCGACTCCATCTCTTCGCGGAACTCTTTGCTCATCTCGGTGCGGCTGTAAGGTTCTGCAGCCGACTTGTATTCACCGACCCGCAGCATTTCGGCCTTCAGGTCGAGCTTATCGAACAGATTCTTGTAGAAGCTGACTTCCGCGCGCAGACCCAGGAACATCAGCGAACCGGGTTCCGGCATCACCACTTCATCGCAGGCGACCGCGATGAGGTAATCCATGCTGGCACAGTCGTCAACGTAGGCATAGACCTTCTTGCCAGCCTTGCGGACCTTGGCGATGGCGGTGCGGATTTCGTTGAGCTTCGCCCAACCGACATGCGGGCTCTTGATGTGCAGAACCAGACCCTGCAGCGTATCGTCGGTCGCGGCCTTCTCGAAGCGGGTCAGGCAGTCGCTCAGGCTTTCGCTCAGTTCGCCAAACAAGCCCGGCAGTGCCGTGTGTTCGGGGTAACTGCCCTTGATCTCGATCTCGCCCCAGTTGAGGGTCTTGGGCTTGTCGGTCTTGGCCGTTTCTTCCGTTTTCTTCTCTACGGTCTTCTTTTCGTCAGTCTTCTTTTCTTCAACCTTTGGCTTCTCTTCCGATTTCGGCTTGGTCTCCGACTTCGGTTTGTCTTCTTTTTTCACTGCTGCCGGAGCAGCCGCTTTATCCTGGGCGTTGAGGATCACTGGACCGCTCAACGTGGCGCAGACGAGCGCTCCAAACACGAACCGTCGCATCATTGTTAACTCCCGCAAAGTTGGAATGGAGAGAATCTCTCCCGTAGCTTGCCTACATCGCTGCAAGGGACACAGACTTGGCACATCGAGCGCACCATTCGGCAGACGTCAAAGTTAACCCAGCCGAATCGGGACGCAGTCTCGTACTGAGAACGCAGTTTGAGAGTGATCGGTTCAAGAATTTTCGTCTTGAAGCGGCGCGATCATACCCAAGTGTAAGTGGCATAAGGTGTCCGGTCAACGTGATCTCTCGATAAGCGGCTGTGGAGGGCCGCAAACGCCGCCGCCACGCGGTTGCCGGGAATCCGAAGTTTCGGACAGTATCATGGGGAAGAGATCAAATTGACCAGAGTCGCCCTGTTTGCCGAAAATACCTTGCTGGAGGGGGGTCGGTATGGGACACTTGAGAAGCCTGTAGAAGAATTCGTGAGAATTCTTGGGTTCCAGAGTCGACTCGAATGCTTGATCGTCGATTGTGCGGTGTGAGGGTGTGAGAGTATCGGAGTAGGGGAGTATGAGGGGGGATGACCGTTCCTCTTCTTCACCCCGTTACTCTCACACACTCATACTCTCACACTCTTTTGATCGCGAAACTACTAAGTGAAGTCGCTCAAGCAAGAAGTCTCACGACTTCTTCTACTTTGCCGTTTTGATCGCTAATCGCGGGTGAGAAATCTTCATGTCGTCCATGCACCGTCTGTCGCTGGTTCTGGCCACGTTCGCTCTGACCTGGTGCAGTGCTGCCACGTCGCAGGCCCAGGGATTACTGTGGAATCTGCCCGATGACGGGGCCGTCGTCGAATACGCCGGCAAGTACACCAATAAGCAAGAGCGTCCCGGCAGCAATAACGGGCCGCTCGAGCTGGAATGGGACAGCCGGCTGACGATTCAGTCGGTCGGCGAAGAGACGGCCGAATTCGAAGGACTGCCGACCCCCTGCCGCTGGATTGAATTCAAACTGGTCACGGGCAAACCGTCGACCAAAGGTGTCGAAGCGGACGCCGGAATTGATCCCGGGCCGCACGGTACCCGGATTTACAAAGTCCTGATTCCGGTCTCACGCGTTAAGGGACAGTTGCGAGACGAGCACGGGCTGCCGGTCACTTACCTGCCGATCGTGAAGGGTTACCGCAAGATTGGTCAGCAGCCGGCTCAGGCTGTGAAGGAAAAAGTGCTGGCCTTCTACCCGGTGCTGGGACTGTTCGCCAACTACCTCGATCTGAAGGAGGAAGGTGAACCGACCGACCTGGATCTACCCAACGTGGGGGCCGTCAATACACAAATGCTGAAGGGGACGCTGAAGCTCCAGAATCAAACCAGCAAGTCCGAGAACGTCGGCGAGATCTGGTTGTCCAAAGACATTCCGTTCGGCTGGGCCAAGTACCACGTCAAGCTGACTCGACAGGAAAAGGACATCACAGCCCCAGCCACGGCGTTCGCTCCGGCGGCAGAGATCGAAGTCGAAATGTCCGTGGTGAAAAAAGAAACCACCGGAGCCAAGAGCGAAATCGGAGAGGTCAGCGACGAGGCCCCTGCCGCCGAGGAAAAGACCGAGAAGCCAGCCGCCGAAACACCCGCGACTGAAAAAGCGGAAGAGAAGCCGGCTGAAGAAAAGCCCGCTGAAGAAAAGGCCGAGGCTGCTCCGGAAAAGTCGGAGTAGTGATTCGCGGAATCTATCATGCGACGGGGTCCACAATTCAGACAGGCGAGCCGGGTGCCGTGAGGCCCCGGACAATGCATGGCCAGTCTTCAGCCCCAACGGGGCGAACTAGGCCAGCCCAGGGCATCGCCCTGGGTACACGTCCCATTTACGCTCTGCGAGCCCTGAAGGGGCGTACTAGCCTTGTCTCAGTCCAAATTAGTGCGCCCCTTCAGGGCTCAGAATACATTGGGGCGAGCTAACCCAGGGCGATGCCCCGGGCTGGCCTAGTTCGCCCCGTTGGGGCTAAGAAGGCATCTATGAACGCAACACCATGACCTAAATTGTCTAACTACCTTTTGACCGTCAATACCCCATTTTCGTCAGCCCAGCCTCACCCTCCCGGCCTCAAACAGCCGCATAAACTTGCGATCGATGTAATCCTTCAACTTCCAAACCCACGCCCCATGCAGAGACCACCCCTTATATTGCAAGATGGCTTGACGGTCACCCGTCGCCAGCAATGACAGAAAACCGCGCTGCGGGTGGTATTCCACCAGGGGTCGCCCCGCGAGCAGATTCTGCAGGTTCTGCCACAGAATAGGACCTTCGCGAACCGCATAGACGCCCGCTTTCGGCAGACGCTGATCGACGAAGCCGGCCGTATCGCCCACCACAAACACGGGGGCATCCGCCGTGGTCTGCAAGGTGGCTCGCACCGCCAGAAACCCGTCGTCGGTCTTCGGCAACTGAAAATGATCAAGCACCGCGGGGGGCGTGGCACTCGTCGCCCAGATGACGAGGTCTGCGAACAGCGTCGTCCCCTCACTCAGCCGCACCTGAACCGACGGCGGAGCAACGGTCTTCGGAACCGTAGATTGCAACCGCGCGGTCTCCGAGATGGCCTCGACCCGTTGCGACAGGCGAACTTCCACACCGCGTGCCGACATCAATCTGCGGGCAGTGCGAACGAAGGCCGGCACGTATCCCGGCAAGATCTCTGCATGCCCATCGATCAACGTCAGCCGATGAGCGATCCCGCGACTGTGGAGCCAGTGGTCCAGGCAAAACGTGACCTCAGTCCCTGCCGCACCGCTCCCCACGACGATGCAACGCAACGGATCGACAGCCCCTTCGTGCAGGGCCATGATCGCGTCCAGCCGAGGCAAGAATGTCGTCATCGGTTTGATGCTGAGAACCCGCGACGAGCTCTGCCATATCTCACGCTGCCCCGGCACCGAACCAATCCCCACCGAGCACACATCGAACCGCACAGGATCACGATCCGCGAATGTGATCAATCGCGCGTCAGGCTGCAAACCGGTGGCTTCGGCAACGATCAGGCGAATTCCCGTTCCGGCCGTCAAACGCTGGAGATCAATCTGCATCTCGTCGGGTTGATACAGCCCGGCCAGGGTCCCCGGCAGCATGCCGCTGTACGTCGCACGACCGAAGGGCGAGATCAGCGTCAGTTGAACTCCCGGCAGGGGACGCGTCCGCCATTCCCGCACGACATGCAAGTTGGTGTGCCCGGCCCCCACTAGGACAAGCTCGCGGGTCGATGGTGCTGGAGAGTTCATGTCATTCGGCTGCTGGTCAGTATCGTGGGACGGGTCTCCAGGCCCGTCCGTCCAACAACATCGTGCCAAAAGAAGTCGATTCCCAGATCGGAAATGTTTTATTGCTTCTTCGTATTCTTCTTCGTGACCTTTGTGACCTTCTGTTCCAAATGATTTAACAGAAGGTCACAAAGGACACGAAGGTTTGAAGGTCGAAAGTGGCGGTGGCTTTCGTAACCCTTCGGTTTGCTTGGTGTTGGTATTGAATACGATGCGGCGGGACGGACGGGCCTGGAGACCCGTCCCACGATACCTGACTAATCCAGCGGAATGGTGTAACTTCGCAGCTTGGGCGCCGGCTGTTCCGGTTCATCGGAAGTCGACAAGTCGGTCAACCGAGAATCACGAATCCGGCGGGGTTCTGCTCGGCGGATGGGCATCGCTTCGGCTTCTTCTTCGTTCCCCAGAAAGTCGAGATGTTCGTCCCCGACATACTTGCGTCGGGTGGCGGGAGCATCGTCTTCTTCATAGTCTGCCTGCCGGATTCGTCCCTGGTCCCGATGTCGCTCGGCGGGAGACTCGAACTCCGCCGTCTGCACACCCGAGCGTTCGATGAGATCCCCGTTGGCCGCGGCTTGTTGGATCTTGCCGGCCGACCTGCGACGAGTCGTTATCGGACGCTCGCGGTCGGAATCCTCTTCGGCATCGACCTCACTGTCGCGGGCAGGTTTTTGACCGCGGCGGGTGACCTGCGGGATCACGATTTCGGTCTGGGGCTCGAGCGACTTCAATTTCGGATCAGTCACCGTCTCGTAGTCCGCCGGCTTCTTAACTCCACCCAAAGTGATTTTCACCATCTGAGAATAGACGGGCGAACCATCCGCAGGCGTATAGCGGATTCGCAAGGCACACTCGGTCGACACGTTGTCCGGAGGCGTGTAGGGAATGAATACGGAATACGCCGGCCCCAGCTTGGATTTCGTCAGGTGGGCCGTCCAGGCTCCCGCTTCAAAATCAAATTGATGGATCGGCTTCGAGCGTTGTTCCACGTCTCCGCGATCGTCAAACAGATAGATGCGAACCTTGCCGGCCACTTCGGACGGCGCACCGCGCTGTCGCGTGATGAAGTACACCTGCCCGCCAAAACCGCGTGTGACCTGTGACGGATTAACCCCCGGCCCTTCGGCTTCCTGCCACACGGGGACAATCTGCTCGACGGGGTTATCCGCCGTTTCCTTTTCGACTATCTCTTTCTTACTGAAGTGAAAATTGAGTCCCGCGGCGCTGCAGCCGGAGAGACACAGGCAGGCCCATGTGATGAGAATCTGGCTGAGGGATGGTGTCGTAGTTTTCATCGCAAGCACACCTTCCGAGGGATTCGTTTCGTAGCCCGACTGTCTGAGTCGGGAGTTTCTTATTTCTAATTCAGTATGAGAGTTTGAGTGTATGAGAGTCACGGAGTAAGCGGTCACATGGTCCGGTCTTCACTCCCCTACCCTCACACTCTCACACCCTCATACTCTGCTAGTGCTGGAACATAACAATCGCCACTGGCAACACACCCGACTCACTGACTCGGGAGTTTCTTGTTTCTCATTCAGTATGAGAGTGTGAGTGTATGAGAGTCACGGAGTAAACAGTCACATGGCCCCGTCTTCACTCCCCTACTCTCACACTCTCACACACTCTCACACTCAGCTAGTTTGGAACATAACAATCGCCACCGGCAACACACCCGACTCAGAGAGTCGGGCTACGTTCTATTTCACCATCGCGACGCCCACGGACTTCTTCTTCGTACTGCGACGCATGAGCTTCAAACTGCTATCGGGTTCCGGCGGAGGGGGCACCCCAATCGCCGGACCAGGCATTTGAGTTGTCGGAACATTGGGGTCATCCACCGCGGGTGGCACTCCGACCGGCGGTAGAACGGTCCCTTGATACGGCTCGACCGGGGCCGGGACCGACATGATCGGGCCGTGAATCTCTTCAGCATCCTGCTCCATGAAGTGAATCCGAGCCGTTTCGACTTGCTTGATCAACTCGGAATCGGCATCCGTCCGCACCACTCGCGGGGTCAGGAAAATCAACAATTCACGTTTGTTCATCTGGTTCAAACTGTAGCGGAACGGCAAGCCCAGGTAGGGCAGATCACCCAGGAACGGAACCTTACGCTGGCTGTTCGAGGTCGTCGTCGAAATCATGCCGCCCAGTACGACGGTTTGCTCATTGGCCACCGACACACTGGTACGAGCCGTCGAGATATCTTTCCGCGGAGCCTTGATCGTCCGGCCGGTCGCCGTATCGCTGAAGATCGTCACACCCTGATCTTCGGGCAGATACGTACTGCGTTCGGCGGCGACGTCCATCACGACTCGGCCGTCCGGACTGATGCGGGGCACGACCTGCAGGATGATACCCGCCTGACGAACTTCGACGATGGGGTTCGCACCCAGGGCCGTTTGATTGAAACCACTGACGATCGGAACTTCCTGACCGACTTGAATCACAGCCAGTTGGTTGTCCAAAGTCCGAATCTGCGGACGGCTGAGGATATCGACCCGACGCGTTGAGGCGAGGGCTCGCAACAGGACGCTGACGCTTTCTGAACCCGCCGCCAGCACCAGGCCGCCGTAGCCCAATTCGTTGTTCTGTCGACCGAGAGAAAAACTCGTCAAACCTTGTTTGCCGACATAGCCGGGGTTGGTGTTCACGCCACCGGTGTTATTTCCCAACTGTTGATTATTGAACAAGAAGCCGGGCACGCCCGCTTGCGAGATCAACTGCTGGTTGGTCGTTTGCGTATTGTTCTGAGTAGTAGTCTGGGTCAACGTCGTGATGCCTGTCTGTGGCACCACGCTGCGGCGGAACAGGACCGAATCCTGCAGACCGAGCTCCACACCAAACTCATCGGTGTTATCCAGGGTCACTTCGACCAGCAGGGCTTGAATGGTGACTTGTTGCGGTGCCGCATCCAGGTTGATCACCAGCTGCTGAATTTCTTTGAAATACCGCGGCGTGGCACTGATCAGCAACGTGTTGCTGATCGGCTCGGCCACGACGATCACTTCGCGTTCGATCTGTTCGAAGGGACTCACCAGGCCATCGGCGGATTGTTCCAGATCGCGGCGTGACGTCAGAAAGTTATTGATGGCCGTCGCAACGTTGGTCGCCGGACTGTTCTTGAGACGGAAGACAATGCTCTGACGCTGCCGGACATCGCTTTCATCCAGGCGGATCAAGATGGCTTCGACGACTCCCAACGCTGCGGCCGATCCGACCGCGACAATGCTGTTGGTGCGGGAATCGACGGAGAACTTCAACGGAACCAACCCGCTGCTGGCGTCTTCGGCACCCGCGACCTGGACACCCAGCCGATCGAGCGCATTCTGTTGATTGGCGGCATTCGCAAACAGGGCTTCCATCAACACAACCATCGACTTGGCGTCGCTGTTCTGCAGCGAAAAGACCTTGATTTCAGCCACGGTTGACGTCGGGCGATCCAATTGTTTGATCATCTCTTCGAGGATCGTCATGCTCTCTTCCGGGGCGGTGACCATCAGGCTGTTGGTCCGCCCATCGGCCGTAATCCGGATGTCTGCCAGGATCCCCGACTGCAGCAAGCGATGTCCCGGACCGTCCGCCGACAGATACTGCAACACGGTCGATCGAACTTCTCGCAAGGCCGCACTGGCCTGCCCGCCACCACCAGCCGCGGGGGCCGCACCACCGCCACCCGCTCCGCCCAAACCACCCTGCCCTCCACCCGCTTGACGAGTCGGAGCACTCAGGACACTCTGCAGCGTCTGTTGCAGGACGTCTGCCAGTTCAATCGCCACCGCATTCTTCAGCGGGAAAATCTTCATCTGACTGACGGCGGCCGTCGTCCCTTGATCCAGTTCCTTCACCAGGGACGCCACTTCCGCCAGATCGCTCGGACGAGCATGCACCAGCACCGAGTTCGTGCGCACATCGGCCACAGCCAGCACACGGGCTCCCAGACCCTTGCGTTCTTCGTAGAAGGTCTGAATGGTCTGCAGGACTTGCTCGGCAATGGCACTCTTCAAGCGGAACATCTGGAATTCAGCGGTGGGATCAACCGGTTGATCGAGTTCCTCGGCCAACTTCAAGACCGATTCCATATCGGCCTCAGACGCGACGATCAGAATGGCATTCGGCTTCACGACGGGGATGATCGTGACCTGGGGATTGTTGGCATTCGCGGCAGCGCCCTGATTTCCCGTGCCCCGCTGACGTCGGACACTCAGCCGTTCGTAAACCTGGCTCAGCAGTTCGGCCAGAGATTCCGAGTTCGAATTCTTCAAGATCAGCAGGTGGACATCGGGGGCCGTCCCCGCGCTCAGCTTTTCAATCTCGCGGATGATGGCCATCACGGCTTCCACATCCTTCTGATTGCCTTTCAAAATCATCACACCCAGATCGGGCACTGACTCCACGGACACATCACCCTTCAAGCCACCCAGTAAATCGGGCAGTTGCGCTTTGTTACCGGGCGGTGCGGGATTGTTGGGTTCAGCGGGCTGTTGGGCAGCCTCGCCTTCCGCGGGTTGGGCTTCGGCCTGACCATCCGCCTGGACGGCTTCCAACTGAGGATCTTCCTCCTGGAAGGCAACTGTCCGCTGGATTGTGGGCGCTTTCCGCTGGGCTTTCGCAATCGCCGCTATCTGGGCCCGAGCGAGTTCCGCCGTGGTCTCGACCTGATCGTACTTCTCACTCGCAAACAGTTGCACGCTGGTCCCGCGCACCTGCGGAACATCCAGCTTGCGAATCATCGCAGCAACCGTCCGAGTCATCGGTCGGGGAGCCTGAATCAACAGTTCGCCGTTCGCATGGTCCATCGCGAGCGTAAATCGCAGCACCCGCTTGGGAGGTGCCAGCGGAATTTTTCCAGCCAAAGGGCTCGTTTTCACCATCGGCTCGTACACGCGAATCGCGGGCAAGCCGTCCGGCCCATCACTGATCATCTCGCAGTTCTTCTCGAACGCGCGGTAGAGAACGTTGGCAATATCCTTCGTGCGGCGATGCTGGATGGTGATCGGCACCAGGGCCGCAGATCGGGGTGCCACATCCGGGGCGGGTTCAGTCCCCCCAGCCAGTTGAATCTTGTTGGGGCCGAGATCCGCCGGTTCCGTCGAAATCGGCACTGCCCGCTCATCGACCGTCTCGACCTCAATCCGCTTGGGAGTATTGCGATCAGGAAACGCGGGCTTGATCGTACTGGGGCGCAGCGAATGCTCGGCGATCAGCTTATCACCCTGGATCTCCGGCCGCCGATAGTTGGGGGCCGCCGCGGCTAATTCCATCAAGACCAGATGCTTGGTTTTGGTGACCAGTTTGAGGTCGAACTTTTGCAACTCGCGGTTGATGATCTTGAGCGCTTCTTCCGCCGTGTAGAGCGAACGATCGCGGCGCGTGAAACGATCTTTAGGAAACAAACCCGGCTCGGCGATCAGCTCCATCCCCGTCTGTTCGGCATAGCGTTCAATGACCGACTTCCACGAGGACTCCATGCAGTTCAACTGGACACGCTTGGCACTCTTGGCGATCTTCTGTTCGGCCTTGGACTGCGATTCTTCGGCGGTAATCGGGGTTTGTAATTCGGCTTCCAGTTCCGCATCAGCCTCGGCCTGTTTGCGCTCCGCGATCTGCTTTTGCATCTCCGTTTGCGACTGCGCCTTGGAGGTCGACTTGCCCGGTAAACGCAAGGGGCCCGCCTGACTCAAGACCGATCCCCCCAGAATCAACGAACCGGCCAGAGTGCCGGTCAAGCACCAGTTCTGGAAGGAATTCATACGGCGTGATGACAAGGTAGGCCTCCTGATCGCGGCACCGAGTCCTTGGTCAGACTCAGAAAAGGATCAACGTGGAAGTTGCCGGGCTCGGCTGTTGGGAGACGTGGGTCGATGTCCGCTGGAATGGGTCTCGCAAGACCAGTTCCAACTTACGATCGATCACGCTCCCGATGGGGCAGCGATATAGGCGTCGGGGAATTCAGCGATGTCAGACAGGATTTTTTGGAAAGCATTCTCGGGGAGAGAATGTTTGACGGGCAGTGCAGGCGGGGTTGCGTCTCGATCAGCAGTAGTACACGTGTAGATCTCAACGCGATGAATCAGTGATTGCAGCATGGGAACCGGTTACAGCAAAAGTGTGCCAGCTTTTCATCTCACTTTTGCGGACGCATTCCTGGCTCGACACAAGAAGACCAAATGTCTTTACGAGCCAGTGAACACGGGCGCATTGCCGGCACACTCAACTTTATCGGTAAAGTCTTCCCATCTTCATGAGCAGACTTTCAAAAATCTGCAAAAAGATTCAAGAATTCCCACAACCACTGATGCGAATTCATTTTGCAGCGGGATCTGTGATCGGTCGAATCTGGGTTCCCATAAGTCCCATTGGTCCCATCCGTCCCATAAGTCCCATGAATTTGATGGGACCAATGGGACGGATGGGACCAATGGGAAAAACGCCCTCACTTATCTTTCTTCTTCAGCGAACCTGCATTGTCCTTGATGAACTGCTGAATCTGGTCGCCGAATTCGAAGAGCCGTTCCCATTGTTCCATATACAGGGTGACCGGCATCCGCTGCAGGCCATAGACGCTGACGGCACCCTTTTCGCTGACCTTGCAATAGAGGGCCCCCCGCTTGGGGGCTTCCAGTTCCGCCAGAAGTTTGGAAGCCTCGTCGACCTTCAATTCCCCGGCCGCCAACTTCGATAGGATTTCATCTCGAGTCACGACAACATCCCCTCTCTGTGGTATTTCAACGAACCAAGACGCCGTAGCCACGGTCGCCAGACCGCAGGCCTATTGAACCCAGCGCGCTCTGCCCAAGATCGAGCCGCGAATGAATACCGACGAAGCTCCCCAATTCCCGGCAGTGTACGAAACTGAATCGCAAGGGTCAAATTTTTTACAAAAACAGACCCAGGGCCGGGCGTACGATTCTTCGAAAGAAGAGTTTTCGCCACAGATTAACACAGATGAAACACGGATTAGGACACGGTATGAGCCAGTCTATCCGGCATCCTTATGTCAGCAGTTATGGGGTGGACAATGCCATTCAACGCCCCGCAGACGATGACCCAATCCGTGTTTCATCTGTGTTAATCTGTGGCTAAAACTCTTTGTGATCGATACCGGCAATCGTACGCCCGACACCCGCAACATCTCTTTACAGATCATTTTTGTTGCATTACCATGAACGCAACATTACAGATAGGAATTGCGCATGACCGCTCGAGATACCTGGGCCCTGACCCGCGACATGTTTCTCTCCGAAGAGGAAGTCGATTCCATTCGCGAATCGATTCGTCAACGTCTCACGGTGGAAAAGACTCCCGCCTGGTGTTCGGCCAAAACAGATGAGCTGATCTTCGAGGTCTTGACCTTCTCGGGAATCCGCAATTCCGAATTCTGCCACCTGCGGGTGCGCGATGTCCCGCCCACTTTAAAGCAGCCGGCGCTCCAGGTGGCCGAGACACCTCGACAGGATCGCATCGTCGCGATTCCCCAGTCCCTGGCCGAGTTGATTCGCGACTATGTCCGGCACGTACGGCCTCAACGATTGCACGATTCGATCCCGGTGAAGGATCTGGATCAGCCCTTGGCGCTCAACGATCGCGGCCGCCCGTTTGACCGCACGACCCTCTATCGTCGCGTCGTCAAGATCCTGACCGCCGCGGGATTCGAATCTCGCGCCAGCGTGCAGCTCTTGCGACACACCTATGGCTACCTCGCCTATAAGCGAACGCGAGGCAACCTGTTATTCGTGCAGCAGCAACTGGGCCACGCGCATCCGATGGTCACCGCCGTCTATGCGGAGTTCGTCGAATTCCCACCTGCAGAGCTGGCAAATCTGGTCGCTGGTGAGCCTGAGAAAAAACGTCGCAAATGAACAAGGATCGCTCTGTCTACAGTCTCGACATACTCCTCAAGCCATGAAAGCTCGGAACTCATGTTTGGCAGAAAACAAACCGTTCCCCAACCAATTACTCTGCTTGCAGTGCGTCAAGTAATGGCTGATTGTTTGGGACTCGAACTCGAACAAGTCACCGCAACGGGAAGTTTCTATGATGAACTTGGCGGCGACGATTCGATTGAATTGATTGATCTTTCGTTTCGGCTGGAGAAGGAATTTCAGATCCAGGAGCCATTGCGATCACTGAATCGCTATGAACTCTGGGAACTAGACTCCTCTGGCCGACTGACACCGGCTGCCTTAGAGGTAATAAAACTCGAGTTCCCATTTCTGACGAGCGACCAGCTTGAACCGAAAACGGGTCCGTTTACGCCCCCTAGTCTGATAACTGCAGAATTCTTGTATCAATTGCTGACACACGTCAAACAATCGGAAACGCGGAATTGAAGCCGCCGGCAGGCGATGCCGAGATCAGGCGTACCATTTTTGGCAGAAGAGTTTTCTGCCACAGATTAACACAGATGAAACACAGATTAGGACAAGGTATGAGCCCGTCTATCCGGCATCCCTATGTCAGCAGTCATCGGGTGGGTAATGCCATTCAGCGCCCAGCAGACGATGACCCAATCCGTGTTTCATCTGTGTTAATCTGTGGCTAAAATTAATTTGCATTGCGCCATTTGCGAGATCGGTCCGCATTACTGCTCATCGATACCAGGAGCCGGCCCGGCATCCTTCGGCAGGACTTCGGTTTCGGTCTTATCGCTGCTGCTCTCGTACAGCGGCATCGCATCCGGGATCCAAGCCGTCAGATTGCGAATGCGAGTCTCATCGCTGGGATGAGTTGACATGAACTCCGGCGGCTTCTTTCCGCCGCGCGTCGCGTGTGTCATCCGCTCCCAGAACCGAATCGTTTCGCTGGGATCGTAGCCCGCTGCGGCCATCAGCAGGATCCCGATGTGGTCGGCCTCCGATTCGTGCGTACGGCTATACTTCAAGATGCCGAACTGAGCTCCCGCGTTCAACGCCTGCAGCAGCCCCTGCCTCTGTCGAGGGTCCATGTCCCCCATCGCAGCGCCGGCGGCCACCATGCCGATCTGCGTCATCTGTTGAGTCGCCATGCGTTCTGAACCATGATGCGCCAGGGCATGCCCGATCTCATGGCCGATCACCGTGGCCAGGCCGGCGTCGGTCTCGGCCACAGGGATGATCGCCGTATAGACGACGATCTTGCCGCCGGGCAGGCAAAAGGCATTCACTTCCCGGCTGCGGATCACGCGTAATTTCCAGTCAAAGTCTTGGGGCTTCAAACCGGCCGCTTCCAGAAACGCGGGGTTAGCAGCGGCCTTGATCAACCGCTGGGCGACCTTTTCCACCGCCCGTACTTCGGGCGTGTCGTCTTCGACATTCGCGGTGCTCAGGACCTGTTGAAAGGCCTGAGCCCCCAGGGCCATCTCTTGCTGACCTTTGACCGCCAGGACCTGGTTGCGTCCGAACGGACCCCGTTCGCAGCCGCGGATCATCGTAAAGCCGACGACCAGCAACCCCAACACAATGGGAATCATCCGGGCACCCAACTGCGACATCATTCGTCGCCCAGGGTCGCCTCCGTATCGAGGACCTCCGTAACTCACGATATTCCACTCCTGATACACCGCGACGATCGTCAGAGCGTATTTACAAAGGCCTAGTTTTGGGAGGGCGAGGGACCCAGAGGGTACCCCGCCCTCCCATTTCAGACACACTCTCAGACAATCGACAGCGAAATGGTTTGCAGATCGGCCAACAGCAACTGACGATCTTCAGCTTCCTGGACCATTTCCGCAAGCCCTTGTGCCTGAGCCAGATGCTCGGACATCGCGGTCACATCACCCACCAGTGCCGCCGCCCGGGCGAGTGCTTCGTGAGCATAACCCAGGAAGAAGGGAGGCTCATCAGCACTCACCGCGAGGCACAACGCGCCATAGTGTGCGGCACGCTCGCCATGCCGGATCAACGCATAGACTCGCGACAACTGCCAGTAGCCGATCGACAGATTCCGCGGTTTGCAGTCGTCACGTTCACGCCAATGCCAGACCGACGCATGAGCCAGCGCGAGCATCTGTTCGTTCTCATCGGCGGTACGCTCGGCCTTGTCGATCAAGGTCCAGGCACTGTTGAAACAACCCGCCGAAAAATACTTGTGGGCGGCGGCGATATCAAATGACGGTTGCATGAATCGACCCTGCCTTTCGCGCATTCACGTTGATAAACATCGCGCCGTAGCCACGTCTCGCCAGAGCGTGGGCTGGGCGTCAAGTGACCCACGCTCTGGCGAGACGTGGCTACAGTCAATCGGAGAGTGCCCCCGGTTCCGAGTCCCGCTTGCCCTCAATATACCCCTGCAGAATGTACTGTGCCGCCAGCATATCCAGCCGCGCCGTCCGCTTCTTCTTGGTAAACGACATATTCATCAAATGCTCTTCCGCGAACGCCGAGGAATACCTCTCGTCGGAATACGCGATCGGCAACTTGGTCACTTCCTGCAACCAGGCCCCAAACGCCTTCGACTCCCGCGATTTCTGACTTTCATTCCCGCTGAGATGCACCGGCAGCCCCACGACCAGGCCGACGATACGATACTCAGAAACCAGCCGCAGCACACACTTCGCATCCACCGCAGGCGTTTGGCGAGTGTAGTTTTCCACAGGACTGGCAATCGTCTGCTCGGAATTGCAGACCGCGAACCCCAGGCGTTTGGTGCCGAAGTCAACACCCAGCAAACGTCCTGTTGCGGGAACGGCAGGTTCAGGAGATACGGGGACAGGTTCAGCAGGTGGCATAACAGGCAATCAAAAAGGAAAACGTCGCATAACCAAGAGGGGTCGGGTGTTCAAACTTCAAAATTGGCCAGTCAATTAATCTTCAAATCACAGGTTGGCATCCGGCCAATTTTGAAATTTGAACGCCCGACCCCAATCTAAAAATTGTGAACTAGTGCTTCGTCAAAGCTAGGAATTGGGGTGCCACTGGCTCTGCCAGTGCTTTGCCGGACAGTCGAAAGACTACCGGCACTGGCAGAGCCAGTGGCACCCAACCCAAGGATTATGGTGTGACAAAGAACTAGCACCCAGAGGCAGATCCATCACAAAAACCGCTCCAACCCCCGCCGTTCCAACTCCGCCACCAAATCACGAATACTATTCTCATTCGCCTTCGAAGCCACCAGCGTCGCATCGGGCGTATGCACAATGATCAAATCTTCCACCCCCAAAGTCGCAATCAAATGTTGATCGGTCGTGCGGACCACGCAGCCGTGGGTGTCGACTCCGCAATGCAGCCCGCTGACCGTATTCCGTTCCACATCAATTCCCAGCAACCGCTGTAACGCCAGCCAGCTCCCGACATCATCCCATTCGAAGGGAGCTTCCAGCACCACCACATCACGGGCTTTTTCCAGCACGCCATGATCGATGGAAATCGATGTCAATTGCGGGAACTCTTGCTCGACGGCGTGTTCCCAACCCTTCGTCTGAGCATGCAACACTATCCTCTGCAAGCCCTCGAAAATCACCGGTTGAAATTCTTCCAAAGCCTTCAAGATGGCCGCCGCCCGCCAGACAAAAATGCCGCAGTTCCAATAGTGCCGGCCGCTCTGCAGGAACTCTTCCGCGACAGCCCGCGACGGCTTTTCACGGAACGCTCCGACTTGAAACGCTTCACGGTCGGAATGCGCGGCCCCCCGTTCGATATACCCGAATCCCGTCGCCGGGTAGGTTGGTGGTACCCCGAACAACACAAACGTCTCGGGCGACTGGCTGACGATCGCCGACGCCCGCTCGACCGCATCTTGAAAGTACGAAATCGGGTGAATCACATGGTCTGCCGGCAGCACCACCATGACGGCATCCGGATCGGTCTGCAGCAGTTGAATGGCCGCCAGACCAATGCACGGCGCCGTATTCCGTCCGCAGGGTTCCACCAGGATTTGCGAGGCCCCCAGATCAGGCAACTCACGAGCCACTTCCGCCGCCTGGACCGCGTTGGTCACAATGCGGACTCGCGACAGCGGAATCCACGGCGTGCAGCGATCGACCGTAGTCTGCAGCATGGTCCGCGGACCAGCCAGCGTGAGGAATTGCTTGGGCAGCAACCGCCGACTGGCGGGCCAGAACCGGGTTCCACTCCCACCGGCCATGATCACGGCGTAGAGGCTATTGCGCATGGTATCTCTGTCGAATCAAGGAATGTTGCCGTCAGCCCCTATCATAAGTCCCATAGGTCCCATTCGTCCCATCAGTCCCATTAAAAAATTGATGGGACTGATGGGACATCATGGGACGGATGGGACCAATGGGACAAATACATCCGCTGATCAAAGAGACCAATCCAGCGCTATTTCTTCACATACGTCTCTTGATACCAGCGCTCGTCCTCGTCTGACAGGCCCGGCAATTTGACCGGTTCGCCCTGGCGGCGATCGTTCGCCGGAACGATATCGTATGCCTGCTCCAATTCCTGACGCCGCTGGTTGGCCCAGTCTTTCGCCGAGGCGATTCTGTCCGCGACGGCCGGCAGTGCGGGACTCAGCCGGGCGAGTTTCTCCGCCAGCGCATGGGCCGTATGATATTCCATCAGATCCACTTCCACGTCATCACTTAGCATTCGCTGGGCCGGACGGTGATTCAACTTCACCATCAAATTCGCATGGACCTGCATCTCTTCGCCCAGCAGGTCGCCCAGGACCTGGCCAATGCGCTGAGCATACTGCCGGATGAGCTCCGGCCGTTGGACCAGTTGCTCATATTGATGAGCCGCCAGGCGCAGGCCGATCGAGGCCCGGTAGTTGGCAAAAATCCGCTCGGCATCGGCATCCGATAACTTCAAGGCCGCAATCCGCTCCGCGCGCGTCGTCTCCGCTCCGGTGACCAGGTCCTTCAAAAAACCTTCGGACAGCCCCATCGCATTCAACTGGCCTTCGGTAAAGAAGATGGCTTGAGGCACCGGAAATTCATCCGTCGGATCGAGTGGCCAGCGCAACCCCTGGCTGCGCTGGATCACCGACATCTTCAATTCGCACTGCTTGTCGCGATGTTGTCCGCGCCAGGCAAATGTCGTCGCCAGATCGGTCCAGTCCGGATTCGCTTCGAGGGTCACGTACCGAATCGGCATCCAGCACTGCAAGACCAGCCACACGGCAACGCACCACCGCGCCGACGAGGGGAACATTTCGATGGGTGCCGCAGGAGCGGGAGTCACATAGCCGCGAACCTTCGACTTGGCTTCACCGACCAGCGGCGTATCGTCGAACCAATTCACGCACGCATCCACCATCCAGCCCAACTTGCACAGCAACTTCCAGACACCATTGAGCACCGACCAGCGAGACAGCCAAGTCGACAACGCCAGACCCCAGCTGCGCCACCGGGCGGAATCACAGTAAACCAGATTCACCCCCGTCAGCAGCAACGGCGACACGCCGAGATGGAACGCGAACAGATCCCACACATGAAATGCGGCCAGGGCAATCAGTCCGATGCCCCGCGTCCGCTTCCACCACAGAGAAGTCGCCGCCACGAGATAGAACACGGGAATCAACCGGGCAATCCACAGCACCAACTCCGAGTGTCCGGCCAGCAGCGTGGCCCCGCCGCTTTCTGACTCCGTCTCCGCCCAGGCAATCAACGGAGCGCCGCTGAACCAATCGCTATTGAACATCGACAGGGCAAAAAAGAAGTAGACCAAGGCGACCTGGGTTTTCACCAGTTCTACGGTCCAACTCGAAGCGAGCGTCCGCTTCTCGCGCTCCATATAAGCATCGACCGAGGCCCACCGATTGGTCGGCAACCAGGCCACGAGGATCGCCAGCAAACAGACCAGATAGCCATGATCGGTATAGTTCGCGGCATCAATCAGGAACCAGTAGATGTAGCCAACTGCCATCAGCGACGCCGTCCACCGAGTCCGCCAGCCGACCAGCACCATGACCGCCACAATCGCCAGCGACCAGACAAACACCTGCGGCATCAACCCTTGTGGCGGCCCGATCCAGGTAAACAGCGCATATTTGAAATGCACCTGCGGATCCACGAGCAACTCGGTCACGCCATCGCTGAACCAGACATCCAGCATCTCCAGGAGGACGGTCAGGGCCACCAGGATGCGAACGACCGCCAACCCCGCGCCGTCAGTTTCCCCGCGCCAGCGTTCCCGAATAGAATCAATCACACGCGACATCGGCTCAGAACACCTTGTTGAAGGTCAAACACCTGCGATACGGATCAACTCGAGTTTGATCGATTGACGCCGCGAGCCACAAGCTTAATCGATTAAGCATGACCGCCCGCAATCCCAATCAGTCGTCCGCGCAGCGCTGCCGGCATTGGAAATGCCCCGCATCGCAGCATAATCGACACGGGACGTCCGTCTGCGGGCCAAATCGCGCGCGATCAAACAAGCCGCACAAACTACCGGGATTGTAGCAGGAATGCAGATCGGGCGAACATTCCGGCGCGTTCGAGACCGGCCCCCGTGGCAGACGCTGCCAGCGTCTGAGCTCCGACACTAGGCCGTGTTTGATGAATGCATTCAAGCCAGTTTGCCGAGTTGCGCTGTTCATGACGCAACAGCGTTCTCATTTGGTTGATATCAGGCTGAATTCCGAACCTGAAAGGTTCGCAGAGAGTAGCCGGTGGTTGAGGAGCGGAGCGACGACACCACCGGTCTGGTTCGTAAACGTGTGTTCGCATCCTGAAGGGATGCCAGAGGGAACAACCTTGCGAGAGCCAAACGCGAAATCTCTGCGATCCCTCCAGGATCGTGGGGGGAATGGGAACGCTTACCGGTGGTGTCGTCGCTCCGCTCCTCAACCACCGGCTACTCTCTGCCATCCCTTCAGGATGCATTGCGACACCCATCTCACACCGCACCATAAAAGACTGTGCAACTTCAAAACTTGCGCTTCGGGCTAGTATCCATATCGCGCAGACGCTGGCAGCGTCTGCCACGGGGGTCGGGGATCAAAGCAACCTCAAAGAATGCAGAATGGCCGGTGCGAACCGGCCATTCTGTTTCACGCGTAAGATGGCGACTTGCCCCCACGGACTTCCGTCCTGGTTCGGGGTTCAACCCGAACTTCAACGGCTCGCACAGCCTGTGGGATTTCTCAATCGCCCCCGGAGTTGTCGCTGCACGACCGCGGAACCTGCCCCCCCGAGCAGGTTGCCGCGGACGTCTTACGCGTTTCGTTTGTCGTAGCCACGCTCGCCAGAGCGTGGGCTCTTAAAGTAGCAGAATTCGTAAGAATTCCTGCAATCCACCGTCGCACTCAAGAAGTCTTACGACTTCATCTACTTGAGCTTCGTCCTTGATCGCTAATCACGAACCTTTACGGCGCGGGATATACTCGAAGCCGGGCTCCAGCTTGGGTTTGTCGGCGGGCTTCTCCACTTTTTTTTCGACCGTGGCCTCGGGCTTACTCGCGGCTGAGTCGTCCTTCATCACGGTCGTCTCAGAACTCGATTGATTCACACTGATCGACACCGGTTTCGCGGTGATGACCTTTGTCGTGCTCGCCGTCGGATTGCTGCCGTTCGTTGGCTGGGCCGATTTCACAACATCTTCGGGGACGATCGCCGGGGCCGGTGCCGCAACTTTGCTGACCAAGGGGGGCAGTCCCTGGCGTTTTCGTTCGCCGTTGTGAACCTGCACGGTCACCTCTCGCAGTTGTTGCTTGCGAACCTCGGCGACACCTTCCAGTTGCCCGGCGATCTGATCCACCCAGTTCGGCCGGCGAGTCATGGCCAGCGACATCATTCGCAGGAACAAACTCATTTCCGTAAAGGTGCGATCGGCCATCGTCCCAGTCACCGGAGACAACACCTTCGCCACGGTTTCTACCGTCTGCGAGGGGAACGCCACATACATGTCGGCCCGGTGCGTCACGTACATCGTGCCGTCGGTTTCCTTGATAAAGCTGGTCTTCAACACCACCAGAGACCGCGCCTTGATCGGCTTCTTCAGGATCGGGCTTTGATATTGGCCCTCGCAGATCAGCATGTTTTCTTCCGCACTGCGATAGACCACATCGATGATGCCGGTCGAACCATCCCCCGAGTCCCCCTCGTACTCATTGGGGCCGGTCTGCCACATCTTCATTTCCGAAATTCCCATTACGCGCCAGATGCTGACCGCGACGTCGGGATACCGGATGAAGAACTGATAGACATCAGGATCGGCGGCGAACACCGTGGTGGGCAAACGTCGGAAGTAGCCGACCTCATCCAGCAACGATTGCACGCGAGCCAGATTCTTGGGAGTCAGCTTGTCGAGCGGTAACTCGGACATGGCGGTCTTCTTGACCTTGTCCGAGGACGTCCCCTTCACCTGGACGTGAGCCTCAACGGCCGGGGTCTCGCTGCCGACTCGCTGAAACTTGCCAGCGGCCGCAGCGGGCCGGGTGTCGCTCGCTTGGACCACGCCGACTTTCTCGAGCGTGTGATAGACCGCATCCACCACCGGCGAACGCTTATCGAGCGTCGAATATCCAGCAGGAGCGGGAGCGTGTTGAACTTCTTCGGCGATGGCAGCGGCCTCCAGCGGCACCAGAGCTGGGCGGTCCCCTGCCCATGCTCCGCTGACCGACCAGCCACTCGCCAAACCCAATATGATGAGGGCCCGAAGGTGTCTCGAGTCCCGTGCGGATTTCACCATCCCAATCCCCCCTAATAATGCGAATCAGCTCGTACGAACCCATTTCGCAATCGAAGCGCGATATTCCAAGACGTGCCTCTACCGTGCAGACAAGTCCGCCCGGCGTTGGAACGCGTCAGCCCCCGCAACCCGCGACAGCTCAGCATGGAGCTCTCGCAGGTGATCGACGCTTCGAAGTCCCCTGAATGTCATCAATGACCAGGCTCGCAACCGCGATCGACACGCACAACTCGATCAGCACAGCCCCATGCTGTCCAATGAGTCGTCGGGGGGATCGGTGAGAGATGATGGACAGGCTGAGAACCGTTCTGAAACACAAACTTGACAGGTTCCAGAAGAGTGTCAGTAGTCCTCATTTCTCGGGTTGTAGAGGTCAGGTAAACCTTGCGGCCCATACTTCATCGGCAGGAGTCTTCACAATGATCTACACAAAGTGCAGACAGAATTATTGAAGTCTGTCAAGACCTCTATAAACACTTAACACTTAATAGGTTAAGCCACGATGCAAGTCGCGAATCCGCCGTGAACAGGAACTGAACTTCCATACGAACGGCCGTCAAATTCAGCCGTGTCATCCCAGATTAACGAAGTGACCATTCGGTGGCGGAATTCGCCTCCGGAATGGTTGCTAATGCTGATTGATGGGACTTATGGGACCAATGGGACTTATAGGACGGATGGGACACAGGAATCATAAGTCCCATCCGTCCCATAAGTCCTATAAGTCCCATTCCTGAACGCACCGTCGTCGGGCAATGCGACCACATGTCCAAATGACATCTACCCAATGACGCCCAATGACGCCGAAAAAAAGAAGAAACCCTGCAGTTCTTGTGACCCGTTGGACAAGCCACCCCGCAATCCACAACCAATTTACAGTTCAGGGTTTACAGACGAACAACAGGCCCCCGGAACGTTATCCAATGGCCATCCAACGCCTCTTCACCGACTTTTCACATCATTCTTTGAGAAAAATCGCGAAACTCCTCTTTCCAGGAATGACGAAGATCGATAGCATTCTAATCCATCAATGAGTTTAACGCTCCGGAACCGTCCGGATGTGGGGAAAGTCTCACCCGCAGATGGTTCCAAATTGTGGCTCACCATGACAATGGTGGCTCTGGCTAGTGACTAAACCTCTTTATGTTGGTCGCCATGCGATTCATCATCGTCGTTGAAAAACCGGGAATGATTACTCCCACCCGCTGAGTGGCGGAGGCCGGGGGATTAGTTCCTGTACGATGACGGTTTCGCACTTAGAGCAAGAGTTGTCCAGCACACTCTCTCGCCCGCCCTCCGCATCTTCTGTTTGACCCGCCGAATTCAGTGGCGCGCTCCCCGCCTGTTTTGATCCTGCGGTCTAATTGTTGTGAATTGTGTTGATGGGCCCTGTAGCCTGACTCTCTGAGTCAGGTCCTCCAGTTTGTCTATACGTGTTGACTTCCCTATGTGACTTGAGTGTCCCGATCCCGGCCATGTGGTCTACGGATCGATCCTGTTTCCTCCTAATCTGGTCTGTGAAAGGTCATGAGCAACTTAAACCTCGAAAACGTCCGCAACATTGGTATTTCCGCCCACATCGACTCCGGCAAGACAACCTTGACGGAACGCATTCTGTACTACGGCGGTCGTATTCACCGGATTAACGAAGTCAAGGGTGACGGCGACGGCGCCACCATGGACTACATGGACCTGGAACGGGAACGTGGAATCACGATCACCTCCGCTGCCACCAAGGTGCAGTGGGGCGAAACGCACGTCAACGTCATCGACACCCCGGGCCACGTGGACTTCACAGTCGAAGTCGAACGCAGCTTGCGCGTGCTCGACGGTGCGATCCTGGTGCTGTGCGCCGTGGGTGGCGTGCAAAGCCAGTCGCTGACGGTTGATCGCCAGATGAAGCGCTACGGTATTCCCCGTATCGCCTTCATCAACAAGATGGACCGGACCGGTGCGAATCCTCAGAACGTGATCAAGGCCATCCGTGACAAGCTGGGCATCACCCCGATGCCGCTGCAGCTCAACATGGGTGCCGAATCACGCTTCGAAGGGGTCATCGACCTCGTCACCATGAAAGCCATCTACTACGACGGCGAAAAGGGTGAGACCGTACGCGAAGAAGCGATTCCGGAAGACTACGCCGAGGCCGCCAAAGCAGCTCGCCACGAAATGCTCGAGACCCTCTCGATGTTCAGCGACGAACTGATGGAAGCGCTCCTCGAAGAACGCGAAGTCACCGTGGAAGAAATTAAGCCGATTATTCGCAAGGCCGTCCTGTCACGTAACGTGACCCCGGTCATGATGGGTACGGCCTATAAGAATAAGGGTGTGCAGACTCTCCTCGACGCTGTCGTGGCGTATTTGCCCAGCCCGCTGGATCGCGAAATGTATGCGACCGACATCGACTACCGAGCCCCGGCCCTGGCCGAAGGCGAAGTCGCCGACAAGAACGCCAACAAGGTCCTGCTCAAGCCGGATCCCAAGAAGCCGTTGGTTTGCATGGCATTCAAGATCATCGAAGAACAATTCGGTCAGTTGACGTTCATTCGCCTCTACCAGGGCGAGATCATCAAGGGCGACTCCTACACCAATACCCGTACCGGGAAACGTACCCGGTTCGGCCGTATTGTCCGGATGCACGCCGAAGACCGTGAAGAAATCGATCGGGCCGAGGCTGGTGACATCGTCGCTATCGTCGGTGTAGAATGCGCCTCGGGCGATACGTTCTGCGGTGACGGTGCGAACTATGCTTTGGAAAGCATCTTCGTTCCGGAAGCTGTGATCCGTTTGTCGATTGAACCGGCAAAGCGCGATGGTGCCGATCGTCTGGCGAAAGCCCTCGAACGGTTCCGCCGCGAAGATCCGACGTTCCGCGTCTTCACCGATGAAGAAACGGGCCAGACGATCATCGCCGGTATGGGTCAGTTGCACCTCGAAATTTATACGGAACGCATCAAGCGCGAGTATAAAGTCGAATGCGTGGTGGGCGAGCCGCGCGTGGCGTATCGCGAATACCCCACGAAGTCGGTCGAGTTCAACTACAAGCACAAGAAGCAAACCGGTGGTTCGGGTCAATATGCTCACATTGTGGGCCGCCTCGATCCGTTGGATTTGGAAACGATGACCGATACGTACGTCTTCGACAACAAGGTCACGCAGGGCCGTATTCCCAAGGAGTTCATCGCTCCGACGGACTTCGGTTTCCGCAGGGCCTTGCCGAAGGGTCCGTTGTGCGAATGCGAAGTGGTAGGCGTCAGAATGACCCTCATCGACGGCGGCTACCACGACGTTGACTCGTCAGAAATGGCGTTCCAGATTGCCGGTTTCGACTGCATGCGGGAAACGCTGAAGAAGGCGGGGATCGGCCTCCTGGAGCCGATCATGAAGATCGAAGTCGAAGTTCCGACCGAGTACCAGGGTACGGTGTCGGGGCACGTGTCGAGTAAGCGTGGTCTGATCAACAACAGCGAAGTCCGCGGCGGGGTGTGTTACATCACGGCCGAATGCCCGCTGGCGATGATGTTCGACTATGCGAATGAACTCCGCTCGATGACCCAGGGCAAGGGCGGTTTCACAATGGAATTTTCGGCCTACAAGCCGGTGCCGAAGTCGTTGATTGACGACATCGTCTCTCGCCGCAAGGCCGAAAAGGAAGCCCGTCTGGCCGCGAAGTAATTCGCACCAGCAGGTGACTTGAATAAACGACAGGACGCTGAGGTCGCGAGATCTCAGCGTCCTGTTTTCATTTCCGTAGGATGGCAGCCCCGGCCGTCGCATTGATCCTTACGAGCAAATCTCCACAGCCCGCGTCACTTCATCCAACAACTTGGGATTCCGGTGCTTCTGCCGAGCCAGATCCAACGCACTGTTAATCGCGGCCACAGCTTCGGCCGCTTCCAGTTCTTCGGGCTTAATCATATCGTTTTCGAACAACCAGAAGGTAACCTCGCACCAGGCCCACAGCGGGGTATCTTCCTGAAGCTGGCAGACCGGGGGAGGAAACCCACCCGGCCCGCGCTTACCTGTCACATATTGATGGACAAGTTGTCGAGAACGGCGAATTCTGCGAGCAATCTCAGCCTGAGTAATCAGATTACTCTCGTCCACATACAGCACATCCGCGCCGATTCCCGCCTTCCGAACATCACGTATCGCGCTAAAGATCGCCGCTTTGAGAGACGTTGCCGAGCGAGAGAATTCCATGAAAATTCGGCCGTACAAGATGCTCAAAGTGGAGTCATCGCAGCCGGCCTCAAACAAGGCATTCTCGACTTCTGTAGTGAGTTCGAACACTCCATCCAGCACGAGTGAAAAATCGAATTCGCGTTCCACAAGCTTTTTCTTCATTCAGCTGCCTCGTGTTATTCCTCGCCGTGCGGACACCCATCAATGCGTTGGCGGATTTGCCGGGCGTGATTCTCAGGAACTCTGGGTGTGGACCAGACGCTGATAATGCAGCCCTCGCGAGTACTATGAGGACAAAAGAGCCGGCCCCAAGCGTGTGCATGAGGGCCCGATTTCTCAACCGTCCAGCCCAGTGAAAGAGCATATTCGATCGCTCGATCAATGTGCTTATTCGGGTGCCGTAAACGAGCCATCTGAGTAGTAATCCTAGATCGCGTGTTGACAACCGTCAAGCAGAATAAAACCACAGGCTCTAAGTGAGTGGTTGATTCGATCCACGATCATAACGCGTTCTTTGGATCGACCGGAATTTCATCCAATGATCGGCGGGTGCACGGAGAGGTTTGCATAGAATCTAAGTTTTGTTGTCAATTGCATTGGTTCTCGCCCCATTTGAGCTATTTTTGTTGTCAATACAAACACTTTTTGTTGTCAATGCACTCCCGTTTTGTTGTCAATACAATCAACTTTCGTTGCCAATAGAAGATCGTCACCGTCACAATTCGACTTCAGATTGAGCCCAAGACGCTCATGAAGTTGCCAAAACCTGGATTTCGCTGGACTCCCAGCCCACCGCAGATGATAATTTAGACATCACGCAAACCGCCGCCCTGCCCTGCCCCGAGCCTCCCAACATGCCGCGCCTGCCCGCCGACTCTCCGCTCAACCGCCGCCAGTTCCTGGGCTCCAGTGCCAAGAACGCCGCCGGAGTCGCCGCCGGAGTCGTCAGCCTCTCCGCAGCCGCCGCCATCGCCCACGGCTCGGTCGACAAAATCCGCCTGGGAATCATTGGCATCCGCAACCAGGGCAAAGAACTCGCCACCAGTTTCGCCAGCCTCCCCGGAGCCAGCGTCACCACCCTCTGCGATGTCGACGAAAGCCTGTTCCCCTCCGTCCTCAAATCGGTCGAACAACTGCAGGGTGAGGGCAAAGCACCCAAGATCGAACGCGACTTCCGTCGGGTCCTCGACGATCCCGAAATTGACGCCGTCGTGATCGCGACTCCCGACCACTGGCACGCGGTGATGACGATCCTGGCCTGCCAGGCCGGCAAGGACGTCTACGTCGAAAAGCCCGTCTCGCACACGATCGACGAGGGGACGCGGATGATCGCCGCCGCCCGCCAATACGATCGAGTCGTCCAATCGGGCCTGCAACAGCGCAGCGGAGCCCACTTCCAATCGGCCATCGACTACGTCCGCAGCGGCAAGCTCGGCCGAGTCCGCCTGGCCAAAGCTTGGACCGCCCACCTGCGAAAATCGATCGGCCACAAAGCCGACTGCATCACCCCCCAGGGAGTCGACTACGACCTCTGGCAGGGCCCCGCCCCGTTGAAAAACTTCAACCCCAACCGCTTCCATCACAACTGGCACTGGAACTGGGACTACGGCTCCGGAGAACTCGGCAACTGGGGAGTCCACATGCTCGACCTCGCCCGCTGGGGCCTCGAGGTCACCTACCCCACTCAAGTCTCAGCCTTAGGCGGCCAACACTACTTCGACGATGACCAGCAAACCCCCGACACCCTGTTAGCCAACTACACCTTCGCAGGCAAAACCATCGCCTGGGAACACCGCCTCTGGAGCCACCAGGGCATCGAAGGCCGCAGCGCCGCAGTCGCCTTCCACGGAGACCAGGGCACCCTGATCGTCGACCGCGGCGGCTGGAAAGTCTACGGCCAATCCGAATCCGTCACGAGCGACTCCAGCAACTGCGCCACCCCGCACCATCAAAACTTCCTGGACAGCATCCGCACGCGCTCGCGTCCGACAGCCGACATCGAAATCGGCCACATCAGCACCACCCTCTGCCACCTCGGCAACATCGCCTACCGAGTCGGCCGGACGGTCCAATTCGACCCGCAGACGCAGCAGTTTGTGCGAGATCCAGTGGCGGATGTGCTATTGGCGAGAGATTATCGCAGTCCATGGAGTTTGCCGACGGTCTAAACTACTCCAATTGAGACGACCAACCAATGGCGAGAAATCACTTCATTGGAGTTAGAGAACAACTCAAGTCAAGCATTCATCGTCTTGACGATGCAAAGGCGCTGCTGGATGCTTCAAGATGGCGTGGTGCCATGTACCTGGCGGGATACTCAATTGAGTGTCTTCTCAAAGCCAAGCTGATGAAGATATTTGACTGCCAGAATTTGTTGGACCTCGAAGATGAATTGCAGCGGCGCCATCTTCTCGCCGCAAATGCGACAATCTTCACGCATCAACTCGAATCATTGGTACGGTAAACAAACGGGTTGCACCGCCTGCGACAAAATGTGCAGTTATGGCCGTTGTTCAATATGGTAAATCGCTGGATGCCAGCCTGGCGATACAATCCTGATCTCTCGAATCGAGAAGATGCGGAGGACTATCTGGATGCGGTGGACAAGATTCGCCACTGGATTGATAATAACGTCTAAAGGAATTCCACAATGGCCGACGAACAACTGAAGCACCATATCCACGACGTCCTCAAGGACGGCTATTTCAACGACATCGATGATCTGGTCGATATCTCAGACGGCCCCGACGACAGCATTCACGTTGTCGTTGTCAGCCGCAAATTTGATGGACGTCGCATGAAGGAGAAGAACGACCTAATCTGGTCCGAGCTTACACAGAATCTCTCGCCGGAGCAGTGGGGACTGGTGTCGTTGTCCATTGGCGTCAGCCCGGAAGAGATCAAAGCGACATAGCGACAACGAATCCTCGGACAATTTGATGAAGGTGCCGGCTTGGAAGAACTTCGACGTTCCTAGTCGGCAATGCAGAAGCAAATTCTGTCAGTTGAGTGCCCATGAGTGCAACTTCATCACTTTCTGAAATTCTGCAGACCGCATTCGATTCGACAGACACGCCCGTCGAATTCGTCGACGCTCTATTGCGAGTCTGCGCAGAGAACGCGGTGCACCTCAGATTGCAGGCTGAGTCCGGTCTGCTTCGATCAACGAAGCAAGGACGCGCAGAACATGCGTTCCCGAATTCGCTTCCGAAGTCCCGATTTCGCGCCGTTCTGGCAAGAATTGCGGTCCTTTGTAATGAGGCAGCGCCCGGTTCAGCGTCCCCTTACGGTGGCACGGGAATAGTCCCGGTCAGTCTTGATCGGTTGGAAACTGTTCGCGTATCGTTCGCGAATACTCCGGATGCGCAGTTTATCGACATCCAGCCAATTCACCGGTCAGAACAATGCGATAGCCAACAGGACTAGCGCGATCGCAATTGAACTCGAACAACCGTTCGCCGTCCGGGAATCACGGTTGTGACAGAGAGTGCTCGCTACGGATGGCAACTTCTTTATCTTCCCTGGGATCTCTCCAATGACCAATAAATTCCTGGCGTTCGATCTCGAGACGGCAACCGACGTACCCGGTGTTGATTTCAACTGGAGGCCACATCGACCGTTGGGGATCTCGTGTGCGGCAACATTCTCGACGGAATGTCCGGCTCCCAGGCTGTGGCATGGTGGCCAGGGTCAAGGGACCCCGACTGCGCGAATGGAGCGCCAAGAAGCCGCCGCGCTGGTCCAATACTTGATCGACATGGTTGCCGCCGGGTTCACTGTGGTGACCTGGAACGGATTGGCCTTTGATTATGACATCCTGGCCGAAGAGTCCGGCCGTATTGCGGATTGCAAACAACTGGCGATGCAGCAGATTGACATGATGTTCCACATCTTCTGCATCAAGGGCTTTCCGATTGCCCTGGACAAAGCCGCCCAAGGTGCCGGAATCGCCGGAAAGACCGAGGGCATGTCGGGAATCAAAGCCCCGCAATTATGGCTGCAGGGACGCCACCAGGAAGTGCTCGACTATGCAGCTCAAGACGTCCGCGTGACCCTGCAACTCGCCAGCAGGTGCCATCAGCAGCGATCACTAAGTTGGGTCACCAAGAAAGGGACGAAGTCTCATTGCCCCTTGCCATCGGGCTGGCTGGCAGTCCACGAGGCCCTCCGCCTCCCCAGTCCCGACACATCCTGGATGGATTCCCCCCTGCCCCGCTCCCAATACACGGCCTGGCTGGATGCTGTTCAGTAGGAACGTAAAAAGCGGACTAACGACAAACAACGCGGAGTCGATTGGCAATTCAAGATCAAGAACGCCCGAGTCAAACTCAAGCGACTCTACCCGACAATTTAGCATGGATGACGCACTAATCCACCCCGCGATGTATTTAATGACCTCTGGATAGGATATACTTTTTGAACGCACTTCTTTGCCGCCATCGCGCGGCATCAATTGAAGACTCCCGGTCGATTGTTTAGCTCAGGAAAACAATGATGTGTAATCGGATGAGCCTTGTCGTTCTCTTCGCGTGTATTTCACTGGTTGTTTCGGGGCTGGCGCTGGGCAACGTTGCGCCTCCCTACCGCCCCCGTCCTGTCAGCAAGCCGAAAGCTCAACAGACTCAGGTCGACGTTCCCAATGCTCCAAAGACTCAGGGCGACGCTCCCGATGCTCAAAAGACTCGGGGCGACATTCCCAATGCTGACAATATTCGAGTTGACATCCCGAATCGCATCATCATCCCAAAGGGGCCCGAACCAGCTGGGCCGACGACGGGCCAGACGATTGCCGCCGGGATTGCGCTGTCTCTGGGTGCCATCAGTCTGATATTTCTGATCCGCAACCGCAGACAGAAACCCTGAATTCGATCCTGCCCGTTAAGTAAAGTGAAAACCCGCAGTCCGCCGAAACCCTGTTCATTATGGCCTGCACACTGCCACCTTCAGAGCAGCACTCTCTTGTGTTGAGGGAACAATCTGCCCTTGAGTTGGGCATCGCGATCTCATCCATCTGCGTGATGTCGCTGGCCTGTCTGCTGGCCGGTTGGTTCCCGGTGGGTTTTTCCATTGCGACCGTATTTCTGTTTGCGGGACCTCACAACTGGTTTGAGGCCCGGTATATGCTGACGCGGATGCCGGGCCGCTGGGGATCATTGAGACCGTATTTTCTGGCTGCCTTAATTGGTGTCCTGGGACTGACGGCGGCATTTGCCGGCCTGCCCTGGGTGGCGTCAGCATGCGACTGGAGCGAATCCGATTGGCTGGTGGCAGTGGCGGTCTGGAATACGTCGCTTGTCGCCTGGGTGACATCGCTGGCACTGCTCAGGAGCCGTCAACATCCACATCGTCAGTGGGACACGATTGTCCCTGCCGCCTGCGTGCTCATTGCGATCAACTGGTTGCTTCCGATGGCCTGGAGTTTGAGTCTGGTTTACCTGCACCCGCTCATGGCACTCTGGTTTCTGGATCGGGAACTGGGTCAGAAACAACCCGCGTGGCGGCGTACCTACCGACGCTGCCTGCTGTTGATACCCATCGGCCTGACCATCTTGTGGTTGCGGCTGGGATCTGCTCCGAATCTACCGGGTGACGATATTCTGACGCAGCAAATCTCCATGCACGCGGGGGCCGGGATCGTGCCCCATGTTTCCACGCATTTCCTCGTCGCCGCACATACTTTCCTGGAGCTGTTGCACTACGGGGTCTGGATCATCGCCATTCCGATCATCAGCCTCAAAGCGTGGCCGTGGAACATGGAAGGCGTCCCATTGGCTCGACGTTCCGCAACGTGGAAATGGTTCGTCACAATTCTGTTGGTGGGCGGAGCAGTGGCGATGATCGTTCTCTGGGGAGCGTTCCTGGCCGATTATTCGACGACCAGGGACATCTACTTTACCATTGCCATGTTGCATGTCTTGGCCGAGATCCCCTTCTTACTTCGACTTCTCTAAACCGGCAGTCAGGATTAAACAGCCAGGCTCGTGATGTCCGTCGATTCCACCGCACTTTGGACGTTTCTGCCGATCGGGTATTTCCTGACCATTGCCATTGAAACACCAATTCTGCTGCTCGGGCTTCCGGCACGCCATTCCATGTTCCGCAGGTTGATTGCGGGAGTTTGGTTGACCGCCTGCACGTATCCAATTGTCATTCTAGTGCTCCCCTTGGTGGTGGAAGCTCATCTCGGGCGCAGCGCCTACCTGGCTTGCGCAGAAATCTTCGCTCCCGTTGCCGAGTGCCTGCTGTTCTGGCTGGCCTTCTGCGATCCTCCGTCATCAAAAACAGCGACCGTTCCGGCTCATCAAACAAGATCCGCGACATATCGGGATCTGATCACAATCACGGCCGCCAATCTGCTTTCATGGCTCCTGGGTGGCTGGCTACTTGCAGAGTAGGACGAAAATGCCGAAGGAGCAGGCAAAAGGAAGGGACAAAGGACTGGCAGATTGTTGGGAGAACAGTCCAGTTTGGTCGCAAAGCGCGACACGGGGAAGAAGAGGAGACAGGTACATTATTACTGTAACTGGACCTGTCAGGTCAGCCATCCTCCGACTCGTCGAGGGTCGCCAATTCAAAGTCTCTGGGAGAGAGACGACTCCTAGGGGCAGGGCAAAGACCGTATTCCAAGCTCCATATCGCTCGGGTAAATCACGCCAAGGAGCGCCGGTACGAGCAATCCAAAAGACCGCGGTCACAAACAACCGATTGTCCTGCCCCTGCCGACCTGCACTTCCAGATCGTCCTGGCAGCAATTGTTCGATCCGCTTCAAATCGTCGTCAGATAAACCAAACCGGCGCGTGACAACCCTCCATCCTTGAAGTAATGTCGACTCACCGTATCTTATCTTTCTCCCCAATTTCGACAATTCTGAATGTCAACACGCCCTAGGCCACCCTGCGTATCGCTTCTCGATGAGTTGTCTGCACACAGACGAAACTCTTCCATGTGGTCGATAGACCGCCAAGTCGGCTGATTCGGCTCCAGCTGTATTATTCGAGCCGAATTGAGTCACAGTGGAATCGATTGTTGATTTCGTTTTAGCAGTGGTACTCATTCAGCTTGCGGAAATAATCTTGCAGCAAACCGTTCGATCTGATGATCGGGTGTGTACATTCGCATCAAGCTCGCGTATAATTGAGGAGCGCCAAATTGCGGAAAAAATTTTCTGGGAATATCGATTGCACTTGGCCTGATGGAATTACAGAATTACGCAAGTTTGTGAGAGTGGCAAGCTGGAGAAAGACGGTCAGCTTTTAAGTTTGGGGGGGAATCCGAAATTTCGGGCGTAGATTCTCAGTCACCAAGCCAGGAGACAACGCATAGGAGTTGTCTTATTTCATTGACAGTCCTATTTCCCAAATGTAACTTCACCGCAGGTGAGGCATTTGTGCTCGGATCGTGCCGAGTTTCATTGGGAGTCAGGAATATCGTGTATCAAGGAGGTATAACATTAAAATGTGCACTCCAATATTAGAGTGTTTGAACGCGCAGTTACTTCAACTGCACGATGCGGTAAGGAGTGCTCGGCTTTATTGTCTAGATCTCGGGAAGTTACCTGAACGTGCAGAAGAAGAGGCCGAGCCAACTGTATTCACAGCAAGCCGCATGACGCAAATGGTCGTTTCACTGGTCCAAGAAGTTAAGCAAACGATAGTTGCAGCTGAATCGTGGAACCATAAAACACCCGAAGCGTTAAAGTCACGGTTTGCAATTGCAACCGGAGGTTTTCGATCTTTGCTAAAATCACTTGTTTCCGAAACATCTCAATTGAGAGAGGCCACTCGGGTAATCGGTCATCCTGTTGACGGATTGGATCCCAATCCAGATTTTGAGACAATCTCGGCTGAGTTGGAAATTGACAGTTCTCTTCCACCGGACGAGATGTCATTTACGCTTGCTTCCGAACAACTTTTGCAGTATGAAACTGACTTGAATGTTCGTGAACGCGTGTCGCAACTAGTTACTGAGTATCTGCCGCACCTGAAAAGTCAATAATGACGCTTCGGGCATAGACAGTGAACGAGACAGCGCCTGCAACAACGTCGTGTTGATCGAAAGGAAGCGATACTTCATGTCGAGTTCTTCAAGGGATTTGTTGGAGAACGTTGTCCAGACAATTGTTCAAGGCTCTGTGTGCATAAATGGGAAGTTGTGCGCAAAGGGAGGGATGACTCAGCGACTCCCGAATGGCTATGCTGATCCTCCAATGTTTCTCCCGAACGGGCGAGACAAGTTAGTTGGAGTTGCGGCGACAGTGGCAAAGCCGATCGTCCACAGCGCCTTGTTCGGACCACACAAGGATACTTACAAATACTTGGCAACACTTGCCAGTATTCTGGCTTGTCAAACGTATGAGGCATTCGCCGCGGAGACGGCGTGTGACACTGTTTTCATGCTTTTGAAGGTATTAAACTTCGCCACTCCACAGGCCGGCAACGACGAACGAACTTTTCAAGCACAGCTTTTAAACGTAGTCTCCGACATTCGGACTGCAACGACTGAATCTCGTCCGGAGACTCGCAAGCGTTTCGTGAACTTTTTGATGGTCCACTGTTCTCGAGAGCTTCCGCGGTAATCAACGGGCTATCTGTAAACGCTGGATGCAATGTTTTCTGCGAACGCCCGCGACCAAGTCTCGTTCGGGTCTTCTAACATCTCGCGATAGAGCCCGAATTCATCCGCCGACAATCCACGCAATCGGCGGTCGAACTCATTACGTCCAATCGGTACGTGAAGTTCCTCGAATTCTTCCGCCAGCAGCGGGTCATCAATGATTTCCATCATTTGATCCCTGCTGGACTGCATCATTAGCAAGTATCGTCTGTATAAGCTGGTCGCGAGGCGCGTACAATCAGCGCTGGAATCGGTTCCTGAGTACATCTGGACTTCCTTGTCGAAGAATCGCCAACCTTGGCTTCGATTGCATTCAGCCCTATATCAACAAATCGCGAATGCTGCAAGATTTGATTTGCGTTCAACAATCCAGAAATGGCTTTACGAAGGCGACAAGGGCCAGGTCAGGATACTCCGGTCTGCAGGTCCTCGGCCGTTGCGAATTTCAATGGTCGTCCGCCTGGCATGTAGACATATTAGCACGAACGTTGGTGCAGCAATCGGTCGAGACGCATACAATGAGCGACTCCCGAAAGGCGTGACTAAATGGCAATTTCAACAGCTCGACAGTTCTTCGATGATCTCGTGGCGGGCGGCGTCCCGGCAATCGAGGCCCTCGTCACCAATTCTGTTCATGAAACGGAATGGCTCGATTTCAAGAGCGGAGAACATCTGAAAGATACTGCGGAGACATGGAGCGAAGCGATCTCCAGCTTCGCGAACAACCAGGGCGGCGTCTTGATTTGGGGCGTTGATGCCCGCAAGGACAAGGCAACAGGTATCGACGCAGCAAGCGATGTGAAACCAGTCCCGAGTCCTGCTAGCCTTCGATCGAGGCTTATGGAGCTACTCCGGGGAGCTGCAGAACCGCCAGTCATCGGAGTTGAGGTGCGCGACTTCAGCCGCGCTGACGGAGCTGGCTTTGTCGTCTGTCTGATCCCTGAGAGTGATTCAAAGCCGCACCGTGCAGAGCTTCTGACAAACAAGCCGTACAAAATCCGAATTGCGGACAGCTTCCAGCATTTGAGCCCGTCGCTGCTGCGGAATCTGTTCTACCCGCGTGCAAGTACATCTCTCCAGATCGACATCTTCCCAGACTGGACTGCGATTGAGCCCGGCGGGCCGGTGCCTGCAAAAATTGAAGTTCTGTACCTGGTCAAGATTCGCAACACGGGGGTAATCACGGCACGCGATCTATTCGTTGTCGTCAGAACGCTCCCCTATGGATTGAAAATTGATTTGCCCTATGGCGCATCGAAAGTGGATACTCACGATGGTCATGGAATCGACTTTGGTCGCCCCTTACATCCATCCAGCTATGCCCAACTCTGCTTAGTTCGTCAGACGGTCGGAGTGGCAACAATGCATCAGGGAAACGAGCCTAGATATGTGCCGGGCGTACGAGGGTTTGAAGCGGAGTTTGATGTTTTTGCCAGCGATATGAGGCCATTGAAGCTAAAGACGGGCCTCGGCGACTGGGACATCGAACGAAAAAACCCGAAGACTGCCTTCCATCGAGCCGACGAAGCATAGCCCACCGCGAGAGCCGGGCTGGGTGGCACGGGTTCTCGAACCTGTGTGAGCGAAGCGAATTAGGGGCACATTCGGTTGTTGAATTCCGCCAAGTGCGAATTTCCCATCGACGGTGCAGATTTTGCCTAGATAACCTTGCACGATCCTGGGACTAACTCAGTTTCGTGCCACTGTTTCGCGACTGTACTCAGTCGCTAAGCAGTGCCTTCTTCGGCTGTGATTCGCGGTTTTGCATCTGGTCGCTTGGGGAGCACTGCTTAATGACCGAGTACGGTCATGAAACAGTGGCACGAGCCCGCTCCCAACTTCACGCAAGGCTATTTAGTTTCGCTTCCACATAGCCAGCCAGTTGGTGTGGAGAGGTGCTGGAGGCTCGGCGTAAACAATGTCCCACATTTTTTGGAACTCGCTGTTTGTTTTATAGGCGTTGATGGTGGCGTCTAATAACAACTGATTCTGTTCGCTCTCTTCGAGCCTGCTGCAGGACGCCGTTGAAGAACTTTTGGCCCGGTATATCTCGTGGACGTGTAGGCCAAGGCTTTTTGCGTCATCAAATCGTCGCTGTGGTTCATGGTTATTCACCGCCATCCGTTTGACTTCCGCTTCTCGCTCGGCTTCGAACCTTTCTATTCGTACGTCCGCGTCCGACTGCTGCTTTCTGACCTCCGCTCCCGTCTCCCAGACGCCCCAGCCGATTTCTGGTCGCAAGCACAGAGTATCCGGATCTTGACGTACGCCGAGGAGTCCCCCGATGAACTCCATATCGTATTCGATTTCGTAATACTCCCATTTGAACGGCACTCGAGCCGGCAAATGGGGGATTCGATCCGGTTCCAGCCCTTCATGTTTTGAAGGCCAACTATTGATCCAAGGGTTGCGGCAATAACTTGCTGGAGAAGATGAATGAGAGTCAGGCTCGCGGCTCAATGGGGTCAGATAGGGGAAAAAGTTTAAGATCCAACCCGTAATGTAAGGATTCGTGCCACTCCCTTCTGCACCGTGCCACTTGTAGATCGAATCCCAAAATTCCCGGTCAATCTTTCCGCTGGCAGCAGCGACGAATTGATTTAACAGCGGCTCCAGAGCAGCTACCCACCAGTCCAATCCCAGACGACCGAATTCCCGCGTTCGGTCGGCGATCCTCTGCCAGTCGCCGACAGTTCCTTCGAGGGTAATACTGGGGATTCCGCACATGGTACAAACTTCGTAGGCAAAGTAAGCCTGCAGGGCGTCCATCAGCACGAGTTCGGAAGCCGCTCGCTCAACCGGTCCAGTGGTCGAAAAGTCGGCCACGATCAAACCGTGCGCCTCGCCAATGTGATCCTCGATCGCAGCCGAGAGCTCACTGAAGACTTCGGGCCAGGGGTTTTCCGGTGAACCTTTGACGAAGTCGTCGCGCCGTACGGAGATCTTCTTCTTTCCCTGATGTTGGACGAACTGGTCGCGAAGTTGCTCGGCGTTGGCATTGATATGGCGTGCCAACCCTTGGGTCAGCGTCAGCCAGATGACATCGGGCGACAGGCTGACCGGCCGATGAGTATCAAATGCTCGATGAAGTGTCTCAATCAGTGGATGCATTTTCACATCGGCGACCAACTGCCCGTGATATTGGGAACACGATTCGACTCGGCCACCCAGAAACTGAGTGGCCGCTTCGTAATAGGGAATCACTCGCAGCGGCTTGGTGGCCGGAGTCACGCGCGAGACGGCAAAAGTCCTCATGAGCCTAATACTCCGTATTCCATGCTAAATGGCCGTGATGTCTCTCCAAACTGGGCCACCTGAGATTATCTCACATCCGGCTCCCAGCGTTAAGAATCAACCGGCGCCGGCGGGAAATGCTCCACATGGCATTCACCATTGCGGCCGAAATAGAGGACGCGACGTCCAGTGATTTGGACGAAGTAGCCAACGCAGCCTGCAGTCATTGTCTTGCGGATGAAATCCGGATAGGTGTGCTCGTTTCGTTGGCTCTGGCGGACGGCCGCTTCGACGGCGGAGGGTGAAAACTCAGCGGCCGTTTCGTGGGTTGGGTGAGGTATGGTCACCACGAGAGACTCGCCGTTGGGGAAATAATAGGTGGTTTCCTGGCGGCTGTAGTCCGCGTGGTAGCGTTCTACGCCGATCTCGGCCAGCCTCCCGACGATTTCAGGAAAGGTGAATTTGCCAGTCCATGCGCCTTGTGCGCACTCCTGTATGACTTGTGTTTGTTCCGTGATCATTTTTGTCCGTGCTGTGTGGTGTGGCATGCTGGGCAACCTGGACCAGTCCGCGGGATGGCTCTGTTTCGAGAGCCAGGTCCGTCGGACCGCGGTGACTGCACGAGGGATGTGCCGTTTTGGTCAGATTGGAGTCTCGAAGTA
This sequence comes from Planctomycetaceae bacterium, assembly GCA_021732415.1. Lineage (GTDB taxonomy): Bacteria > Planctomycetota > Planctomycetia > Planctomycetales > Planctomycetaceae > JAKFVC01. Next base: position 42,758 of record JAKFVC010000107.1, read on the forward strand.
TGATCGAATCGTGCTCAGGGTTGCAAACGATGGTCTGGATTTTTGTCAGAGAATTCCGAAGGGTTTCGAGCCGATTCGTGATTCGAGCCGACGGGAGGTGAGACACCCTTCTCAGCAGACCGCGCCCGAGGTTGTAGAGCGGAGTGACACAACAGTTCGAGGGCGCACACGGTGCGTCTGCGGCGAGAGAAATGATGGGAGTAAGTAGTGAGTAGAATAAAGACAGTTCGAAGAAAGCGAAGAGTTCAAAGAAGACTCGCGACGATGCGGCTGCTTCACGGTCGCGGGAACTGACTCCTGTCGAATGTCGGAAGAATCGCTCCTGTCCGATGATAACATCGCAACAGGGACATGTGTCCAAAGAAATCAAAGAAGCCGCACAGGAGCAAGATCAGAGTCAGGTCGATTCAGAAAATCCCTGAAGAGGATACACATTCACAGCCTAGGCGGTGTCTGATGAATTACCAGACGAGGAATTTCACCACGGAGACACGGAGAACACGGAGACAAGACCTGAGATTTCTCCGTGTTCTCCGTGTCTCCGTGGTGAATCTGATCCCCCGATCTATCGGGTAATTGCTTCATCAGACACGGCCTAGGCTTTGAATGTGTATCCCCTTTGGAGAAAAGACGATACCGCGATACTAAATCGCTTGCCTGGTGCATTTGTTCAAGTCGAAGAAGTCGAAGAAGTCGAAGAAGTCGAAGAAGTCGAAGAAGTCGAAGAAGTCGAAGAAGTCGAAGAAGTCGAAGAAGTCGAAGAAGTCGAAGAAGTCGAAGAAGTCGAAGAAGTCGAAGAAGTCGAAG